>CANKHJ010000263.1 GCA_947481635.1 Bradyrhizobiaceae bacterium
CGAACACCTTCTCATCGGCGCCGCCTTGGAGGACGGCAATCAATTTCTCCGTGAGATTGAAGACGTCATGCAGCCCGCCATTCATGCCCATGCCGCCGGAGGGCGAGTTGAGATGCGCGGCGTCGCCGGCGAGAAACACGCGGCCCTTGCGATAGGCAGACGCCAGCCGGCGATGGATCCGATAAGGCCGCGTCTCGAGCACGTCGATGCGGGCATCCGGAACGATGTCGTTCAGGAGGTCCTTTAGTCCCTCCTCGGTGAGCGCCTGCTCGACGCTCTGGCCTTCGCGCGGATAGAGGCTGGCGCGCCAGACGCCCGGAAGCCGCAGCAGGCTGAAGGTGCCTTCCGGCTTCCAGCAATAGGTCACGTTGGACAGGCCTTCGAGCCGCTCCTGGAACTGGAAATGGGTGGTCGCGAGGATCGTGGTCTCCGGATACATGTCGCCGGACAAGTCGATATCGAGCGACTTGCGCACCACGCTGCGCGCGCCGTCGGCGCCGATCACGTAATCGGCCGTGAGGATCAGGTCTTGGTCCGGCGCCGCGGCCAGGACATTCACCGCATCCGCGGCCTGCTCCAATCCGGTGACCGCGGTCGAAAACAGCACCGCGACATTCGGCAGCGCCGCGATCGCGTCGTAGATCACGTGGCAGTATTTCGCCTGTTCGTATTGCAGCCGAAAGGGATGGTCGGTGTCGTCCTTCAGGATCGAGAGGTCGAACACCGCGCGCTCGCCGGACGGATGCATCCGGATCTGCCAGCTCGGACAGATCAAACCATTGGCCAGCATCTTTGCGGTGATGCCATAAGGCGCCAGCATGTCGAGCGTCGGCGGATGCCAGGTCGAGGCGCGCAATTCCTCGGAGAGCTTGCCGGCGGATTCGAGCAATGTGACGCGAATGCCCTTGCTGCCGAGCAGCAAAGCGGCGGTGAGCCCGACCGGCCCGGCGCCGGCAATCACGACATGCGGAACGGTTTTCATCGGACCATCACGACGTCGCACGCGGTGTAGCCCACGGGCGGCGCGTCCGGTCGTCCGCCTTGAACGCCGCGATCCGGTCGCGATAGCTGTCGGTGATGTCGATGTCGTCCCAGCCATTGAGCAATCGCATCCGCCGCACCGGATCGACGGTGAAGGGATACGTGGTATTGCCGCAAAGGATGATCTGCTGCTCCAGATCGACCGTGACCGGCTGGTCAGGCTTGGCTTCGAGCGCGGCCATCAGCGCCGCCGCATCATCGTCCGAGACGATCGCGGTCAGCAATCCGTTCTGGATCGCATTGCCGGAGAAGATGTCGCCGAACGAGGGCGCGATCACGCAACGCACGCCATAGTCATAAAGCGCGTAGACCGCCGCCTCGCGCGAGGACCCGCAGCCGAAATTACGGCCGCCGACGACGATCTTGGCATCGCGCCACGCCGGCCGGTTGAGTGGAAAGTCGGGACGCTCGCGCTGTTCGGCATCGAAGCGCAGATCATGCAGCAGCACCTTGCCGATTCCGGCGGAGCGCGGCCATTTGAGGAAGCGCGCCGGCAGCAGTTGATCGGTGTTCAGGTTGGCGACGTTGAGCGGACAGGCGCTGGCAGTGAGGCTGACGAGCTTTTCCATGATCAGATTTTTCGCCCTGCCATCAAAACCCGGACGTCCGCGAGATGTCCGGTGACCGCAGCCGCCGCGACCATCGCCGGCGACATCAGGTGGGTGCGCGCGCCGGGCCCCTGGCGTCCGCGGAAATTACGGTTGGTGGTGGAGGCACAGCGCTCGCCCGGCGCGACCAGATCGCCATTGATGCCGACGCACATCGAGCAGCCGGATTCGCCCCATTCGAGGCCGGCATTGCGGAAGATGTGGTCGAGCCCCTCCTCCTCGGCCTGGCGCTTGACCAGCGACGAGCCCGCCGAGACCAGGCCGGGCACCTTGCTGACACGTCCCGCCAGCACGGCGGCAGCGGCGCGCAGATCCTCGATCCGCGAATTGGTGCAGGAGCCGATGAAGACGCGGTCGACCGCGACGTCGGTCAGCTTCTGGCCGGGCGCGATGCCCATATAGGCGAGCGCGCCGCGCAGGTAATCGGCGCGCGCCTCGTCCGGCTCGCGCGCGGGGTCTGGGACGCTGGCGTCGATCGGCAGCGCATCCTCGGGGCTGGTGCCCCAGGTGACGATCGGCGCAATGGCGGCGGCGTCGAGCGTCACCTCGCGGTCGAACGCCGCGCCGCCGTCGGTGACCAGCGCCGACCATTGCTTCACCGCCCGGTCGAAATCCGCGCCGGCCGGTGCGTAGGGACGGCCGCGGAGATACGCGAAAGTCGTCGCGTCCGGCGCCACCATGCCGCAGCGCGCGCCGGCCTCGATCGACATGTTGCAGAGCGTCAGCCGCCCCTCCATCGACAATCCGCGGATCGCCGCGCCCGCGAATTCGATGGCGCAGCCGGTCGCGCCGTCCGCGCCGATCTGCGCGATGATGGCGAGGACGATGTCCTTGGCGGTGATGCCGGGCGCCACTTTGCCGTCGACCGTGACCCGCATCCGCGTCGGTTTGCGCTGCCAGATCGTCTGGGTCATCAGCACATGGGCGACTTCCGATGCGCCGATGCCGAAGGCGTAGGCGCCGAGCGCGCCATGGGTCGAGGTGTGGCTGTCGCCGCACCCGATCAGCAGGCCCGGCAAGGTGAGCCCCTGCTCCGGCCCGACGACATGGACGATGCCCTGGCGGGGATCGTCGAGGCCGAACAGCGTCACATGGTTGGCGGCCGTGTTCTCCTCGACCTGGCGCACCATGCGCGCGATCTCGGGATTGGCGATGGCGCGGCGCGAACCGCGCGTCGGGACGTAATGGTCCGCGACGCCGAAAGTCAGCCCGGGTTCCGCGACCGGCCGGCCGCGCGCCTTCACCTGGCTGAAAGCGTGAAACGAGCCCTCATGGACATAGTGGCGATCGACCCAGAGCAGCGCTTCGCCATCCTCGCGGCGGGCGATTTCATGGCTCGCCCAGAGCTTGTCGAACAGGGTTTGAGGCGCGATCATGCCGAAGGGTGGTCCGGGTGGCGGGGGCGGAAGGCTATTATAAAGCGATCGGAGGACTGACAATGAAGAATCTATCGCGAATTATACTCGCTGCCGCTCTGACGCACCTTGTCCTTGGCGCCGCCCAAGCGGCGCCAAGGCAGGCGATGGCGCCAAAGGACCCCATCGCCACCCCCGCCGTGCAGAAGGAGTTCGAAGGTTTCATCGCGAAATTTCGTGCGGCGCTGAAGGCCAACGATGCCGCCGCCGTCGCCGGCATGACCCAGCTGCCGTTCATGAAAGACAGCAATACGTCCGACGCCGCCCAATTCCGTGACAAGGTCTACAAGGTCGACTTCACGGCGAAAAATCGCGCGTGCCTCCAGCGCGGCAAAGCCGTCTACCAGCGCGACGGCCTGAACAACGACAATTATTTCATCTTCTGCGGCGACAAAATCTTCGTGTTTACGAAAACGCCGGCAGGGTTCCTGTTCACGGATATCAGCATGAACGATTGACGCGAGGTTCACTTCGATTGAATCGGATGATCCCATCTCGCGCCAACCCACAGCTCGTCACCCCCCGCCAACGGGTCGGGCCTTCGGCCCGCCCGATGACAGGCTCCCGCGGGGGGTCCAGTATTCCGCGGCCTATCGATGGAAAGTCGGAGAGACATTGCCTTGATCGTTCTTCACGGCGTACTGGGCCCCCCGCTTTCGCGGAGGGCGACGACCGGTGATTGAGGCGCTTTCCCGGCGGGAGGCTATGACAAGCGCCGGTGCCGATCTATGCTGGTCTGCTTAAATCTACAAACGGGAGGGTTCTATGTCGCAGCGATTGACTGGAGTGAGCCGCCGCAAGTTTCTTCAGACCTCGGCGCTGGGCGTTACCGCGCTGGCTTCCGGCGCGGTGAGCGCGCCATCGGTGCTGCGCGCGCAAGGCGCGCCGGTGAAGCTCGGCGTGCTGCATCCGGTGTCCGGCGCCCTGTCCTATTCCGGCCAGCAGGGCCGTATCGGCGCGCTCGCCGCCATCGAACAGATCAACGCGGCCGGCGGCATCAAGGCGCTGGGCGGCGCGAAGATCGAGCCGGTCCTGGGCGACGCGCAATCGACCCCCGACGGCGGCAGCGCCGAGGTCGAGAAAATGAATTCGGCCGGCGTCGCGGCGATCGTCGGCGGCTATGGCAGCGCGATCTGCCTCGCCGCGAGCCAGACCGCGGCGCGCTACGACCTGCCCTATGTGGTGGATGTCGGCGTCGTCGACAGCATCGTGACGCGCGGGCTGAAGAACACGTTCCGGTTCGGCCCGGGCTTCGGCGTCATCACCAAGACCGCGATCGAGAACCTGGTGCTGATCAACGACCAGGCCGGCAAGACCGCCAAGACCGTGGTGATCGTGCATGAGGATTCGGCATTCGGAGCGGGGCTGGCGAAGCTCCTGGGCACGCAGTTGCCGGAACGCGGGTTCCAGGTGCTGGAGACCATTCCGCATCCGACCCCGACGCGCGACTTCAACAACGTCGTGCTGAAGATCAAGGCGCATAACCCCGACCTCGTCATTCCGGCGAATTATTACGACGAATACGTGCTGTTCGCGCGCACCATGCAGCAGCAACGGGTGCGGCCGAAGGGCATCTATTCGGTGCTCGGCGGCGCCGCCTCGTCGTACAAATTCGTCAAGGAATTCCCCGAGGCCGCGGAATTCATCATGGACTGCAATCACTGGTTCGACCCGAAGAATCCAAAATCCACCGCGTTGCGCAAGCAGGTCGAGGACAAGGGCGGGTTCTACACCTACGAGGTGTTCATGAACTATTCCTGCATTCTGCTGGTCGCTGATGCGCTCGAACGCGCCGGCAGCGCCGACCGCGCCAAGGTGATCGAGGCGCTGGGGAGCTCGACCTTCAGCGGCCACGTGATGCCCTATGGGCCGACCAAGTTCGTCAACGGCCAGAACGAAGGTGCGGCGCCGGTCAACACCCAGGTGATCGGCAAGGAGATCGAGGTGATCTTCCCGAGCGGTTTCGCCTCGGCGAAGCCGGTGTTCCCGATGCCGCGCGGCTGACCGTGCGTTTGAAGCCGTGAGCGCTGGCTTTCTTACCTCTCCCCGCTTGCGGGGAGAGGTCGGATCGCGTCAGCGATCCGGGTGAGGGGGGCTCTCGGCGGTCCGCGGTGTCGCAACTCCAAACGGCTTCGTTCAAAGCAAGCGCGCCTTGAGCATTTGGGGGCTGATGTCTCGCACCGCGCGTGATGAAACTCCCCCTCACCCGGCGCGCTGGCGCGCCGACCTCTCCCCGCAAGCGGGGAGA
>CANKHJ010000264.1 GCA_947481635.1 Bradyrhizobiaceae bacterium
CATCTAGTTACAGTTATCTCCCTGTGGCAGCGAAACGCCGCTGCAACGGCGGGACCCTCCCCACGGGCAGGGTCCCTATCGGGGCGGTTGACGCTCCCTCGTGCCCACTCATGCAAACACCACGCCAAAAAAATTGCAATGGCCGTATTGCCACGTCCCAGGGCTCACGCAACCGTGGGTTTCACGTCATCGGCGGGAGATGAACGATTCTTGAGAGGGGCACGCTCGCCGATGGAAGTTCCGTCTGGCACGGCTACGCCTGAACGCGGGCCGATCAGAGGCCGAGTTCGGCGATGGCGTCCTCCACCAGGCGGTATTTGGCGACTTTACCGGTCGCCAGCCGGGGCAATTGCGCTTCGGTCCGGAACAGCACGTGGTGCGGCGTCTTGAACGAGGCCGCGCGCTCCTTCGCGAATTCGCGCACCTCCGCCTCGCTGACCTTCTGCTTGGCATCGACGAAGGCGACGATCAGCTCGCCGCGCGTCTTATCGGGAACACCGACAACATAGGCTTCGCGGATGTGCGGATGCTGCGCCAGCAATTGCTCGACTTCGAGCGGCGAGACATTGATGCCGCCGCTCTTGATCACTTCCTTGAGGCGCGAGTGGAAGATCAATCGCCCGGCGGGGTCGAGATGGCCGAGGTCGCCGGTATCGAAGAAGCCGTCCGCGCGGAACGAGCGCTGCGTCTCTTGCGGATTCTGGTAATAGCCTTGCGCGACATGGCCGCGCAGCAGGATCAGCCCGGTCTCTCCCTGGGCCAGCGGCCGTTGCGTCGTCGGATCGACGATCAGCAATTCGGTGCCGGGAAGCGGTGTACCGTTGGTCGCGATCTTAGCTTCGATCGGATCATCGGCGTGGGCCACGGTGGCATTGCCATAGGATTCCGTCAGGCCGTATGCCGACGACGCCAGCGAGATGCCCATTTCGACCAGCGTCATCCGCTTGTATTCCGGATAAGTCCCGGCGTTGCCCTTCTTGAGCGTCGCGATCTTGCGCTGCTCATAGTCGGGATGGTCGAGCATCGCGCTCGTCATGTTGCCGGTACCGTAATAGACCGTCGCGCCGGTGGTGCGGATGGTCTCGATCGCGGCGCCCGGCTCGAAATGATCCTGCAGCACGATCGACGCGCCATGCGTCAATGCGACCGGCATCGCGTTGATCGACCCAAGCGAATAGAATAGCGGGGTGCCGAGCCAGACCCGGTCCTGCGCGTTGACGAAGCGGCGCTCGCCCATGTCGAAGCCGTTCTCGATGGCATGGCCGTGCTGCAGCAACACGCCCTTCGGCTCGGCGGTGCTGCCGGATGTGTAGAGGATGAATGCCGTATCGTCCGGCGTGACCGCGGCGGTCGCGGCTTGAAAGGCTGCGTCGGTCACGCTCGATGCAAGATTAAGCAATCCGTCCCAGCTCAGCGCGCCATCCGGAGCGGGCCCGACAAAGGCGAGCGCGGTCAGCTGAGGAAACGACTCCGCGCGCAGCGAGCCCGGCGTTGCGCGGCGCAATTCGGGAATCATCAGATTGAACAGCGCGGCGTAGTCGGTCTTGATGAAGCGCGACGCCGACACCAGCAGCCGCAGGCCGCCGTGACGGATCGCCCAGGCGAGCTCGGTCTGCTTGTACCAGGTATTCATCGGCGCAAAGACGGCACCGATATGGGCCGCGCCGAAACTCATGATCAGCCATTCGGGCCGATTGCCGAGCAGCACGCCGACGCGATCGCCGCGCCGGATGCCGAGCGCCAGCATCGCCTTGGCCGCGCGCACCGATTCCGCATAGAGCTGCGCGTAAGAGATGACGTCGCCATGGTAGAACAGCGCCGGCGCGTTCGGCGTGAGGTCGGCAATCTCCTTGAGGAGACCGCCGAGGGTGCGGCTGCGTGGTCCCGCGGGTACGATGGTCTTTGCAGGCGCTGCGTTGTTCATCGAGTCCCCTTGCCGGTATCGTCAGCGCCGCGTTTCTCGATCTCCCAATAGGTCGGCATGCCGATCAGGTGCTGCACCGAGTCGCGCAGCTTTGCGTTAGTGGCCGGCGATTGGGCGAGACGCCCGTTGGTATGCAGTTCGGCCCAGGTGCTGGTAACCGCCTCGACAACAGCCGCGACGGTGTTGAATGGGTAGAGTGCCATCTGGAATCCGGCCGCCTCGAGATCCTTCAGGCTGGGCGCAGGTGTTGCGGGCGAGACGAACCACGCCAGCGGAACCCCTGGGACTTCCCTCCGGATCGCAGCCGCTTGTTCCGGCGCGAGATCCAGCACCATCAACGCATCGACGCCTGCCGCGGCATAGGCGCGGCAGCGTTCGATGGTGCTGTCGATCGATTTGGTGACACGCAACGCATCGGTGCGCGCAAAAATCAGGAAATCCTTGTTGCGCCGCGCCGCCAGCGCCACCGACAGCTTGTCGACGGCTTCTGAGATCGGCACGAGACCGCCCTTGCCGATGTGATAATGCGCGCGCTTCGGATAGGGCTGATCGTCGATGTGGATCGCGGCAATCCCGGTCCGCTCCAATTCGCGCACGGCCCGGTGGGTGTGCGCCGGTTCCCCGAACCCGGCGCCGGCATCGACGATCAAGGGGACCTCGATGCCGCCGAGCACGCGTCGCGCGCAGTCGACGGTTTCCGTCATCGTGACCATCGGCTGGCCGGCGCAGAGATGCAGGCCCATCGCGTTGCCGCCGAGATAGACGGCAGGGAATCCGATATTCTCGATGATGCGCGCGGTGAGCGCGTCGAGCGCGCCGGGCGCGGCGATCAATCGCCCGCCCTTCAGCAAGGCGCGGAGTTTCTGCGGTCCGTCAAACATTCTAGCGCCCCGCGACCGTCGAGGTCGTCACCGTCATTCGGCCGCTTGACGCGCCGCGTGCCGACGAACCACGAAGTCAAACTTTGCGGTGTATTGCGGGCCTTGTCCGGCCACCGGCGGCGCGTCCTCCAGCTTCAGCAGCAGGTCGTCGCTGACCGCTCCGACGACGTAATCGGTGTCGAGCACCCTGGAATGCGGAATGAACAACTGGGTCATCAATTGTTCGGCGCCGTCGACGTGGATCTTCACGTGGATATGGGCGGCGCGGGTATTGCCTTGTCCCATCGCGCGGAACAATTCGCCGATCGGATCGGTGTCGTGCTCCGAATAGTCGTTGGGAACGACGGTGCGCAACAGATAACGCCCGTTCTGGTCGGCGTGGATCCGCCCGCGCAGGAATGGGCCTTCGCGATCGTAAATGCCGTTTTCATCCGCGTGCCAGAGGTCGAGCTCGGCGCCGGGGATTGGCTTCCCGGTTTCGGCATCGACGACGCTTCCGGTCAGTGTCAGGATCGGTGCGTCGGGCGCGGGCGCCTTCTCGAACAACACGCCGTCGGCGCGCAACGGCGCATCCGGCAGGTAATAGGGACCTTCCAAATTCGGTCGCGTGCCGCCGAAATCCTGGCGCGATGCGTCGATGCTGGTCATTGCGAAGGCGACATCGAGCAGGCTCGGGCACATGCCGGATTGACCGAGCCTGTTGAAGTAGTGGCCGGCGAGGTGGAGTTCATCTTCCGTGATCTTCATGTCGGTCACGACCTGGCGCAACGCTGCGACCGACCGCTCGTAGATCTCTCTCAGACGTGCATCACCGCTCATGTTCGATCCTTTCTCACTGCTTGTTCGGCACGACCACGACGCGCCCGGACATTTCGCCGCTTTCGACCAATTCATGGGCCAAAGCAATGTCTTCGAGCGGCAAAGTTCGCGCGATCCGGGGCATCAGACGGCCTCGGGCCACGAGATTGACCACGTCTTCCAATTGCGTCCGGCTGACGCTGCCGACGCCGAGAATCTCGGCGCGCTTGAAGAATATCCGGGCCAGATTGATCGAAGTATCTTCACCGAAGAGCTGTCCTACCGTTGCATAACGTCCATGCATGGCGAGGCTATCGAAACTGGCCTTGAACATGCGGCTGCCAACGGTATCGATCACCACGTCCACCCCCAGGCCGTCGGTCAGGGCCCGAACGGCCTTCGAAAAGTCTTCTCCGGACGATGCCACCACAACTTCATCGGCGCCGTCTTGGACCAGACCGCCCTTTTTTTGGTCATTTCGGGTCACGGCGATCACGCGTGCCCCCGCCAGCTTGGCCAGTTGCATCGCCGGCAGCCCGACCCCGCCGGTGGCTCCGGTCACCAGGACCGTCTCGCCGAGCTGGACATGCGCGGTGTCGCGGACCGCATTCAGCGCCACGCCGGCCCCGGGACCAAGGGTGCAACTGACCTCGAATGGAATGCCGGGCGGCACCCGCACGCAGGCATCGGCGTCGATCGCAGCAAACTCGCCATAACCGCCGCGCACCGGACGGCGCTTGAGGCAGGTCGTCTCACGCCCGTTGCGGCAATAGCGGCAGCGGCCGCAACTCGAGAAGGCCTTGGTGCAGATGAAGTCGCCGGCCTTGAAGTCGGAGACGTCGGCGCCGCATTCGACCACGCGTCCGCTGATTTCCATGCCGATGACGATCGGGAAGGCCATGTCGCGCCGATAGGTGCCGTTGCGCTCCACCACATCCTTGGAGGACACGCCGCACGCGGCGACCGCCACCAGAACGTCGTTGCGGCCGACCGCTGGCATCGGGATGTCTTCCAGCGAAAATGCCGACGGTGGGCCAGGGGCATGAAGGACGGCCGCGCGCATCAACGCCTCATATCGTCGGGCACGAAGGCAGGCGCATGGCCGTCGTCGGTCCAGCGTTCGATGATCGCCGAGACCGCCATGCCGATCTGCGGTTCGGCATCGGTGTCGGCCAGCCGGCCGAACATGCGGACGCCCTCAGTGAGTTCGACACACAGCACCACGTAGGGGACCAGTCGTTCAAACTCCGGAAGGTAGCTGCGCGGGTAACGCACCCAACTGACCACCGAGCCGGTTCCTTCCGATGCTGTCCACTCGTAAGCGCTGCTGCCGCAATAGGGGCACACCGGCGCGATCGGATTGCGATGCCGCCGACAGTCGGAACAGCATTGCAGGCTGAGCTTGCCGGCCTTGAGGTTGTCGACATACGGACGGGTGGTGGAAGACGGTGGAATTACCAGCGCGCCCAAGGCCGCGCCGCCAGGAAATTCTCTGATCGGAAGCACGGTGTCAGATCCGGTCATTGCCATGGAAAATAGTGTCTCCAAAAGTTGTTTCCTGAAGGCCGGCCGGCCGCACGTCCGACGTCCATAGCACGTGAGGCGTGAAGCCGTCATGGCGATGCTCTCGTGTTTTCAGGTATGCATAGCTCCTACCTATGCCCCGGATTGCGGAAACGACAC
>CANKHJ010000265.1 GCA_947481635.1 Bradyrhizobiaceae bacterium
CTCGAACAGCTGGATCGGATGACCCGGCATGATGGTCGAGATGGCGTGCTTGTAGACGAGCTGAGAATTCCCATCCCGCCGCAGCAGCACGCAGAAATTATCGAACCAGGTCACGACGCCCTGCAGCTTCACTCCATTGACCAGAAAAATGGTGAGAGGAGTTTTCGCCTTGCGAACGTGATTGAGGAAGGTGTCTTGAAGATTTTGCGAGCGGTCGGCCGCCATCGACCTTTTCCATTATTGGCCAGGGGGTTCATAGCCCACCAGCTTCTTCGGCCAAGTCTACGCATCCCCGTTCGAAACCGAACCGCGAGGACTTGGCCGCCGTATTAGAGGGCACGGCTACGGCCTGCGCAAGCACAACTTGCCGTGATCACGGGCATAACGCGGCGCTGGCGATCCGGAAACGCCTCTGGCGTTCAGGAAAATTCGGCAAAGCGATGGAAATGGCGTCGCAACGCACTCGCCACCAGGCCGGGGGCGCCATTACCGATCGGCTGGTCGTCGATGCGCACGATCGGCATCACCAGCAGGCTGGCGGCGGTGGAAAAGGCCTCCAGGGCCGCCAGCGCCTCGGCCACGGTGAATGGCCGCTCGTCCAGCGTGAGGCCCTCGGCCGCGATCGCGTCGACCAGGACGGTTCGGGTGATGCCGCGCAGGATGCCTCGGTCGGCCGGGCGGGTCACGACGGTATTGCCCACTACGATCCAGGCATTGGTCGAAGAGCCCTCGGTGACGAACCCGTCCCGGTCCACGAACCAGGCTTCCTTGGCGCCGCGCTCGCGCGCGGCCTGCTTGGCGAGGACATTGGGGAGCAACGCAACCGCCTTGATGTCGACGCGGTCCCAGCGATTCTCCGGCACCGTGATGGCGGCAATCCCCTCCTCGGCCGTGCGCTCATTGCCGGCGATGTCGAGGCTGCGCGCGGTGACGACGATGGCGGGCACGACGTCGCTTGATGGAAACGCGTGATCGCGCCGCGCCACGCCGCGTGTGACCTGGAGATAGACGATGCCGTCGCGCACGCGGTTGCGGGCGATGGTCTCGCGCAGCACGACCCCTAGCGCGGCGATCGACATCGGCAGGCGGATGCGCAACTCGGTGAGCGAGCGCTCCAGCCGCGCCACGTGCCGGCGCTCGTCGACCAGGCGCCCGCCCCTCACCTCGCAGACTTCGTAGACGCCATCTGAAAACTGGTAGCCGCGGTCCTCGATATGGACCATCGCGCCGCCATGCGGCAGATAGCGGCCGTTGACGTAAGCGACCCGCGACATGCTCAGTCGATCCCCAAAGCCTTGAGCTTGCGGTGCAGCGCCGAGCGCTCCATACCGACGAATTCCGCGGTGCGCGAGATGTTGCCGCCAAAGCGGCTGATCTGCGCGACCAGGTATTCGCGCTCGAACACCTCGCGCGCTTCGCGCAGCGGCATCCCCATCAGATGCTCGCCGCCATTGGCGTTCGGCATCGAGGGCACCATCGAGCCGACATCCTGCGGCAGCATCGCGGCCGTGATCACCGCATCCGCGCCGCCGCCGGCCAGGATCATCAGCCGTTCGACGTTGTTGCGCAGCTGGCGCACGTTGCCCGGCCAGTCATGCGATTGCAGCACCGCCATCGCGTCGTCGCCGATCAGGCGCTGCGGCAGGCCGGTGGTCTGCGAGATCTGCTCCATGAAATAGCCGACCAGGTCCACGATATCCTCGCGTCGCTCCTTCAGTGGCGGCACCCGGATCGGAACCACCGAGAGCCGGTGGTAGAGATCTTCGCGGAATTTTCCGGCGGCGATCTCGGATTCGATGTTGCGGCTGGTGGACGAGACGATGCGCACGTCCACGGAAATCTTATTGCCGCCGCCGACATGCTGAAACGTCTGGTCGACCAGCACGCGGAGAATCTTGTTCTGGGTCTCGCGTGGCATATCCGCGATCTCGTCGATGAATAGCGTGCCGCCATCGGCTTCTTCGAGTGCGCCGACGTGACGCTCTTCGCTGCCATTGGTGCGCTCGACGCCGAACAGTTCGGTCTCCATCCGCTCGGGCACGATGGCGGCGGCGTTGATCACCACGAAGGGCCCACTGGCACGCGCCGAACCGGCATGAATCGCGCGCGCCACCAATTCCTTGCCGGCGCCTGACGGACCGACCACCATCACGCGGCTATTGGTCGGGGCGACCTTTTCCAAGGTCGCGCGCAACTGATTCATGATCCCGGAGCGTCCGACCAGCGACGTCGCCGCCGGCGCAAGCTGCTTGAGCTCCTTGACCTCGCGCTTGAGCCGCGACGTCTCCAGCGCGCGCTCGGCGACCAGCACGAGACGATCCGCCTTGAACGGCTTTTCGATGAAGTCATAGGCGCCGCGTTTGATCGCGGCGACGGCGGTCTCGATATTGCCGTGTCCGGAGATCATTACGACCGGCAGTTCGGGATGCGTCGCCTTGATGGATTCAAGCAATTGCAGTCCGTCAAGCCGGCTGCCCTGCAACCAGATATCGAGGAACAACAATCCGGGCCGTCGCGATGCGATGGCAGCAAGCGCGTCGTCGCTGTCGCGCGCGGTCCGCGTCGTATAACCTTCGTCCTGGAGAATACCCGCGACGAGTTCGCGAATATCCACTTCGTCGTCGACAATGAGAATGTCCGAGGCCATATCTGTTCTAATTCGTGCGTTGCAGGTTCGCGACTTTGTTGAGTTCAGGTTCGGTTGCGGCGAGTTCGGCGGCAAAGCGCAGTCTTACCCAGGCGCCGCGCTGCCCTGGAATTTTCGCGGATGCATCGTCGAGCGAGATGCCGCCGCCGTGTTCTTCCAGAATTCGACCGACGATGGCGAGGCCGAGCCCGGTTCCCTTCTCGCGCGTGGTGACATAGGGCTCCAGCAGACGATTACGGTTCTCTTTCGGCAGGCCAATGCCATTGTCGACGACGTCGATGACGATGTCTTGACCGTCACGCATCGCGGTGACGTCGATGCGGCCTCGGTCGAGTTCGGCCGGTGGCACCGCGGCAACCGCTTCAGTTGCGTTCTTGATGATGTTGGTGAGCGCCTGCGAGATCAGCCGGCGGTCGAAGCGCGCCGGCATTGGATCTTCGGCGATTTCAGCTTCGATATCGATCTCGGGATGGGCGACCCGCAGCAGGAAGGTTGCCTGGCGAACAGTGTCTGCGACATCCTCTTCGGTGATCACAGCTTTCGGCATGCGGGCGAAGCGGGAGAATTCATCGACCATCCGCTTGATATCGTCGACCTGGCGCACAATCGTGTCGGTGCATTGCAGGAACACCGCCGGATCGTCCTTGATCGTATGCAGGTACTTGCGCTTCAGGCGCTCGGCGGAAAGCTGGATCGGCGTCAGCGGATTCTTGATCTCATGCGCGATGCGGCGGGCAATGTCGGCCCAGGCTGAGGTGCGCTGCGCCGCGACCAGCTCGGTGATGTCGTCGAGCGTCACCACATAGCCATGTTCGGCATCGGGCGATTGCTCGCTGGTGACCCGGACCGACAGATTGCGTTCGCGCCCCTCGCGGCTGATGGTGATCTGTCCTTGCGCGAGCCGCTGTTGCCCAAAGCGCGCATTGGCGATCATGTCGGCGAGTTCCGGCACGACCTCGGCCAGCGGTCGGCCCAGCGCATCCGCCTCGGCGGCACCGATCAGCTTCTCCGCCGATCGATTGAGAATGCTGACGCCTCCATCGGCACCGACCCCGATCACGCCGGCACTCGCGCCGGCAAGCACGGCTTCAGTGAAACGTCGCCGGCTGTCGATCAGGTCGCTCACCCGCACCAGGTCATCGCGCTGGGTGCGCAGGTCTTGCGTCATCTTGTTGAAGGTCGATCCGAGCTGCGCGAGGTCGCCCTCGGAGCTGCGGGTCGGGACCTGGACATAGAGATCGCCCGACGACACCGCCTGTGCCGCGCCGATCAGCCGCCGGATTGGCGAAACCAGATAATTGGCGAAATTGATCCCGATCCAAACCGCCGAGAGCAGCACGATCAGGGCGATCACGGTGTACATCAACCCGAAGGCGACCTGCACGCCGAGGCGCCGGGCCTCGATGTTGGCATATTCGGAGACGCTTTCGCGGGTTGAGCGAAGCTGCGCCGCTACTTGCGGGTCGAGCATGCGCACGACAAACAGCCAGGTGGCGTCATAGTTGCGCAGCTTGATCACCGCGGCGACGTAATTGCCTTCGAGGAATACCGCGACCTGCGGCTCGGTGTCGCCGATCACGGCGAGCCCTTCGCGCGACGGCAGGATCAGGTTCTGATCGGTCTTGCGTTCGGCCTGCTCGATGACGGAGACATCCGACCCATACATGATGGCCGCTGAAAATCCACGCACCTGGGCCTGCGCCGTCAGGAATTGGCGAAATCGATCGCGATTTTGATCGAACAGAGTCTTGGCCCGCGTCAGATCAAAGGCGGTCGCGCCGATGTCGCCACGCAACATCCGCGCCTGCTCGTTGACGTAAGCTTCCGCCACCTGCATCGAATTCTCGATCAACGCGCGGGTCTGGCGCGAGAACAGAGCATCCAGGCCGCGATCCAGCGTGACGCTGGCGACGATCGCCACCAGGATCGCCGGCACCGCGGCGATGAAGGAAAACAGCGCAACGATCCGCACGTGGAGCCTCGCCGCCGCACGGCCGCGCCGCCGGGCCTGGACGATCTGCCAGGCCTCACGGCCGATCACCGCGATCAGAAACAGCACGGCGACGACATTGACCTCCAACAGGCTGACCACCACGTCGTGGGTCGGCACGATCGAGGTCAGCCCGGCCAGAACGACGAATGTCACGAATGCGGAGAGCAGCGCGAAGCCGACCGAAAGCGGGCCGAGGATTTTGCCGACGCGGCCGAAAATGCCATCGGTCCGGCGAGCGATCGTAACGGCTTGCTCGGCGTTCATCAGGCCCCTGTCGCTAGTGCAAAGAGATCGGGCGGCCGAAAAACCACAAATGTTTGCGATCCGCCAGCAGCAGATGATGCCCTTCTACAACAAATGTTGCTGAATTACGACAATTCCGCGGCCGTGGCCGAACGGAACGACGGCACATGGCAGGGTCACGCTGCATGATCCGAAAAGCCGCCTGAACCGTGTGTGCGGCGACCGGCTTTTCCTGAGAACATCATGCTCGAACGGCAGGCTAGCCGCTGGTCCGGAAGACCTGGATTTCCAGATCGCGGA
>CANKHJ010000266.1 GCA_947481635.1 Bradyrhizobiaceae bacterium
CCAGGGTTCCTGGGCGGGCAGGGCGGCGCCCTTCTGGAGCAGCTCGATCGAGTGCTTGTCGGGGGAGCGGACGAAGGCCATCTGGCCGTCGCGCGGCGGGCGCAGGATGGTGACCCCGGCCTTCTGCAGCTTGGCGCAGGTCGCGTAGATATCGTCGACCTCGTAGGCGAGATGGCCGAAATAGCGCGCCTCGCCGTAATCCTCGGTGTCCCAGTTATAGGTGAGCTCGACCAGCGGCGCGGTGCGGCCCTTCTTCTCGCTCTCGGCGACCAGGCCGGTGTCTTCCGGTGCGGCGAGGAATACCAGGGTGAAGCGGCCCTTCTCGCTTTCCACCTTGCGCGCCACCGTGAGGCCGAGCTTGTTGACGTAGAAATCGAGCGCGGCGTCGAGGTCGCGCACGCGCAGCATGGTGTGAAGATATCGCATGTCATGTTCCTAGCGGGGGGATGGACGCAACGTGGCGCGCAAGATGGCACGAAGTGCGGAGGGATGTCAGGGGCGGATTTACGGTTGATCGCCTCGCGCCACAGTGGGACCGATTGGAATACGGTGACAATCTTGTCCCTCGCTGGCGCCGTGGGCATCGATCCGGATAGAATCGTGGGATCGAACCTCGCCCGGATCGGGACAATGCGGAGCATCCATGATCGCGCCGGATCTCAAGACAGCCATCGCGCAGCTCGGTGAGCTGATCGAGGTCGCGTCGATGGTGGTGCCGTTCACCGGCGCGGGTATCTCGACCGAGTGCGGCATTCCGGATTTCCGCTCGCCGGGTGGCTATTGGACCAAGAACCGGCCGATCCCATTCGATGAATTCCTGGCGAGCCAGGAGGCGCGCGACGAGACCTGGCGCCGGCGCTTCGCGATCCAGGATCAATTCGGCGGCGCCCAACCGGGACGTGGGCATCGGGCGCTGGCCAGCCTCTACCGGCGCGGCAAGGCGCCGGGCGTGATCACACAGAACATCGATAACCTGCATCAGACCTCGGGCATCGCTGACGATCACGTGATCGAGCTGCACGGCAACACGATGTTCGCCGCCTGTCTCGATTGTGCAGCGCGCTATGAAATTCCCTGGGTGCGCCAGCGCTTCGATGCCGATGGCGGGCGCGCGCCGGATTGTCCGGCATGCGGAGGACACATCAAGTCGGCGACAATTTCCTTCGGTCAATCAATGCCGGAGGTGCCGATGCGCCGCGCCGAGGAGCTTTCGCGCGCGTGCGATCTGTTCATCGCGATCGGTTCGTCGCTGGTGGTGTGGCCCGCCGCCGGCTTTCCGCTGACCGCGAAACGCAGCGGCGCGCGGCTGGTGATCGTCAACCGCGAGCCGACCGAGTTCGACGAACTGGCCGATCTCGTCGTCCGCGAAGACATCGGCGATGCGTTGTCGCCGTTCATCGCGCACTGATTCGAGCCGAAGCGCCTGACAAAGAAATTGTACACAGGCAATGCACACCTTCGGTGCGCAGAATGATTTTGTCCTTTTCGAGATTCAACGGCCTGTCTATCTTCGAGATACAAACAGATTCGCGAAGCGCCCCGATTTAAGAGGCGCCCAGAAAGGCAGCCCGCTTCGTCATGGTGTCCGACGGGATTGGACCAAAAGCATCGCCCGGTAGTCTCGGGCTCAGGCCGCAAACGGTCGGAGTTGAGGACGAAGCCGGTACGAGCGTCATCGAGCTGGCGGGTGTCATCAAGTGGTTTGATGTCTCCAAAGGCTACGGCTTCATCGTTCCCGACAGCGGAATGCTCGATGTGCTTTTGCACGTGACGGCGCTGCGTCGCGACGGATTTCAGACCGCGTATGAAGGTGCGCGCGTCGTGTGCGAGGCGCTGCAGCGTCCGCGCGGGCTCCAGGTGCTGCGCATCCTGTCGATGGATGACTCGACCGCGGTGCATCCTGCCCAATTGCCGCCACGCACCCACGTCACAGTGACGCCTACCAGTGGGCTCGAGCGGGCGCAGGTCAAATGGTTCAACCGGTTGCGTGGATTCGGCTTCCTCACCCGCGGCGACGGTACGCCGGACATCTTCATTCATATGGAGACCCTGCGGCGCTTCGGCTTTGCCGACCTGCGGCCGGGCCAGTATCTGATGTGCCGCTTCGGTCCCGGGCCGAAGGGCCTGATGGCCGCCGAGGTTCATCCCGAAGGTGGGCCGAACGGGCCCCCGTCGCACTAATCCGCGCAACAACCGCGATAGCGTCCGCAATGATCACCCGATTGGCACGGCAGGCCGTTTCCGCGGCTGCCGTGCTGTTGGTTTGTCTGGTGGCCACCGCTGCGACGGCCCAAACCTCCACCCCCGGTCCGACCCAGCCGCTCGAGATCGTCAGCGGCGGCCGGGTGCATTCCTTCGCGGTCGAACTGGCGCAGACCGACGAGCAGCGCTCGCAGGGCCTGATGTACCGCAAGTCGCTACCGGCCGGCCGCGGCATGCTGTTCGATTTCAAGCAGGAGCAGCCGGTCGCGTTCTGGATGAAGAACACTTACGTGTCGCTCGACATGATCTTCATCCGCGGCGACGGCACCATTCTCAACATCGCCGAGAATACCGAGCCGCTGTCCGAGGCGATGGTCCCCGCGGCCGGCGCCGTGCGCGGCGTGCTCGAGGTGGTCGCCGGCACCAGCCGCAAGCTCGGCATCAAGCCGGGCGACAAGGTGGCGCATCCAATCTTCCGCGGGCGGTAGGGCTCACTCTCTCGGTCCGTCACCCTGAGGTGCCCGGCGTCTTCGCCGAGCCAAGAAGGGCGACGGCCCAGATGTGGCAGCGGAGTGCCCGCTCATCCTTCGAGGCGCGCAAGGGCGCGCACCTCAGGATGACGGCGTGAGAGAGGCGAGGACTTCATGGCCACGCGCCAGCATCGCATTTCGGAGTTCAATTCCGGTCCGCCGCCAATCGATACCGCATTGCAGATCCTCTGCGAGGATCACAACGGCACTTACGTTCCGCCGTTTCAATGCCGCTTCATCGAGGGCGAATGGTTCAGCCTGCCGGGCAATACACGGATCGACGCCACAGTGCTGGGCTGGCGTCCGCGCCTGTAGCGACTATCGCCGCTTGCTGGGCGCCGCGTCGTTGGCGGGCAGGCGGCGCGAGCTCAGCGTCAGCGCGTCCTTGAGGTTGGACGGCCGGCCCTTCTTCTTGAGCAGGTCGGCGATCGCTTCGTCGACCAGATCCTGGACCGTCTTCATCGAGTCGCGCGCCAGAAGGTCGAGCGCGTGCCAGGTTGCACGATCGAATTCGATCCGCTTGCGAATGGGTTCGTCGGGCATGTTGCGCGGCTCATGATGCCGGAGGCGTCAGTCCGGCATGCGTGAGGTCTATCGCCCGGCTGGCATGCTGGACTGGCCGGAGCCGGTGAGCTCGCTGATCTTGGCCCATCCGTCTTGCCTGATCGACGCCATGCCGGGCGCGAATGCGACGTAGCCGATGGCGATACCGACGATCAGCGCGACCAAAATTCTCATCACCAAATCCTCTGACTCTGATGTCCCGACAATAGAGGCTGCGCTGGCGCGCACCTATTGTTTTTTGGGTCCACCCGCCGCGGATACCGCTCAGCCCATTGAACTCATTGGACGTCGGCCATCCGCTGACGCATCTCGCCGAGGAGATGGAGCAGGGCGTCGTCGCGCAGGCGTTCTGGCTCGAACACGCCGGAATCCGCGCCGGCACGCACCCGGCCACCGATCGCGTCCGCCATCCAGTCATGGATCTCGATGTCGCCCGCCTTCAGGCGTTCGAGCGCGAGTACGATGGCGCTCGCGACCACGTATGTCTTGTTCCGGGAGTCGAGACTCATGCCAGCACGTCGTGTCCGGATGGCAGACCGATTGCAGCACAGGGCGGACTATCGAAGAGGGGGAGAGGGCGCATCACGGGCAAATAGCCTGAGTCGCGTCATCTGTAGCAGGCGTGGCGTCGCTATCCCCAGATTCCTGCTGACGAGAGGCGGTTAACCCACTGGCCCAGCACGGCAAAGTGGCGGCTTAACGCGCCATTAACCATAACGGGCCAGCCTCGGTGAGGGAGGACAGGAGGCATCAATGACCAATCTCACCTTCAATTGTCCCAAGACCGGCCAGCGGTTGGAGGCCGGGTTCGAAATGGACGGCCAGACCCATCGCCGTCTCAACATCCTGTTCGCACGCGTGCGCTGTCCGCATTGCGGCTTCGAGCATTTTCCTCAGATCAAGCGTGGCGACGGTCTGTCGGTGTCGCGCGCGGAGGAGGATTTTCCGTCGGCGATCGATGCATTGATGGAGATTCTGGATCATCCCAAACGCGGGGCTCCGGTCGGCTGACCGCAGCATTCACCGTCGCGCATTCGGACGATCTCGTCGATACGTCGCTGACGCATCAGGTCACACGAAATGTGCGGCGCGTATCACGCCGTTGCAGCGTTCATCCGCTCGGCCAGACCGCATTCATTGCAGCGGAAATTGGCTTCGATTCTTCCACGCATGGTGGGGAGAAATGATGCGAGTACCATCGGCGAATCGCATTGCGCACATCGCGGCGGCTCGGGCGGCAGGCGATCAAGCCTCACGCCCAATTCTTGGATCGCTCTCATCACGAAAAATCCTGCCCGATAAATCGCACTGACAACATTCAACGTCACAATCGGTTCCGGGGATAAACCGCGGCCGTGCGTCGCCCGGCCACCATAATGCAGCCGTGGCGGAGGTACCCGCAAGCTGGCGCTTAATCAGATGGCCGCCATTCGCGCATGGATGATCGGCTGGATCGAAGAATCGGATACTCAAAGTGCACGGTCATCCCCATTCCCCCCCCGGATGGCACAACCTTAAACCCCGCCGTTTCGGCGGGGTTTTTTTCGCGGGGCGGCCGTCATTTCCGGCCTGTCACGGCCGTCAGCGGCGCCGAACGTGCTTGCCATGGGTCATCAAAAAACCTAGGAAATCCAGTACGCAACCTGTGTCGGGGCATAGCGCAGTCCGGTAGCGCATCTGGTTTGGGACCAGAGGGTCGCAAGTTCGAATCTTGCTGCCCCGACCAGGCTGCCAGAGCTGTGTTGGGGATCCTGATGACCGCACGCATTTACCGTCCGGCAAAGAGCGCG
>CANKHJ010000267.1 GCA_947481635.1 Bradyrhizobiaceae bacterium
ATCATCTTCGCGATCGTCATCGCGGTGCCGCTCGGGGTCCTCGCAGCGATGCGGGCCAATACCTGGATCGATCGGACGGCGCTCGGCCTGGCGGTGTTCGGCCAGGCGATTCCGAATTTCTGGTTCGGCCTGATCCTGATCGTGCTGTTCGGCGTGACGCTGCGGTGGCTGCCGTTTACCGGCTCGGACACCCTGGCGCATTTCATCCTGCCGACCATCACGCTGGGGTTCACCGTAATGCCGTCCTTCATGCGGCTGACGCGATCCGGCATGCTCGACGTGCTCAATGCGGATTTTATCCGGACCGCGCGGGCCAAGGGCCTGTCGCCAGTCTCGGTCATGTTCAAGCATGCGCTGCGTAACGCGATCCTGCCGGTGGTCTCGCTGTCGGCCGTTACGCTCGGCTTCCTGCTGGGCGGATCGGTGATCGTCGAGTCGGTATTCGCGTTCAACGGCATCGGCCAACTGGCGTTCCAGTCGATCCTCAGGGCGGATTTTCCGGTGGTGCAGTCGATCATCATTTTCGTATCGTTCGCCTACATCCTGCTCACCTTCGTATCTGATCTGATCAACGCGTGGCTCGATCCGCGCATCCGTCTTGCCAAATGACGTTGTCCTCATGACCGATGTGATCAAAGACCCCGCGGCTGTCGCCGGCACTGCCGAAATCCTCTGGCCGTCGCCGGGCGAGGTCATGCGCGGCCGCGCGCGCCGTCATTGGGGCCTGATCATCGGCGGCTCTTGGCTGCTGGTGGTCGTGCTGGTCGCGATCTTCGCACCGCTGATGGCGCCGCATGATCCTTACGACCAGGACCTGACCCGCCGTCTGATCGATCCGGTCTGGATCGCTGGCGGCAGCTGGGACTATCCGCTCGGAACCGACGCGCTCGGGCGCGACTATCTCAGCCGGATCATCTACGGCGCGCGGATCTCGCTGATGGTCGGGATCGGCGCGTCGGTGATCTCGGGCATCATCGGCGTCACGCTCGGTATCATCGGTGGTTATTTCGGTGGGCGCATCGATGCCTTCGTGATGTATGTCGTCAACGTCAAACTCGCACTCCCGGGCATCCTGCTCGCGCTGTCGCTGGTGGCGATGTTCGGCGGCTCGCTCACCGTGCTGATCCTCATTCTCGGCTTCCTGTTCTGGGAGCGTTATGCTGTGGTCACGCGCAGCGTGACGCAGCAGGTGCGCACCGCTGATTTCGTTCTGGCGGCCAAGGCTTGCGGCGCGTCCAACACGCGCATCATCGCCACCGAGATTCTGCCGAACGTGCTCAACCACGTCATCGTGGTGGCGACACTCGAAATGGCGATCGCGATCCTGGTCGAGGCGGCGCTGTCATTCCTCGGCCTCGGCACCCAGCCGCCGACGCCGTCCTGGGGCCTGATGGTCGCGGAAGGCCGCAACTTCATGTTCTTCAAGCCCTATCTGATCGAACTGCCCGGCGCGGCCATTTTCCTCCTCGTCATCGCGATCAACATGATGGGCGACGGCGTGCGCGACGTGACGGCCCCGAGCGGCCGCAATTAAAAAAGCCCTCCCCGAAGGGAGGGCTTTAGCGCTCTTGCAGTCCTGCGGGTCGCTTACTTCCAGCCGATGTAATTCAGCTCGATGCCTTCCGGGCTCTTGTGGCCGGGAAGGAGCTTCACGTCTTTATGGTGCGCAACGATCGCCGGCAGCGGCACAAGGGGCATCATGTAGCGTTCATTCGTCACCCGATCGAAGGCAGCGCGATTGATGTCCTCGCGCTTCTTGGGATCGAGCTCCGCGCGGCTCTCGTCGACCGACTTGTAGAGCAGCGGGTCGCCGATCAGGTCGCGTGAAGAATCCAGGAAGAAGAATGACATCGTCGATTCGATATCCGGCTGCGCGACGCCATTGTCCCACAGCGTGACCGCGGTCTGGATCTTTCCGTCGGCGCGTTTCTGGACGAACACACCGATGGTCGATGCATCGACCTTGGCATTGATGCCGACCTTGCGCCACATGCCGACGACAGCCTCGGTGACACGCCGCGCCGGTCCCCAGGTGGTGAGTGAGACCTCGAAGCCGTTTGCAAGACCGGCCTCATTCAGGAGCTTCTTCGCGCCTTCGGGATCATAACCCACGGGCTGTACTGACGCAGCGCAGCCGATGTGCCACTCGTAGCACATCGCGGGCTGCGGCTTGTCGTTCCAATGCTCCTGCGGCACGAAGGCCTTGATCAGGGCGGGACGGTCGATCGCCTTCAGCAACGCTTCGCGGACTCGCTTGTCCTTGAAGTGGCCGATGCCGGACCGATCCTTCGCGTCGAACTGGATGTAAGTGTAGGAGACAGTGCGCTCGACCGAGACCGCAAGGTTGGGGTTGGCGCGCAGCGACGGGATCGAGTCGGTCTCGACCTCATACACCACGTCGAGACCGCCGGAGAGCAGCTTGGCGATCTGGGTCTGCTTGTCGGGAATCGACGAGACCATGATGCGCTTGGTGGCCCCTCCGCTGCGCACGTTTTTCATCGCGTAGGCTTCGTTGCGCTCGTAGACGATCTCGCCCTTGGCCGGATCGAACGAGACGACCTTGTACGGCCCGGTACCGACAGGATTGCGGCCGAAGTCGCCCTTGTTCGCAAGCGGCCGATAAAGGTGTTCCGGGAAAATCGGAATGGTCGAGGTGAAGCGGGCCAGGAACGGCGCGTTCACTTCCTTGGCTTCGATCCGCACGGTGAACTGGTCGATCTTGGTGACCTTTTCGATCCATCCGAAACGGCTGTCCTTGAACCGGAAGTTGTTCTTCGGATCGATGAAGGCTTCGAGCGAATAGACCACGTCGTCGGCATCGAAATCCTGGCCGTCGTGGAATTTGACGCCCTTGCGCAATTTGAATTCATAGGTCTTGCCGTCGATCCGCTGGTAGGACTCGGCGAGCAGCGGCACATATTCACGCTTGTCGCCGTCGAAGTGCACCAGCGAATCAAACACGATGTTGGAGATCAGGCCGGTCTCGGGCGACGGATTGTAGATCGGATCGATGACCGGGATCGGCTGATAGACTGCCGCCCGGATCGTGTCTTTGTTCTGGGCGTGAGCCGAGCCGCAGGCGAGCGCTGCAGCAAGCCCAATGATCGCGGGCAATGCGCGGTAGAGCATAGTCGTCCCTCCCTTATGTTTTATGGAGGGCAGTCTATCGGGCGGAGACCGTCTTTAAAAGCGGCCGAATCGCGCGAAATCCGCAACCGCTTGGGCGACGCGCTCCGGTTGTTCCGGCAGCAGCGCGTGACTCGCGTGGTCGATCAGCACAGATGTGACGCGGGCGCCCAGTTCCTGACGCAGGTCGGAGCGGTTCTCCGGCGGCATGAAGGGGTCATCGGCCGCCTGGACTTCCAGCATCGGTACCGTGCCGCCGGCATCCCACCATCCGGCAATCGGCGTCGCCGCGGCGGCCTTGCGTTGGTCGGTCGCGACGTCCGGATGCCAGCCGGTGAGGAACGGCGCGGGGTCATTGCCGGGGGCAAAAAACGCGATCCTCAAATTCTCCAGGCGTTCCGCTTCGGGGAGGCTCGCATCGCTGCATTTCCTCAACGCGGATTGCAGCCAGTCCGGGTAGGGCGGCCTCTTGCCGGCCGCGAGCAGCACCACGCCGGCGACCAGATCGGGATGGTCTTTCGCCGTCATGCGGGCGATCCAGTTGCCGTAGGCATGGCCGCAGACGATCGCAGGGGCTCCGCCAAAAGCGCGGATGATCGCCGCCATGTCATCGGCATAGTCATGCAGCGTGATGTTGCCGCCGCCGCCACGGCTGTTGCCAATTCCGCGCGGCTGCGGCCGCACCACGGTAAAGCCCTTGGCGGCGAGCGCGGCGGAAAAGCTGTCGAGATCGTCACTGCCGCGGCCGACCGACGGGAGCACGATCACCAGCGGTCCTTCGCCCTCGACGAAGGTTTCGATCTGCACGTCGCCCCGGGTCACGATCCTGGTCTGCACCCGATGCGCTCCGGCTGGGTCATGCGCCATGATAGAGACCGGCGGCACGCGCCCTCAGCTTGATCAGGGCGGCCATCAGATCCAGCGTCGGCGTCGGGACCGCGAGTTCACGCGCCAGGTCGAGCGGCACCGAGATCATGGAGTCGATCTCCATGGCGCGTCCGCGCTCGAGGTCCTGCACCATGCTCGGCTTGTGGTCGAGATTGCGGCCGGCCTGGAGGCGGCTCTGCGGCGTCGAACGAACGTCGCATCCCAGCGCGGTGGCGATCGCCGTGACCTCGTCGATCAGCCGCCGGATCGCCGCGTCGCAGACCGGATCATTGTAGACGTCCTTGGCCTTGCTCAACGCCAGCACCGCCAAAGGACCTCCGCAGAGATTTCCCACGAGCTTGTCCCAGACCTCGTCGCGAATGCGTGGCGTCACGTCGACGTTGAAGCCACCGGTGCGCATTGCCGACGCGAGCGTCTCCACCCGCGTCGAGGTGTTGCCGTCCGGCTCGCCGAGGATCAGCCGGTTGGTGCGGTTGGTCACCTGGATGATGCCCGGCTCGACCACGACGCAGGCAGTGTTCACGATCGCGCCGATGGCGCGCGCCGGACCGACGGCATTCCATATTGCGTCGTCCGGGTCGATCAGCGGCATGCGGCGTTCGGCCATCGGTCCGCTGGTGCGATGAAAATACCACCACGGCATGCCGTTCATCGCGAAGACCACGGACGTCTGCGGGCCGAGCAGTGGCGCGATGCCGGCCGCGACATCCGGCAGCGATGGCGCCTTCACCGTGACGATGACGAAGTCCTGCGCGCCGAGATCGCGCGGATCGCTCGCGACAGTGACTTTCGCGTGGATGTCGCCGTCGAGTGTCTTCACCAGCAGGCCATTCTGCCGGATCACGTCGGCGGTCGCGGCGCGTGCGATCACGGAGACGTCGGCGCCGCCCTGCGAGAGTCGCGCTGCGATATGGCCGCCGATGGCACCCAAGCCGTAGATGCACACTTTCATCGGTGGTTCTCTTTCACTGCAATTCTCTGTCCGTTGACAATGCGATCCGTCGCCGCCTAGCATTCCGAAATGCGGATATATTTCCGATAAGCGGAAACACGTCGCCGGC
>CANKHJ010000268.1 GCA_947481635.1 Bradyrhizobiaceae bacterium
ACGGCGGCGGGAGATGTGGTAGATTTCTTCATGGCGTTGCTCTCCTTTGCGGTTTCGACACCCCGAGCCTACCGGCTCAAGGTGAGCAACGCCTGCCTTCCAATTTCAACATCGACCGGGACATCCCCCGCTGCAATCGACGGCACTCCACGAGCCGACCAGGCCCCATTTTGTAATTTTCTCGGCTATCGTCTGAGCTTGCGCGATAGTCGGAGCGCAAATGGCGAAAATGGTCAGTGCTAATATTCGCGAATTGTACAATTTCGTTGCCCCCCTTTTGGTTCAGTCAAACTGAGACTATCACGTTTCGCCCTCAGCGAACGGCTCGGTCATGGGCGAGCGGTTAATTGGCGTCTTCGGCATCGCTCATCCAGGGTCCAGGAGTTCGGCATGGACATTGTCATTCATCACAATCCCGACTGCGGCACCTCGCGCAATGTGCTCGCGATCATCGAGGCGGCGGGCTATGCGCCGACCGTAATCGAGTATCTGAAAACCGGCTGGACCCGGCCGCAATTGCTGGCGCTGTTCGCCGCCGCGGGACTGACGCCGCGCATGGCATTGCGCGAAACCAAGTCGCCCGCCGCTGAGCTTGGTCTGCTGGATGACGGCGTCAGCAGCGAGCGGTTGCTGGACGCGATGCTGCAACACCCGATTCTGGTCAACCGGCCGATCGTCTGCACCAGCCGGGGCGTCAGACTATGCCGTCCGAGCGAAATGGTGCTCGATCTGCTCGAGCATTTGCCGCCTGGGCCGTTGTCGAAGGAAGACGGGTCGCCGTTGATCGATGCCCAGGGACGACGGGTTATCTGAGCGGTGGATCGGGATCGGATGGGCGGCGGCGATGGCTCTTGGCGGTCATCGCCGCAGCGCCGAACTCGGCCGAGGCAATACCTCCTTATCCCGCCGGACGTCGCCCGGACATCGGCGAAGGACGAAGGCCTGCACACCGAATCGCGCTATCAGGAGAGATGAGCAAAAACCCGACGCCGAAGATGGATGCCCTGCGCGCGATGCGCGAACAGCGGTTTGCCCGCGTGGAGGCCGAGGCCGCCGCGCCCAAGGCCAAGGCCGCAACTCCCAAAGCAGCAGCTCCCAAGAGCGCCGCGCCGAAGAGCGCCGCGCCGAAGAGCGCCGCGCCCAAGGCGGCCGCGCCCAAGGCTGCAAAGGCCGGCAAGGCCAAGAAGACAGCGAAGTCAGGCTGAGGGCGGCGTCGCCGGGCCGCGCGCAAGCGGTTTTGGCGCAGTCACAATGAAAGAAGGCGGGTCATCCCCGCCTTCTCCCCGTGCGACAGCGTGGTCAGCCGCAAACGCGAACCGGGCGTACAAAGCGCCGGCCATAGCGGTCGAACACGACTTGCCGCTCGACCCAGCATGAGACCGGTGCGGCGTAGGCGCGGGTTGCCAATGCGCCGAGCGCAAGCCCGCCGATGATGCCCGCGCCGATGCTGACGCCGCCACCACGATAGTGACGATGATACGGCCGTGCGTCGGCCGAGCTGGCGCCAATGAGGCTGGCGCCTGCGATCGTCAGCGCGGATAACGCCGCACCGAACGTCCTGATGGATGCGAGTGTCTTGAACATCTTTGATCTCTCGGCTCTAAGATCGCCCTTGATTGCTAGATAGGGCAGCGCTTGTCCGCACCAACAACCAAATGTTTCGGCGGAGACTGAAATCGCCGGGAAATGCGTCTGTAGTGTCGTGAACGCGACCAACAGGCGGACTTAACCGGCGGCGCTGTTTTGGTTTGAGGTCGCGAGCTCGACGCTGCGGATATTCCGATAGCAGCCGCAGGCGAGACCCTCGAGACGTTCGCGCCGCAAGGCGAGGCGGCCGCGGGCCACGTAGCGAATGGCTTCGCCGTCCTGCAACGCCCCCAGGGTCGCGTTCAGGCTTGCGCGATGCGCGCCGTGAATCCGGGCGAGGTGCTCTTGCGTCATCGGCAGGGTATCGTCCTTCATGCGGTCGGCCGCCAGCAGCAGCCAACGGCATACCCGCGCTTCGAGCTTGTGGGTCGCAAGACAAGCGGCGGTCTGCTGGATCTGTGCGACCAGTCCTTCGTTGAAGCGGGAGATCGCGTCCCGGAAAGCGGCGCGATGATCCACCAGATGGCAGAACTCCGAGCGTCGTAGGCGCAAAGCCGTCGTCGGAACCTGTGCCACCACGCGGGTGAACGAAACGTGGCGGCCGAAGCCGGCCTTGGTTCCGACCGCGCCTTCGTGCCCGACGATCGCGTTCTCGACAGCGTCACCATTCTCCATCACCGTGACCAGCGAGACGAGGCCGTCAATCGGAAAGAAGACATGGTCGATGGTCTTGCCGCGGTCATGCAGGATTGCGCCGCGCTTGAGCTGCACGCCGACCATGCCCAAGCTCACCTCAGCCAGCGCATCCGGATCCAGAATTCCTAGCAGCCGGTTGACCGAACTCGGATAGGTCGGTCTTACGCGGGACGCCGTTACCATGGTCGGTTCCATTCTGGGGATCCGGGCTCGCTCAACGGATCATGCTGATGCCCAGAGCTCGTAGATACGAGGGAGCTCGCTGCTTGGATGCGGCCTCATCCAAGCAGCGAGATGACTGAGAGTTCCCCCGGCTGTCGGATAACGGAGATATCGTAGGCGAGATGCGCGCCGTCCGTAGGTTAACGGGGCGGACTGTCGCCTTGGCGACAATGAGTGATGGGATTGCGGTCTGAGATCTGGATTCTGCTGTTGCGACCCGAGTTCCACTGGGTTTGAGCGGGCCGGTCGCGATCGTCACACATTAATCGGACCGTTGTGTCGCTCACCCGACATTGCTCCAGGAACGTGGCGGCGGACGCTTTGTTGTTCGCACATCCCGGCGTCGCCGCCGCGTTAGCCCGCCCTCACTGAAATAGACCCGATCGTTGGGACCGCTTTGGCCGGTGAACGCTGCCGAAAATGGAGCACACTCATGAATCCCTCGCGACTTCCGGCAATCCCGGACAAAGCCGGCGGCGACTTGACCGCTGGACGGCGTGGTTTCCTGAAATGGTCGAGCGCGGCGCTGGTCGGCGCACTCGCCTTTGGCGGAAAGCTACCTGGCCTGAGCCTCGACCAAGCCTTTGCGCAAAGTCCCGGCGGCGCTGCGATGGCCAAAGCGGTCGATCTCGGTGAAGGCGATGTCGGCATCCTGAATTATGCCTATGCGCTGGAGCAGCTCGAAGCGGCGTTCTATTCGCAGGTGATAAAAACGCCTTACGCCAACATGGCGTCGGCCGACCGCGACATTCTCACCGGCATTCGCGACCACGAAATCGCGCATCGAGAATTCTTCAAGGCCGCACTGAAGAAGAACGCAATCCCGGGACTCGACGTCGATTTCTCGAAGGTCGACTTCAACGATCGCAGCAGCGTGCTGACGACCGCGATGACCTTCGAAGACCTCGGCGTGGCTGCTTACAACGGCGCCGGGCAAATGCTCGAAAAGGGTGAGTATCTGCTTCTCGCCGGGAAGATCGTCTCGGTGGAAGCGCGACACGCCGCCGCGATCGGCTACCTGATGCGCACCGGCACCGGCGCGAGCAACGCCACGACGGGTTCAGGCTCAAACAATGCCAGCGTCGTCAACGAGAAGGGATTGGATCAGGCCCTGATGCCGTCCGACGTCCTCTCCAAGGCGGGCCCGTTCGTCAAGACGCCGATCACCGCCGACGACATCGGCTGAAGGAGATAACACCATGACAGACAATCACAGCATTCTAGCCGAAGTCGATCCGGATGTCGCTGAGCGCATGCTTTCGCGCCGCGGTGCCTTCCGCGATGCGGCGACCAAGCTCGGTGTGTTGGCCACCGCTCCCATGGTGGTTGCGGCCGCTTCGACGGCCGCATTCGGACAGGGCGCAAAGCTGCCGCGCAAGATCGTCGACGTGCTCAATTTCGCGTTGACGCTCGAGTATCTCGAAGACGAGTTCTATCGCACGGCGCTTGCCAGCAGTGGGCTGATTCCGTCCGAGACGCGGCAGACCTTCGAGACCATCGGCAAGCACGAAGCGGCGCATGTCGAACTGCTGAAGGGCGCGCTGGGGAGCCATGCGGCGAAGAAGCCGACATTCGACTTCACCGCCAAAGGCGCGTTCGGCGATGTGTTCTCGAACTACAAGACCTTCCTCGCCTTGTCGCAGGCGTTCGAGGACACTGGCGTTCGTGCTTATAAGGGGCAAGCCGGCAATTTGATGGGTTCGGACGAAATCCTGACGATCGCGTTGCAGATCCACTCGGTCGAAGCGCGCCACGCGGCCGAAGTCCGTCTGATCCGGGGCCAGCCGGCCTGGATCGTCAGCAACTCGCGTGGCGACATGCCAGCCGCGACGCAGCCGATCTACGATGGCGAAGCCGACTTCACGCAGGGCGGCGCGGACATCAAGGATCTCGGCGGCCTGCCGGTGGACGCCTTGAGCGGCGCGTTCGACGAGCCGCTGAGCAAGGGCAAAGTCCTCGCCATCGCGAAGATGTTCATCAAGGCCTAGTGGATCTTCCGCCCGCAATGGCGGATTGATCCGCTGCGAAAGCCGACCGGCCCCCCCCGGTCGGCTTTCGACTTTACGCGGCGCGGGTGCAACGCGTTTTTCGCCGTGTAATTTCGCGCGGATATTGCCGCAATGATTCCTCAATGTGTTGGGGTCTCGTTCATTTCGTCAGGCGCAATCTGGAGCCTCAACAACGTGAGGAAGACAGATGCGTGCTCTTGCAATGCTTATCGGTGCGGTCAGCTTGTTGGCGGTATCGGTACCGGAGGTCGCGTCGGCTGCGGATGGTTGTGGCCGCGGCCGCGCCTTTAACGGCTATCGCTGCGTCACCGTTGCACCGCGCTTCTACGCGCCCGCGTATCGCGCGCCGGCCTTTGCCTTTGCGCCGCGCCATTCCTGGCGTGATCGCTATGGGTATCGGGGCCGTCACCACTGGCGCTGATACGGCGGCATCGACAGCAGCCCGCCCGGCAACCTGCCGCGGCGGGCCTGCTCGATCCCGCGCGCAGGAGCGGCGTCAACCGGCGCGCGTGAGCTCG
>CANKHJ010000269.1 GCA_947481635.1 Bradyrhizobiaceae bacterium
GGTGCGCTCGTCGTCGCTCAGCGGCTGCGGCGCGAAACGACCACCATCGAACAATTGCTCGATCGCCGCGATGCCGAGGCTGCGCTCGCGCGCCAGCATGCCGAGCGCCAGCGCGCGCGGCGTGTCATCGCCCATGATCCAGGCACTCGACGCACGCCGGCGCAGCGCGTCATAGACCAGCCCGGCGATCGCGGCGCGGTCGCCCGAGCCGGCGAAGCGATGCGCGAGGCCCCAGTCCTTGAGCGCGTCGCCGGCGGGACGGCGCCGCTCAGCGATATCGGCGAGAACCTCAATGGCGGCGGAGATGCGTGCGGTCGGCGTCATCAAATCGCCAACAGGATGCGGACCGCGAAGATGATCCACATCAGCAGCAGCACGAACGCGCCGGCGGCGAAGATGAAGAAGCGGCGCGACACCCGATTGGAGGTGACATGCACGGCGGCGTGAGCGATGCGCAGCACCACGAACAGCCAGGCCATCACCACGAACAGGAAATCGGCCTGCTTGGTGATGATCGCGAGAATGGTGAGGACGTAGAACAGGACCGGAAGCTGGAACTGGTTGTGATAGGCGTTCGAGACCTGCTGCACCCGCTCCGGCCAGGCCGGCTGGCCGAGCGCGATGTCACGCACCTTGACCTGACCCGAGCTCACCGTGGTGACGCGCGCGCGCCCCATCCAGAACATCAGGACATAGGTCAGCAGGACCTCGACGAAGAGCGGCAGCAGGATCGCTTGGATCGACATGGCGGTCTCGCGGGTGTCGGCGCCGGACCTCGGCGCACCGGTCGGGTTTGGATTGCCCGCTTTCGCGGGGAATGACAACAACCAGGACGAAACCGGCTGACCGCCTGACGCTGATGGCGGTCTCGCGGTCCGGCGCGTGGACAGGCCCCAACGCTGCCGGTAGTCTTTCCGGCGGCGCTGTCCTGGGCGACGACGCGCGACGGGGGACCATCATGTCGATGCAATCGAGCCAGCAAGGCACCGATCCGAAGATCTGGGCCATCGCGGTCTGGGTGCTCTATATCCTCGGATATCTTACCGGCATCACCATGCTGGTCGGGCTGATCATCGCCTATGTGAAACGCAGCGAACTGTCCGGGACGCCCTACGAATCGCACATGACATCGGCGATCCGCACCTTCTGGATCGGCCTGATCTTTGGCATAATCGGCATCGTGCTGACATTTGTCGGGATCGGAATCCTGATCCTGGGCGTTCTGGCGGTGTGGCAGTTATTCCGCATCATTCGCGGACTGATCCGCGCGATCGACGGCCGCCCGATCGAAGATCCTGCCGGGTGGCTGTGAGTTATCCGGCCTCGCCGAGATAAGGCACATAACGCGAGCGGCGCGGATTACGTCCGCGCGTCAGGAGATCGTCGGTCTCCTGGTTGATTTCCTGAAATTTCAGCGACGGTGTTTTGCCGGCCGCCTGACGCGCCTTGTCGCGGATGCGGCTGATCTCGTCCCTCTCGCCGGCGATGTTCCAGAGCTGCGCGCTCCAGGCGAGATGGCTGAGCCAGTCGCCGCGCCATCCTTTCACAGCATCGGAGTCGTCCACCGACGAAAGATAGGTGCCTTTCAGTCCGAACGGACGCTCAAGCTCCGACACCCTTTCGAGCAGCTTCGCCGCCATCGCCGCAAATCGTCCGTTAAGAGGATCGATCGCATCGAAGGTCGCGAACAGCGTCGCTGGATCCGCGACCTCCAACGCCTGCGCCGCCAAGGCCCATGCGGCTTTGGACTGACCGGCCATCCAATAGGCCTCGGCAACGCTGGCAAGCTCCGCGCTTCCCGCGTCGACGGCAAGGTCGGTGGCGCGCCCGAACGCCGTGGACATCCCGGTTTCGTCGCCGAGTTGCTTGTAGAGGAGCGCGATGCTGGCGAGATAGCGCGGCTTGTCGGCGCGCAATTGATCGCTGCCGGAATACCTCTCTTCAGGAATCGGGAACAGGTCCATCGCCTTCGCAAGCGCGGCAGGCGCGGCCGGGTCCTTGAGCGTGACACGGGTGCGCAGCAATAGCAGATGCTCGTCGAGGACGTTGAGCGGCACCAGGTCGGGGAAATCGCGACGCTGAGTGACGAATTCGACATAGGCGAAAATCCGTTCCGCGGCGGCCTTGTCGCCGGCACGCCAGAATGTGCGCGCCGCCGCGCACCAGTCCTGGACATGCGCCAGGCAACCCGAACCGTCGCAAAACGTGTTCTTGTTTCCGATCCGGCGTTCGACATCCTTCAAGCGCGCTTGCGCATCGCTCATCGACATCTCGGCCGGAGGGCGCGCGCGCGCCGCAGACACCTGGGCGGCAGGCGGGTCGGCGTCGCGCACCGCATCGACCAGTTCCGCCAGCCCGTCATACCAGACCTTCAGGATCGCGCCGCTCGCCTGCGCCGACGCACCGTTCTTCCTGCGCTCCCCCTCCGCGGCCTTGCTATAGCCGAGAAAATCGGCGCGCTCCTTCGGCGTCAGGGTCGCGAGCAGCGCCGAGGGCAGCCGCTTCGGCTTTGCTCCCTCGCCGAGCTGCACCAGCCGATCGAAATCGGCGATGGTCCATCTGATGGTCGACGCGAGATTCACGCCGGTCAGGCCGTGGGTCCAACCGGCTTCGACAAACGCCGTGCGATTCACCGGGACGATGGTCAGTCTTGCGGCTTTCAGGGTTTCCAGCATTTTCTGCTCGGCGTCGAAATTGCGCGCGCCGCAGGCCTGCGCGGCTATGTCCAACCATTGCATCACGCGCTGGAGCGTCACCGCCGAGAGCCGGTTCTCGTCCTTCAGCGAAATCATCACCGGATAAGCCGCGGTGAAGGTCAGGTTGACGAACTTCGCGCGCTGGTCGAGCTGGTAGCGCTGCGCCTCGATCAACGGCGCATCCACCGCCGCCATCGCCGTGTCGTCCTTTGCCATCAGCGCGGCGTCGGTTTCGATCAGGCCATAGGCGGCGCCGAGGCTCGGAATCGCCTTCAGCTTTCGATAGAGCCAAGAATGCCGCGCGCCGCCGACGAAGCGTTCAAAAAAATGCTTGGGCTCGGTCATTGCGACCTTGGCGCTGAACAGGTGATAGAAGCCGCCATAGGCCATCGCGACGGCCCGATGGCCGCGCAGTTCGTTATAGAGGCCGCTCTTGAGGAACGCCTGGAAATGCGCGGGGTCGCGCAAGGCGAATGGCACCCCCACCAGCCCGAGCCCGCCATAATAGCTCGGCTCGTCATGCAGATCGAGATGCAGCATCAGCGACGGCGGCGGCGCGGCATCGCTGGTGTCGAGCACCACCTTCAGGCCGGCGCCGCCGAGCCGGCCGACACTGGCGCGCAGCTCTTCGGCGCAGGTCTCCGCCGCGCTGCTATAGGGACGGTATTTGATCAGCACGATGCGCTCGGCCGCAACGCCCGCGCACGGCGCGACGATCCCGAGTGCGGCCACCAGCGCCAGACGCAACAATCCCCGCATGGCGACCATCATCAGGGCGCCGCGACATCCGGGGTCAGACCGATGAAGCCCGGCTTCGCCTCGCCCAGTGCGCCGCTATTCAAGCCGCCGGAATTCCTGTTCCCGCCATGCAGGTAATGCTGCAGCGGATCGTCGCGATTCCAGTCCTGCGTCGATTGCGCCACCGGCTCAGGCGTCGCGCCGGCCTGCTGCTTTTCCACCGCCGCCACTTCCTCATCGGACACCTCGGCGGGACGTCCTTCTCTTTCTTTCATGGCCGCGATCTTGCGGCGGATCTCGTCGCGCAGGCTTTCCTTCTGCTCGGGCGCTCTGGCGCCTGCCGAACCGCCCGGATAACAGGGACGGCCGCGCTCATCGAAATAGCAATTCTCGTTTCCGCTCGGATTGGGCCGCTGCACCTTCTGAACGTAATTCCTGATCGCGCAGTCGTTGCGCGCCGCACCGGTCGTCTCCAGCCCGCACACGGCCTTGATGTCGCTGTCCGCATCCATGATCAGGCGCGCTTCCTGCGCCACCATGCAGGATTTCCAGGCCGGCGAACCGGCATTGGCATAGTCGCAGCGCTTCTGCGCCTGTCCATAAACATCGACCGGATTGATGCGCAGGCCGTTCGTCGCCGCATTGGGCGTGGCCGGGGCCGGCGCCGCGTCGAAGGGATTGGTCGAGACCCGATAGGCATTGCCGCCGCCATATCGGCTGATCGCATCCTGGACGCGGTTGTCGTCCCGGACCGCGGCATATTTCTGCCGCGCGGCTTCGAGATTGCGCCGCGCGATCGCGATGTTGCGCGCATCGCCGCAGCGGCTCAGCAGGCTGATGGCGCGTTCGTAATAGCCGATCGCGCCGCCTGGATTCCATTGATTCAGAGTGGCGTTGCCGGCGTTGATATCGTTCGCGGCCTGCCGCCAGTTCTCGTAGCAATAGGCTTGGCGCGCGGCGTGCGCCCGACGTGCGGCCTCAGCCTCGCGCGCGTTGTTCGCCGCCTGTTGCTCCTGCTCCTGCTGCCGATGCTCCTCGGCCGCCTCCAGCAGCGCCCCCAGAAAGCCCGCGCCGGCAGCAGCCACGCCGAGCCCGGCAGCAATGTTGTTTCCCCCGCCGCTGCCGCCGCTGAAACCGCCGCCGCTCCGGCCGCAACTGCCATAGGCCCATTGGTTGGCGGCAAGACACTGCGCCGAGGCCGGGCTGAGCGTACCCGGGACGACAGAAAGGCAGGCGAGCAACGCCAGCGCGGCAAGTTTCAGGGTCGAGAGATAGTCTGGACAACGTGGCATGGGGCACCCGAAGCAGATGCCTTCCAATACCACGATTATGACAGGCCGACTATTCGGTTGGGGGCCACCCTAGGGCCTGTCGTCATTTGAGCCAGGCGAGCGCGCAAACCAGATGAAGGCCTGCTAGAAAATTCCGCGCAGTCTTCTCGTAGCGCGTTGCGATTGCTCGAAAATGCTTGATCGTATTGAAGAAACGCTCGACGATGTTGCGTTCGCA
>CANKHJ010000270.1 GCA_947481635.1 Bradyrhizobiaceae bacterium
CATCCTCATGCTGCACGCGCTGTTCGCATTCCAGCCGCCGCAACTCTGGCTCGGCATCGTCATCTGCATTCTTGTGGCTACCTCCGCCTATGCACTGGTCGCAGCGCTGGAACGGCTTGCGGTCTACTGGCAGGACGACAGCGCCGTGGCCGAGCTGGACCTTCGGAACTGACCGATGCCCGTTCGCACACTCGTCGCTCCGGCGCATAAAATATCGCTTCCGACCGGCCCGATTTTGTTCGTGCTGATGATCGCGGCACTCGGCGCAACCTGGCAGACCAGTGTCACGGTGCTGGAATTGCCGAGCTACCTGGTGCCCTCGCCCGGTTCGACCCTGACGACATTGGTCGCACGCCGCGGCGTGATCCTGGGGCAGACCCTGCACACGCTCGGAACGGCGGCGGCCGGGCTGTTATGCAGCTCGGCTTTTGCGATTCTCGTCGCGGTCCTGTTCACGATGTCGCGCAACCTGACCCAGGCAACAATGCCTTTCGTCATCGCATTGCGTACCGCACCGCTGGTTGCGGTGGCGCCAGTGATCACCCTGGTCGTGGGACGCGGTTTCATCAGCGGCGTCATCATCGTCATCATCGCATCGTTTTTTCCGGTGCTGGTGAGCTGCCTGCGCGGCTTCGCCAGTGTCAGCGCGACGGCCTACGAACTGCTCTATGTGAACGGCGCCACCCGGCTTCAGTCGTTGATCCTGCTGCGATTCCCGACCGCGCTCCCGCATCTGTTCGCCGGCCTGCGGGTCGCCGCGGCGAGCGCGCTTCTGGCGTCAATGCTGGGGGAATGGCTGACCGGCAACAAAGGACTTGGATTGCTGATCCTCGATTCCGCCGAAATGCGCGACGTCGAACTGCTCTGGTCCGCGATCATCGTCGCGACCGTTCTCTCGCTCGGCGTGTTCTGGCTGACCGGGCGCATCGAACGCTCGGTCATCTATTGGAATCGCACCGAATAAGACTTCAAGGAGACATCCAATGACGGCAAACCGCCATTCATCTCAAGCAACACGTATCCCGGTGATTTCCATCGAGCCGCTATTTTTCGACGATGCGGCAGCGAAGGCAGGTGTCGCGCACGAGCTCCGAACGGCATGCGAGGAGATCGGATTTTTTTACATTCGCGATCACGGTGTCTCGGATCAGAAGATCGTCAACATCATTGGCGCGATGAAGGAGTTTTTCCGTCTACCGATGGACGAGCGCATGCGCATCGCCGTGACGCCCGAACACCACCGCGGCTATATCCCGATCGGCGGACGCAGCTACGGCACCAATGGGCGAACCGAACTGCGCGACACCTATAAGATGCTGACTGAGCTGCCTGACAACGACCCGGACCTGTTAAGCGGCAAGCCACTGCATCAGCGCAACAAGTGGCCGAATGGGTTGCCCGGATTTCGCGACTGCCTGCTGAATTATTATGACGACATGAATCTTGTCAGCGACGCCCTGCTCCGTGGCTTCGCGCTCGCGCTCGAACTCGACGAACGACATTTCCTGCCGTCGTTCCGCAAACCGATCACCCAGCTTTCGTTCAATCACTATCCGCCCCAGCCCTCGACGGCCCCGGAAGACCAATACGGCATCAAGCCGCATTCCGACACGACGGCCTTCACCATCCTGTGGGCCGATCCGATCGGAGGCCTGGAGATCAAGCCGGTCGGTCAGGACTGGATCGACGCGCCTTATATCGACGGCACCTTCCTGATCAACATCGGTGACATGATGGCACGCTGGACCAACGACCGCTTCATGTCGACGCCGCACCGCGTCATCAATCACACCGGGCAGGAGCGCTATTCGATCCCGTTCTTCGTCAACCCCGATTTCGACGCCGTCGTCGCATGTCTGGAAACCTGCACCGATGCACAGCATCCGCCGAAATATCCGCCGCAGCATGTCGGCGACTACATGGTCAACTACACGCGCAACGCGGCAAGCAAACCGAAAATCGCGGCGGCGGCCGTCGCATAGCCCCCGGATTAGCGCTCGGAGATCACGCGTTCCGGTCCGCCCGGCAGCGGACCGGGAGCTCTGCCCTTTGCCGTCCACCGGGCCGGCGCGGGACACCTATTGACTCTGCGTTCTCTTTTTGTTCTATTGGTCATCCGATCTGTTTTCAGGTGACCGCATGCCCCAGCCAGCCCTCATTCCCGAAATCGAATACGAGATCGAGCAGGCGCTCGCCATTTGCGATGGCGATGCCATCGCGGCGTTGCGGGCGACGTTCATTGCCAATGCATTCCTTGAGGCCAGGCTGGAGCAGTTGTCCGCGTCCGCATCGACGGGATTCGCGCGTGGCGCGGTGAAGCGGGCGACCAAGGTGATGCGGCGCAAGGAGAACTAGATGTCGGTCACTTATTATGTCGCCCTGCCCTTCGTGAAAACCGAGGACGGCACGGCGCTCGGCGAGGCTCAGGAAGTGCCGAATGAAATGGCTGCGATCCGTCGCGCTGAGGTGATGTCGCGCAACCCGGAGAATGCCGGCGCGCTCGCCTTCAAACGGAGCGGCGACCCCAATATCGGAAGCTTCAACGACGCCACCATCCTGAGGACGTTCGGCCAGGTGCCGGCCAATCTGGACGAATTTTGAATCCGCCCTCCTTGCCTCATACCCGAGAGGCGACGACTTGGCGGACATGCGTGGGTGGTTCGGATGAACCCGCCACGCAAAAGGCCCGGCAGCAATGTCGGGCCTTTTCTTTTGGCACGAGCGGCCACCGGCAGTCCTCGCGCCGAGGACACCGACCTTGGTGCCCGGAGCCGTGATGATATAGGGAGTGCTGCGACGCCCGCGTCCAGCGACCCGCGGACCATTGGAAAGTGAGCAGCGATGATTTCGGAAGCGGCGATCCTGAAGGCCCTGGAAGAAAAGCCGATGCGGATCCAGGCGATCCTGGCGCGAACCGCGCCGGGCGGTTCGGAAGAAACGCTGCGATCGATCCTGCTGAAAATGAGAGACGCAGGCAAAGTGCTGTTCAACATCAATTCCGGGATGTGGACCAAGGCCTAGCGTCGAGATGCCTGTCAACGAAAACGGCCACGTTCCGCGGAACGTGGCCGTCTCGTTACGTCAGGCTTGGCGTGCGGTTACTGGGCCTGGATGTTGGCGATCTTCACGTAGCCTTCCCAGTCCTTGATCTCCTTGTCGATCAACGCCTTGGTCTCCGCGAGCGAGGCAACCCACGGCTCCGCGCCGAAGCGGCCGAGGAAGGTCTTGGTCTCCGGGTCCTTGCCGATGGCCGTGAACCATTCATTGAGCTTCGCCACGATCGGCGCCGGCGTGCCGGCGGGCGCGGCGGTCACCCACCACAGGTTCATGTCGATGGTCGGAACGCCGGCTTCCTGAAGCGTCGGAATGTCCGGGATCGCCGAGATGCGCTTCGCGGTGCTGATGCCGAGCGGCCTCATTTTCTTTTCGTTCATGCGCGCGATGGCGAATACCGGATCGGCCATCACCCAGTCGATGCGGCCGCTCATCATGTCATTGACGAATTCGACGCTGGTCTTGTAGGGCACCTGCACGGTTTCAAGACCGGCAATCTTCTTGTAGCTCTCGGCAAGGATGATCGCCGGGTTGTTGGTCGACGCATAGAAGGAGTTGGTTCCCTTCTGCTTCATCGCGGCGGTGAGATCGGCCACGGTCTTGTACGGCTTGGACTCTTCGACCATCAGAATGAAGGCTTGGCTCACCAGCGGCGAGATGTAGACGAAGTCCTTGTTCGGATCGATCGCCGGCTTCTTGAAGATATAGAGCGGGGCGCCGAACGAATCCGAGCCGCCGATGAAGATCGTATAGCCATCCGGCTTCGCTTTCGCGACGGTCTCGGTCGCGATCATCGAGTTGGCGCCGGGCTTGTTCTCGACAACCACCGTCACCTTGGCGAGCGCCTGCAGCTTGTTGGCGAAGAAGCGCGCATAGACGTCGGCGCCGGAGCCCGCGGGGAAGCCGACGATCACGTGGATGTCTTGTTTCGGATAATCTTGCGCCTGCACCGGCGCCGCGAGGCCCACCAGGGCCGTCATCGCCGCAGCAGCGAGGATCGAGAGACGTTTCATCGAGACGTTTCCTTCTGGGTTTGCGGATGGATCGAGATGTCCAGTCGCTTGGTTCGGATCGGCAATAGGTTTAAGCCGGCTGCGACCCGGCTTTAGATGATAGATATACTGCATAACTGACGGGCATTCGCCAGTCCAAAATGGGTGCAAATCAGACGTCGGCCATCACGCTGCTTCAGATTTTAGATCGGGGGAGGCTTGGCCTTCCCGCCGATACCGGCTTATTGCGGCTCGACCCCAGCAGCTTTGATGACACCTTCAAGACGCGCAATGTCCGAGCGAATCAAAGCGCGGAAGTCGTCGGTTGAGCCGGGGTCCGCGGTGACGCCAAACTCGCGCAGCTTGTTCACAAAGAACGGCTCGTTCACGATCCGGAGCACGCGATCGTTCAGCGTCTTGATGATGTCGGCCGGCGTATTGGCCGGCGCACACAGCCCGAACCAGACGTCATAGCCCACCTCCGGCAATCCGAGTTCGGTCATGGTCGGCACGTCCGGCAATTCGGGAAGGCGCTTCGCCGAGGTCACCGCGAGGATGCGCGCCGTTCCGCCTTCGACGAACGCACGGACACCACCATAGCTCGCGAAGATCATATCCACCCGGCCAGCTGCGATATCCGGCATCGCAGGTCCAGCGCCGCGATACGGCGCGTGCGTCATCGGCTTGCCGATCTTCTGCTGGATCATCGTCCCAAGCAGATGCCCACCGGAGCCGACGCCCTGCGAGGCATACGCAAGACCGCCGGGTTTGGTGCGTCCGAGTTCGATGAGCTCGGCGACGGTCTTCACCGGCAGGCTTGCCGATATTGTCAGGACACTGGGAAAGCTGAACATCTTCACCACCGGCGCGAAGTCCTTCACC
>CANKHJ010000271.1 GCA_947481635.1 Bradyrhizobiaceae bacterium
CCTTGACATGGTAGGGGTCACAGGTTCGATCCCTGTCGCGCCCACCATCGCCGCCCCCTGGGGCCTTAGCGCCAGATTGATCGCCTCACGCCAACAGATCGAGTGACACGCCTAGTTGCTCCGCGATGACCTTGAGAACGGCGGCCGCTCCCTGGCGCTGGCCATTCTCCAGATCGGACGCAGCGGTTGTCGCACTATCCGAGATAATCCTTGAGCCGGATGGAGGCCGTACCGGGAATCCGCTTGCGCAGGAATTCCGGGCGGCGATCGAAAGGTGCGGTCGCGTCAATCGCGAGACGTCCCCAATAATCCTTGTGCGGATCGCGGTAGAAGCCAGGCACCTCGGGAAGGATCATCGCACGATGGTCAGCCCGGCCGCGGGTGAGGTAGGCCCACCACACGTCGTTGAAATCGTTGATATCGACATCTTCATCGACGACGAAGACGGTCTTGTTCCAGTCGTGGTTCGCACCGATCGCCGTGAGCAGCACTTGTTTGGCGTGCCCTTCGTAGAGCTGCTCGATCTTGATGACAGTGCTCATCACCGTCGGCACGCAGGCGACGTCGACGATGCCGCGCAGGCTGGCGCCGAGCAGTGCCTGATAAACCTGCGTCGCCACCGCGAGTTCGAGCAGGCGCAGGTCTTCGGGCGATCCGCAGATCAAGGCGTGGAACAGCGCGTCGGGCCGGCCGACCACCGCTGTGATCTCGAACACGTGGTTGTCGCCGACCGGCACGTAGAAGCCCATGAATTCGCCGAATGGCCCTTCCGGTCGGCGCAGATGCGGCAGAAATCGGCCCTCGACAACGATCTCGGTGTCGGCGGGCACCTCAAGATCGACGGTGCGGCAGCGCCGTAAGGCGAGCGGCCTGCCGGCAATTTTCGCGGCGACCTCCATCTCACTTTCGTCGTAGGGAAGGGGCGCGGCGGCGGCGAGCACCAGTTCCGGCGGGGGGCCGATCAGGATCGCGGCCTCGAGCGCCTCGCCGCGACTCTCGGCCTTGGCTTGGTACTCGGTGAGATGGTGTGAACTGCCAAGACGGACGCGCAATTCACCGTCGCTGATGATCTGGCTGCGATGAAATGAGAGGTTCGGCGTGCCGGTGTCGGGATCTTTGGCGAGGAATACACCGGCAGTGATGTAGGGGCCGCCGTCGCGCTCGAAGTAAGTGATCTGCGGCAACTCGGTCAGCCGCAGCGCGACAAGCCCGGCCGGTTCATCCACCGACATCGGTGCGATCGGAGGCTTGCGCATCAGTTCAACCCAGCGGTGGCAGAAAGAGCCATCGGTCCCGCCAAGCATCTCGGTTAAACGCGGACGACTGCCGAAGACGTTGCTGACCACCGGATGACGGGTACCTGCGACATTGTGAAACAAGATCGGCGCATCGCTTTCGCGCTGCGCGGCCTGGATGACAGCTGCGAGTTCGTGCCGGCCCGAGACTTCGCGCTCGACCTGCGAGAGGCGGCCTTCGCCGCGCAGCCGTTCGATATAATCGCGCATGGTCAGCGCGTTCCGTTGGTGACGTAACCCTGCTTCAGGTCACTCTCGATCAATGCGGCGGCACGGCCTTTCGGATCGCCGAACCCACCCCCTCCGGGCAGATCGACACACACGGTCGTTCCTGCCGGCACGGTCTGGAGGCCCTTGGCGCGCAACGTCTCACCGGTGCCGAGCCTGACCTTGCCGGCCGCGCCGTCGCCGCCGCCGTTGCGGCCGCGTGCCGGATGATCAACACGATCGAACACCGCAAAGATTTCAAACGAAGTGCCGTCGACGGTTCCGACCTCGACGCGCTGCGCCAGCCCACCGCGCCATGTTCCGGCGCCGCCGCTATCCGGGAGCAGTTCCTTTGCGTGAATCAGGATCGGCGCAACCGTTTCGCAAATTTCCACCGGGATCGAGCGGATGCCGCTCGGAAACGCGGTGGCCGAAAGTCCGTCACGTGAGGGACGCGCGCCGGCGCCGCCGGCATTGAAGAACAGGATGTTGAAGGGCTGGCGGCCCGTCCCGCGCAGTTGCAGGCCCCAGTTGCACGATGCGCCTTCGGCGGGAATGAGGTCCGGCAATATATCCTGAAAGCAGCCGAGCACGAGCTCCGGCAGGAATTGTCCGATGATGTGGCGCGCCGCGACCGGGGCCGGGCGCTGGACGTTGAGGATGCAGCCTTCCGGCGCCGTCACGCGGATCGGCGCCAGCGAGCCCTCGTTGTTGGGGATTTCGGGCCCGATGGCGGCGCGCACCCCGTAGCTGACATAGGCCTGGGTGTAGTTCATGACGAGATTGATGCCGCGCGGACTGGCCGCCGAGGTGCCGTCAAGGTCGACAACGATGCCGTCGTCACCGACCGTCAACGTGGCGACGAGATCGACCGGCTCGTCGTAGCCGTCGATGCGCATGTGATTGCGCCACGTCCCGCGCGGCATGGCGCGGATGGCCGCGAGCATGCCGCGTTCGGACGTGGCGATGATGTCTTCCGACAGCGCCTCGATGTCGTCGATCCCGAACTCGTCGAGCATCGCATTCAGCCGCACGCCGCTCACGTCGTTGGCGGTGACGTAGGAGAGGATATCGCCTTCGATTTCGTCCGGCGTCCGCACGTTGGCCCGGATCAGCGCCAGGAGATGCGGATCGACGCTGCCGTTGCGCGCGAGCGGGAGCAGCGGCAGGTAGAGCCCCTCTTCGAACACCGAATGCGCGTCCGGGCCCATGCCGCGTCCGCCGATGTCGACCTGATGACAGGTACAGGCGAAGAAGCCGAGCAGCACGCCGTTGCGGAACACCGGAGAGAACACCGTGATGTCGTGCAGGTGTCCGGACGCGAGCCAGGGATCGTTGGTGATGAAATGATCCCCGGGAGACATGGTGTTGCCGGGAAACGCGGCAAGAAAATGCTTCGCGACGATGGCGGTGCAATTGACGTGACCAGGCGTGCCGGTACGCGCCTGTGCGACCATGCGGCCGCGCCGGTCGAATAGCGCTGCGGAGAGATCGCCGGCTTCGCGCACCGTCGGGCTGAAGGCGGTTTTCATCAGGGCCTTCGCCTGCTCCTCGACGACGGCGATCAGGCGGCTCCACATGATCTGCCGCTGCAATGCCTTGCGTCCTTCGGACATTTGGGCGCTTGAGGTCATGCCGCGATCTCTCCGTCCGCGGCCGCACGGTCGCGCGTCATCGTGATGTGCTCACCCGCGGTGACGCGCGCGGTCCAGTGTGCGGGCACGACGATCATGGTGCCGGCGTCGACGATGAGCGCCGGTCCACGCATTGCTGCGCCGGCGACGAGCTCCGCGCGCTGCCGCACCACCGCGTCCCAGGACGCGCCGGTCAGCGGATCGACAAGCCGCCGATGCCGTGCGGCCGGTGCTGCGTGTGTAATTGTCGCGGCCGGCGGCTTGACCCCGGCGACGGTGGCTTCGATGCGGACCGTCCAGCCGAGGATCTCAACGTCGTTGCCGGGCAGAGTGCGTCCGTAAAGCGAGCCATAGGCGCGCGCGAAAGTGGCGCCGAGATGAAGCGCGGCGTCGGTGGTGGTGAGGCTGCGATACGGGATCGCAACGGTCAGTTCCGAGCCTTGGCCGCGATAGCGCATCTGAGCCGTCAGGCTCGTTGCGATGGCTTCGCGTGCGACGTGCCCGGTCGCCATGGCCTCCTCGACAGTCTGCGCGATCAGCGCGTCGATGCTGAGCAGCACTGCCGGCTGGTCGAAACCCGACAGGCTTTGGTAGCGCGACAGCGTACGCTCGAAAGCAAAGGGGGCGCGCAGGAAACCCGCCGCGGAACCGACGCCGGCGTCGCGCGGGATGACGACAACGTCGATGCCAAGTGCCTTGGCGAGGTCTGCCGCATGGAGCCCGGAGCCGCCGCCGATGGCGATGAGTGCGCGATTGGTGAGTGATTTGTCGGCATCCAACGCGTGTTCGCGGGCTGCATTCGCCATGTTTTCGTGCATCACGGCCAGAATGCCGCAACAGGCCTCGTCGAGGGTGAGGCCGAGTGGCGCAGCGATTTTCTCGGTCAGCATCGCCGCGGCGGGCACGGGGTCGAGCGCGATCGTCCCGTCGGCGAAACGATCCGGGTCAAGACGTCCGAGCAGCAGATTGCCATCGGTGACAGTCGGCTCGGTCCCGCCGCGCTGATAGCAGATCGGCCCCGGCGCCGAGCCGGCGCTGCGCGGGCCGACTTGCAGCCGCCCGAGGGTATCGACCTTCGCGATCGAACCGCCGCCCGCGCCGATCTCGCTCAATTCGATCACCGGGAAGCGCAGCGGGATGCCGCTGCCAGCGCGGTAGCGATCGACGCGGCCCACTTCCATGGCGCGCGCGGTATGCGGCTTGAAGTCGTCGATGAAGCACAGCTTCGCGGTCGTGCCGCCGACATCGAGCAGCAAGGCGCGGGAGAGATTCAGCTCCGACGCGATTGCCGCCGCGAAAATCGCGCCACCCGCAGGTCCCGATTCCAACAGGCGCACCGGATAGCGCGACGCGGCGGCAACGTCGCAAATGCCGCCATGGGACTGGATCAGCAGAATCGGTGCAGCGACGCCGCGCGCGCGAAGGCCGGTTTCCATGGCCGCCAGATATGATCGCATCAGCGGACGGATATAGGCGTTTACCACCACGGTGGAGAAACGGTCATATTCCCGAATCTCGGGGGAGACGTCCGAACTGAGCGAGATCGGAATGCCGGGAAGCTCTTCCTGGAGGATCGCTTCCGCGATCAACTCGTGCTCCGGATTTGAGAACGAATGCAGGAATCCGACCGCGATGGATTCGACGGCTTCGGCCGCGAGAGCGCGCGCCGCGTCGCGCATCGCGTCGCGGTCGAGCGGTGTCATGATGGCGCCGCCGGCGGCGATGCGCTCCGGCACCACGAAACGCAGGCGCCGCTCCACCAGCGGCGGGGTCCGGTCG
>CANKHJ010000272.1 GCA_947481635.1 Bradyrhizobiaceae bacterium
CCGGTTCGGCGCGCCGCTCCGAGCGGAACAGGCGATCGAGCTCGTAGGCCAGGAAGGCCGGCTCGGATGTCTGGGTGCGCGCGGACTGCGCGCCGGACATCGATGCGGCCGTGAACGCCGAAGCGGTGCCCCATAACAGCGCAGCGCCGATCATGACGCCGAGCGCCCAGACCAGCAGGCCGTGCGTACCGTCGCGGAATTCGACCTCATCCGGAGTGGTGGACCAGCTTGAGCGGACGCGGCCGGCCAGGTAGCCACCCAGGGCGAAGGCGCCGACAGTGGTCACGAGAATCCAGACGCCGGACAGGACAGTCAGTCCGGCTGACGTGTCGCGCCAGGTCGGCGAGGGTGACGCGACGGCAAGGCCGACGCTGGCGGCAAAGCCATTCAGCACGAACGAGACCGCCGCGGCCGCGATCGCGCCGGCAATGATCGGCCCCCAATGAATGTAAGAGAGTGGCCCGCCCGGTGTCGGAATCGGGCCGTCATCCGCGGTGGTCACCACTGCGACGCCAAGTGAGTCGGTCATGGAGTTCTCCCTCGCGCGCTTAGCGCAGGCCGAAGAAGGACAGGATCGCCAAAATAATCACGACAAGGCCAACGAGATAAATCAATCCGTGCATGGTGGTCTCCCGGTAGCGCGGCGATTGGTTGACAACGACGCGCCGCGCGGGAGATGGAACGCTGCGGCCGTTGGGATGTTCCTATGGGCGGCCGCTTTATCGCCGCATTCGCGGCCGGCCCCCATCATTCACCATGCTGGAACCGTTCTATTGCGGTGCAAAAGTCTATATTGCATTGCAACAATGAGGTGTTAAATTCCCTCCGCGGGCATACAAGATCGCGGAAAGATCAAAGAGATTCGAAATGGGCCCTACCTGGAAAACCAAATACGGCAACCGCCGCGTGCGCCACGACCCGCCGACCCTGGCGGAGGCGATCGAGGCGGCGAAGGACATTACCGACGATCCGCAGGCGATGGCGGAGTTTGCCGCGTCCTTAATGGGCGTTCCGGTGGAAGAGGCGCGCGCGGCCGTGCTCAAGGCCGGCGCTAAGCGCAGTCGGCTGCCCGCGCCGACGGTGGCGTTCACCAGCAGGGCTGGGGCACAGCGTGCGGTTGTGGTAGAACGCAAACGTACCGTGCCACGTATGCTCGATCGTTCCTCCTGGCAGCGCACCTGAGCCTTCAGGGGTCGTTGTTGCAGCGTGCGGATGGATAAGGCCCGCTGCCAATGACTGCACGTCTTGCCGCCGTCGCCCTGATGCTGGGCAATCTGGTCATCGGCCTGTCGGTGATGGCGCCGGCCGGCATGCTCAATGAGCTGGCCGCCGGCCTCAACGTCACGATCCGCGATGCCGGATTGCTGGTGACCTTCGGCGCGGTGGTGTTGTGCTTCGGGTCGCCGCTGGTGGCATGGGCGACGACGCGGATCGAGCGGCGCATTCTGCTGTCGGTGACGCTCGCGATCCTGACGGCCGGTCATGTCGCCTCCGCCTTCGCGCCGGACTACGCGACCCTGCTCGCGCTGCGCCTGGTGATGCTCACCGCCGCCGCTGTGTTCACGCCGCAGGCGGCGAGCACCATCGGCGAGATCGTGCCGGAGAAGGAGCGGGCCGGTGCGATCGCGTTCGTCTTTCTCGGATGGTCGCTCGCGGTGGCGCTGGGCCTGCCGCTGGTGACGTTCCTCGCCGCGCATGGCGGCTGGCGCGTGACCTATCTCGCGCTCGGTGGATTGGCCGCGATCAGCTTTGTGCTGCTGCTGTTCGGCGTGCCGTCGGGGCTCAAGGGCACGGCGATGTCGCTGCGCAGCTGGGGCGAGATCGTGCAGAGCCGCAAGATCGTGCTGCTGCTGCTGATCACGCTGATCTCCACCGGCGGCCAGTTCATGATCTTCGTCTATTTCGGGCCGCTGCTCGCGACGCTGGTGAGTGCCGGGCCGCAGACCATCGCGATGTTCTTCGCTGCCGGCGGCATCATGGCCTTTGTCGGCAACGTGCTGGCGACGCGCATCGTCGGGCGCATCGGCGCCTACCGCACCTCGGTCGGCTCGATCGGCTTGATGCTGGTCGGCATGATGGTCTGGTCGGCGGGCGCGGGCCTGGTGTGGATCATGGCCGCTGGAACGCTGGTGATGGGGCTCGGCTTCGCCGCGGCGAATTCGATGCAGCAGGCGCGGCTTGCGGCGGCGGCGCCGAAGCTCTCCAGCGCAACCATCGCGCTCAACACCTCGTCGATCTATATCGGCCAGGCGATCGGCTCGTTCCTCGGCGGCGTGCTGTTCACCCAAGGCTATGTGGTGGCGATGAACTATCTCGGAACCGCTTTCATGGCGATCGCGCTGCTGGTGCTGGTGCTGACGCGCGATCAGACCCGCACCGCGCGGCCGGTGGCGGCCTAGCGCGATCCTTGCGCTCTCGGCTTTTGTTCGAGCTCTGCTTTAAGCCGCTTCAACTGCGACCTTGCGATTGAGGCCTGTGGCCGCGAGGTCGAGCGCCAGCGCGACGATCTGATCGCCGGTGAGCTTGCGTGGATCGAGCCGGGCGCCGAGCCCGTGCTTGCGGTAGAGCGCCGTGGTATCGCCGCGTAGGAAGCCGAGACCCATCCACCAATTGCCGAACAGCCGTGTCTCGATGCCGCGTGCGTCGATGATGGTGACGGCGTCGTGGCGCTCATCTGCCAAGATCCGCCGCAACGTGGCGCTGACCGTCTCGCGCTCGCCTTCGAGAATCTGGACGAACCAAAGCGTGTCGAAGATCAGCGCGCCGGTGATCCCCGCCTTCTCGTTATTCCGGGCCGAGGCGTCCAGGATGTCGTTGAGGTCGCGGATCATCTTGCCGCCAGCGGCGCCTAGATGATTCTCGCTCGAATAGATCAGGCGCGTCAGCATGGAACTCTCCCGAGGCCGCTCGCGGCACTGCGCCACGCTAAGCAGGGAGTGTTGCCGTGCCGTTAAACGGTGCGCCCGTCACACCACGCCGCTCTCGTGGAACCGCGTCCGAGCCTGTGGGGTGGCGAGGAAGCCGAGCAGCGCGAGCGCCGACTCGCTCGCCCGCGTGCGCGTCAGCATCGCCGCCGCATAGGGGAGCGCAACCTGGATCTCGTCCGGAAGCGGGCCGGCGAAAGCAACGCCACGGTCGCGCCAGACCAGGATCTCGGCGGCCGGCGAAAAGCCCAATGCCGCAGCGTCGCCCTCCGCCGCGAGATGCTTGATCAGCAATGTCGCGGTGTCGAACTGAACCAGCTTGGCGGCGACCGCCTCGGCGAGGCCGAGCTGCGCGATGACCCGCAGCATGTGCTCGCCGGTCGGCGCGCGCGTCACCAGCACCGACGAGGCCGTCTGGAGTGCCCCGCGCAACCCATCCATGGTGCCGACCTGCGGGAGCGGCGCGCCAGCGCGCGCCACGGCGCCGATCCCGACCTTGCCGAGGGCCCCCTGTCCGTCGGCTGCCACGAGGCCTTCGGCGGTCAGCGCCGCGACCATGTCGGCCGGGAGCAGCACGACGTCGGCCTGCGCGGTGCCACGGCGGACATCGGCCTCGATATTGTGGCCATGGTCGGTCGCCACCGTCACCGTGATGCCACTCATGCGCATAAAGGCCTCAGCGCAGGGCCGCAGGCCGTGCAAGGTCGAGCCTGCGCTGAGCACGGCGAGTGTGATCATGGCTGGGGCCCGCGCCTCATTCCCGGTTCCGTGTCGTTGCGCTGCTGGTATAGAATGGGTCGCGCATCGGATTGAACGTGCGGACTGAGCGTGCCCATGGCCGAGAACATCGTCAAACCGAAAACCAAGACCCGCAGCAAGACCCTGCGGCCGAAGCTCTACAAGGTGATCCTGGTCAACGACGACTTCACGCCGCGCGAATTCGTCGTGCAGGTGCTGAAAGCCGTGTTCCGGATGAACGAGACCCAGGCCTATGGCGTGATGCTGACCGCGCATAAACGCGGTGCCTGCGTGATCGCGGTGTTCACCAAGGACGTCGCCGAGACCAAAGCCAAGGAAGCGACCGATCTCGGCAAGAGCCAGGGCTATCCGCTGTTCTTCACCACCGAGCCGGAAGAGTGACCTCGACTGACGCGGAGCGGATTACGGACGTGCCGAAGCCGGCGTCACAAATATCCGCAGAGACAAACCAAGTTTGTCAGGCTGGCAACGATCAGTCCAAAGACCAACGTGTGCTCGATCATGTCCGGCTCCCAGAATCGGCAGCCATAGGATTGCCGGGAGTCGGCCTGAGAGTCCCACGATATATTTGGCGGGACTCATCTTGCGTTTACGCGGAAGTGGCGCACGATTCTCGCACCGTCGCGGATAGGAACGCCACGGTGCATCCACAGCACCCGATTCGGCGCGGAGGCTATTTCTTCTCGATCGTGACGCCCTTGGAGCCGATGCTGAGCTGGACGCCGTCCGGCTGCTTCTTCTCTTGATAGAGCGAATAACCGAGCACGCCGACGAGCACGACCAGCGCGCCGAGCGCGAGATAGATCAGATTGCTGCGCATCATCCTGGCCTAGAAAACGGCCAGGTATTTCAGCAGCGAGATGACGCCGATGATGATGACGATGATCTGCGCGATCTGCTTGGCGCGGCCGTCGATCGGCAGCATGCGGATCAGGTAGAGCACCAGGACGATGACGAGGAAGGTGATGAGAAGGCTGACAAGCATTGGCATGGAAATCCCCTAGGCAAAAATGGCAATCACCGGGCAACGCGGTGGTGGGGGATTTGTTCCACCAAGGGAACAGCTTTAGGTCGAACTGAGGGTATCGAACGCCAGCAAGATATTCATCAGCGCCTCCACTTCCTTCAACTCATCCCAACACACATCATTATTTTTGTTGTATCTTGAGTAGTCGGGCAATAGCTGAAGCAACCGCGTCGCGGAGGCGGTGCGCAACTCTTTCTCGCCC
>CANKHJ010000273.1 GCA_947481635.1 Bradyrhizobiaceae bacterium
GGCGATGCAGATGTCGCTGATGTTCTTTCTGCCGAACATCCTGCTGTCGGGATTCATGTTTCCCTTCGCCGGCATGCCGGTCTGGGCGCAATGGATCGGCGAAATGCTGCCGCTGACGCATTACCTGCGCATCGTGCGCTCGATCATGCTCAAGGGAACCGCGCTGCCGGACCTGCAATACGACGCGCTGGCGCTGGCCGGCCTCACGCTGTTCGCGATGACCATCGCGGTCACGCGCTTTCGGCGGACGCTGGATTAGCCGGACCGCGGGATGGACGCCCGACTGATCGGGCCGGTCTGGAGACAGCCATGCGGCGCGGGCATAGGCGGGGAGGCCGGCCTGCGCTATATCCGGAGCGCCGCCGGGGATTATCGACTCATGTCCGACATTCAAGCTGCCAGCCCGTCCATCGATCCGACCGCCAAGCTGTCGATCGGCTTCGTCAACTGGGCGCACGTGCTGGACCATTATGTGATGCTTGTATTCCCGACCGTGGTGCTCAGCCTCGAGGCGGTCTATGGGCGCTCCTATGCCGAACTGATCGCGCTCGGCACCGCGTCATTCGCGGCCTTCGGCATCTTCTCGCTGCCGGCGGGCTGGCTCGGCGACCGCTGGAGCCGCCGCAACATGATGGCGACGTTCTATTTTGGCTGCGGTATCTCGCTGGCACTGGCGGCGGTCGCGCCGAACCTGACAATCCTCGCGGTCGCGCTGTTTGCGCTGGGCGCCTTTGCCGCGATCTATCATCCGGTCGGAACCGCCTTGTTGATCGAGAAGGCGACGTCGCGCGGGCGCTCGCTCGCATTCAACGGCGTCTGCGGTAATCTCGGCGTGGCTTTCGCCGCCGGCATCACCGCGCTGCTGGCATCGACGGTCGGATGGCGCTGGGCCTATGTGGTGCCGGCGGTGGTTTGCATCTTATCCGGCGCGGCGTTCCTGTGGTTCGTCCCCGAGGATAGCCGTCTGGCGAAGAGGCGCGGCACGACAGCCGACGTGCGTTTCGCGCCATGGCTCGCTGCAACGATCTTTGTGCTATTCGCGGTGATCGCGGTGACCGCCGGCCTGGTTTTCAACGTTGCGACCATCGCTTTGCCGAAGATCATCGACGACAAGGTCGGCACGGCGCTGCCGCTCGCTTTGGTAGGTACGGTCGCGACTGTGGTGTTCTTTTTCGGCGCCATCGCGCAACTCGCAGTGGGGCGGCTGGTGGAGATGGTCCGGCCGCATCTGCTGTTTCTCGGCGCGGCCGTGCTGCAATTCATCGGCATCGTCTGGGCCGCGTATTCGAGCGGCTTGATGCTGCTGGTGGCGATGACGGTGACGATCACCGGCATCTATGCGCAGGTCACGATCAATGACTATGTGATTGCCCGCTACACCGCCGATGCATGGCGCTCGCGGGTTTACTCGGTGCGCTACTTCCTGTCCTTCATCGTGTCGTCCGCCGCAGTTGGTTCGATCGCGTTCTTCTATGCGCGCGGCGGGTTCGACCTGGTTCTCGGCTTCACCGCGGCGATCGGTTTCGGTTTCGTCATCGCAACCGCGATGATCGCGATCCTGGTCAACGACGTCGAGCGCGAAAAGGCGCGGGCGATCCAGCCGGCGGAGTAGCCCGGCTGTCATCGCCCGGCTTGACCGGGCGACCCAGTAAACACCGGCGTAGCTTATGAGCACACGCCCTTACTGCTCTCTCGGTGTCATCGTTCGCGAAAAGCGGACGATCCAGTACTCTCGGAACCGCTCTCCTAGGGTACAAGTCGTCCCAGTTCGGATTGTCTTTTTCAATAAGCTGAATTTTCCACTCGCGGGTCCATTTCTTCAGCCGTTTCTCGCGGCGGATCGCGAATTCGATGTCGTCAAATTGCTCGAAGTGAACCAGACGGGCGACATCGTATTTTTGGGTGAAGCCGTCCACAAATTTCGATTTGTGTTCGAAGACGCGGCGGACAAGATCATTTGTCACGCCAATGTACAGGGTGCCGCCGATCTTGTTGGCGAGAATGTAGACCCAGTACGAGCGTGTGCTCATCAGCTACGCCGGTGTTTACTGGATCGTCCGCTTCGCGGACGATGACAAATGAGAGGTTAGGGCAATATCTCTCAATTGTCATCGCCCGGCTTGACCGGGCGACCCAGTAATCGCCGGCCCGGCGTATGAAAAAGACAACTGAACTGCGGCGCCCCGTGCCTTACGATTGCGGTCCGGCGTTTACAGGATCGTCCGCGTTCGCGGACGATGACAACGGAGGGAGCGGGATTCCTGATCCAAGCCGGTGTTTACTGGGTCGCCCGGTCAAGCCGGGCGATGACACCGAGATTGTTTTAGCCCGCGACGTTGATCACCACCTTGCCGACATGGGCGGCCGATTGCAGGTAGCGGAACGCGTCCTGTGCCTGGACGAATGGGAACACCTTGTCGATCACCGGCTTCAGGCCGTTGACCGCGATGGCCCGATTCATCGCCTCGAACATCTGCATCGAGCCGACTGAGATGCCCTGCACATTGGCGCGGCGGCCGAGCAGCAGCATCGGGCTCATGTCGCCGGCGGGGCCGGTCAGCACGCCGATCACGCTGACCTTGCCGCCGAGGCGGATCGCCATCAGCGATTTCGGGATCGTGCCGGCGCCGCCGACCTCGATCACCTGATCGACGCCGCCCTGAGTGAGGTCGGCCGCGGCTTTTTCCCAGTCCGGTGTGGTTTTGTAATTGATGCCATGTGCGGCGCCGAGCTGCTTGGCGCGCGCGAGCTTCGCATCGCTCGATGACGTTGCGATCACCTGCGCGCCCATCATCCTGGCGAGTTGAAGCGCGAAGATCGACACGCCGCCGGTGCCTTGCACCAGCACGGTCTGTCCGGCGATCAGGTTGCCGTGTTCGACCAGTGCGTGCCAGGCGGTTACGGCGGCGCAGGGCAGGGTCGCGCCGTCTTCGTAAGACAGATGATCCGGCAGCTTCACCACGCCATGCTCTTCGAGCACCACATATTCGGCCAGCATCCCGTCGATACCGCCGCCGAGCGCGCTCGGCTGCGCCTCCGGTCCCGGCGCGCCGCCGATCCAGCGCTGGAAGAAGCAACTCGCGACCCGGTCGCCGGCCTTCACGCGGGTGACGCCCGGGCCCACTTCGACCACCTCGCCGGCGCCGTCCGACAGCGGGATCAAGTCGGCTTTCGAGCCCATTCGGTAGTTGCCCTGGACGATCGCGAGGTCGCGATAATTCAGCGAGCAGGCCATGACCTTGACCAGAACCTGGCGATACGCCGGCTTTGGGGTGGGCAGGTCGGCGATCGCGAGGGCATCGATCCCGGTCGGCTTCGGCAATTGATAGGCGCGCATGGCGGCCTCCCTGGAATGTTGTTCAGTCGGAATTTGAGCTTGCCGCCGTCTGTGCCATCATCGGGCAACAGCCGCAAGTTCGGGAGCAAGCGTCCAGATGCAGATCTTCGTCTTCGATCTATTACCGTATTCGGAGCACCTCGATTCCCTCGTCGATGGCCATGCGCTGCCGTATCCGCTGGGAAAGAAATACTTCAAGTCCGAAGTCGCAGTGCGCACCTATGCGGAGCATCTTGAGGCTTGGGAATTGCTCGACAGGCTCGGCTATGACGGCGTCGGCTTCAACGAGCATCACACCTCGCCCTATGGGCTGATGAATTCGCCGAACCTGATGGCCGCGGCCGCGTCGCAGCGCACCAAAAAGCTGAAGCTGCTGATCTACGGCAATCTGCTGCCGCTGCATCAGCCGTTGCGGCTCGCGGAAGAGCTGGCGATGATCGACTGCCTGTCGAACGGACGCCTGATCGCCGGCATCGCGCGCGGCATCCCGCGTGAATATGCCGTGCACAATGTGCCGATGCCGGAATCGCGCGCCCGCTTCGAAGAGGCCTACGAGATCATCACCCGCGCCTGGACCGAGGACGTGTTCTCGTTCCAAGGCAAATTCCATAGCTACAAGGACATCTCGCTGTGGCCGCGTCCGGTGCAGCAGCCGCGCCCGCCGATCTGGACGCCGATCACCGGCAGCAAGGAGTCGATCGAGTTCGCGGCCAAGCACAACATCCCGATCACGCCCGGCGAAAGCACCGCCAATGTGCGTGGGATGCAGCAGGACATCATCCGCTACTACGCGAAATGCCTGGCGCAGCATGGCCATCGCATCACGCCCGGCCATCTCAGCATCGCGCAGAGCGCCTATGTCGCCGATACCAAGGCGCAGGCGGTGAAAGAGGCGGGGCCGTATCTGCTGTATTTCAACCGCACGCTGTTCAGTCACGGAAACATCACCGAGACCGCGCTGCAGCGCCAGACCGGCTATGTCAGCAACGCCTCGCATGACTATGTGCGGCCCGAGAACCTGCCGCAGGCGGCACGGTTGCGCGAGAATTTCCGCAACATGACCATGGACGATGTCGAGAAGCGCGCCGAGGGAATGCCCTGGGGCACGCCCGATGAGGTGGTGGAGCGCATCATCGAGGCGGCGGACAGCGCAGGCGCCGAGACCGTGCATGTGCGCATGAATACCGGCGCGATGCCGCATGAGATGTTCATGAATCAGATCAAGGTTTTCGCCGAGAAGGTCCTGCCTCGTCTGCAGGCGCACAAGGTGACCAAGGTGCGCGCCGCGGAGGAGGAGACGGCGTAGTGATAAGACCTCTATCCACACGGTTCTACGGAACGCGGGCGTAGAGATGTCAACCAGCATAGGGCGGCGTCGCTTTTATGTGCATGTCGTGGGGATAAGAATTCTCTTACGGAGACGCAATTCCCTTCGATGTGATTACCATCCCTCATCCCTGCTCATGAGGGGGCGTCTTCTAGAGACGGTCCTGAAGGCGGAGCAGGGTGCGGTGCCTGCGGCCGTGGCTCGTAACCACGCACTCGGGCGACCCCGGGACTCCGCCCGGCGGGCA
>CANKHJ010000274.1 GCA_947481635.1 Bradyrhizobiaceae bacterium
ATTCGGGCATCGCGCGGTGCCCACACGGGTCGTTCGCCGAGCCCCTCGCTGACGATAATACCGTCAACATCACGACCGTCAACGCGCAGGGCCGGCCACCATTGCAACCGCATGATCATTCATCGCCATGGCAGCTTGAGGGGAGAGTTCGCGGTCATCGGTTTCTCCTGCGCTCCGGTAAGCGTGCGGTTCCATCTGTTCAGGCGGAACCAAATTCGGCGCCGATCGTTATTGCTGCATTGATCGCGACGAGAATGGATTTCAGGACATCCCCCCCGTCCACCCCGTTCTGGACGCGTCAGAAAAAGCCCCGCTCACGCGGGGCTTTTTTTCGTTGGGCAGCGGGTTACGGTTCCGTCGGAACGATCACTTCGCTGATGACTTGCCTAAGCGAGATAGCGGACAGAGACGATGACATTGATGAATTCACAGGAGGATTACTATCGGCTCATGCAGGCGGAGCTTGGCCGCTCGCTGCGCGTGCGATGGCAACCCGATGAGGATTTGTCGCGGTTCGAAGAACTGCTTCAACGGCTGGATGAAACCAGCGGGCAGGACGAGCCATCGGATCCGCACGCCTAGGCTTCGCCTGGCATTGTTCAAGCCGCCATCATTCAGCCTGCGCTATCGGCGCTCACTGGGATTATTGATATGAATCCGACCAATCCAATTATCGATGACAAGGACAAGCATAAGTCTGATGCGGCCAAGAAGACTGGCGGTAAGGATCAGGTTCGCAGTGTCAACGACACAATGGAATCGGCGGCGACCCCGATGCAGCGCGGCGGCCTGACGTCGGACGATGCGCCGAAAGGCAAGCGCCCGCCGGACCACGAACAATAAGCGCACGCAATCCGTCGGTTGCCGGTCAATCACGCGCGTCGGACGTGCGTGATTGTGTTCCTGCCTGTTTACAGCGTGTATAGCCGCAACGATCGTCTCCCCATCGGGCGGCATATCGTGCATGGTCGTTCCTCTCAGGGAATGAAAAGAATGACCAGCCGCAGCGTGATCGTGGTGCCGTGCCAACATTGCGGCAAACCGCAGGAGCGCGACGCCTGCCGGACCTTCCTCAAGGCGACGTGCTTTGACTGCAAGCGCGAGCGGCGGCCCGCGCAGCGACCGAAGAAGGCATTCGGCGCGCGGCTGCAGGAGCAGCGCAGCGCCGAGCCGGTGCTCGACAAGGAATTACAGGACGGGTGAATTGACGCGGTGACGCACGGATCTCGCGATCCCTCGTCCAACGCCAGCCGTGTTTACGGCCAAGCCAGCCCACTCAGAGTGACGAGGGAGATCACGCCCCGGGTTCGGTGGGCTTTTCTTTCGGTGCACGCTTCAGGTCGTGGGCGTGGTCTTCCCAGGTCCTGGCGAGTTCCAGGTAGGCCAGCTTCACCGCCTCGACACGTCGTCGCGCCGCAGTTCGACCAGATCAATCAGACGCTGATGGCGAATGCCCAGCTGATCGCCGGCGTGAAGTATGGCGACGACAAGGTGGCGGAAGCCGAGCAGGCTTTCATCGCCGCGCTGCGCAGCCAGCAGGTCGATCCCGCTGATTATCACAAGGTGGTCGGCAGCCCGAACCGTTATGCGGCGGCCGTTCACTGGCATCAGCGGCAACTGGCGCAGGCCGAGATCGGCGACGATCCGGCTGCGTTCCGCGCCAAGGTCGAGGCCGAACTCCGGGCCCGCTATGGCCTGACGGATCGCGATGCACCGGCGCAACGGCCGGGGCCGCAGCCTTCCGTCATGCCGACCAACCTCGCCACCGCTCGCAATGTCGGCGCCCGCAACGGCCCGGCCTGGAGCGGACCCACGCCGCTTGGCGACATCCTGGCGCAGCCCAGCATCTTCAAGCGGTAATCGCAGCCGATTGCCCGTCGTGAGACGCGCAGTCCCCGTGCGGATGCAGCGCTGCATCCGCCAGAAGGAAATGAAACGAGATGGCCGACACGCGCGCAATCGCGAACCTGACGCCCGAACAATGGGACGACAAGTTCTTCACCGAATACCTCACCGAGAACCGCTACGCGGGCGAGATGGGGACCTCCGAGAACGACATCATCCAGGTCAAGGAAAGCCTGACCACCAAGGCCGGCGACCGCGTCAATTTCGCGCTCGTCAACAAACTGACCCAGGATGCCGTGACCGGTCGCGGCACCATGGAAGGCCACGAAGAGGACATGGGCACGCGCTCATACGAACTCGTGGTCGACAAGCGCCGCAACGCGGTGCGGGTCGCGGAGATCGACGAGCAATTCTCCGCCATATCGCTGCGCGACGCCGCCAAGTTCGTGCTGAAGGATTGGTCGCTGAAGGATACCGAGAAGCTGATCGAGCAGTCGCTCGGCGCGATCAACGGAGTGGCCTTCGCCGCGGCGGATGCGACCCAGCGCGATGCCTGGTTGGTCGATAACCGCGACCGCACCGTATTCGGCTCCGGCTATGCCGGCGTCGACCATTCGGCCGGCCTCGCCGAGCTCACCGCGGCGACCGCCACTGAGTGGCTGACCACGGCGCATATCGACACCATGAAGCTCTACGCCATGACGCGCGCAAATCCCAAGGTTCGTCCGACCCGTTCGGCGGCCAACGGGCGGTCCTACTACACGCTGTATGCGCATCCCCTGGCGTTCCGCGATCTCAAGCGCGACAGCAAGATCACCGACGCGCAGAAGGGCGCCTCGCTGGAGATGGAGAATAACCGCATCTTCCAGGGCGGCGATCTCCTCTGGAACGGCGTCATCATCAAGGAGGCGCATGGCCTCTATGACACGATGACCATCACCGGCGAGGGCGATAGCTCGACGGTGGTGCCGGCCTTCCTGTGCGGCGCGCAGGCGATCGGCGCCGCCTATGCGCGGCGCTGGCGCACCAAGACCGAGGAGTTCGACTACGGCGACAAGCACGGCGTCGAGATCTCCGCGATCTACGGCATCGGCAAGATGCAATACGGCTCCGGCGCCGGCGATCGTGACGACCTCAAGGACCATGGCGTCGTCACCGGCTGGTTCGCCAGCTCGACCGCCGCGTAACCGCAGCAGCAACAGAAGGACACTATCACATGGCTCTTGGAACCGTTGCCGCGGCGCGTGCCGCATCGTCTCTCCCGGTCTCGGGCGGCGGCCCGGCAGGCGTGCTCCACGTCGCGTGGGGCAGCTACAACATCGCGGCGGCGCCGGCGGCCGCCGACGTGATCCAGATGTGCCGCACGCCGGCCGGCGCGACGATCGTCGATGTCACGGTCTATGGCCAGGACATCGACACCGGCACCGAGGCGCTCGACTTCGATGCCGGCTATGCCGGGAATGGCGTCGACGCCGCCGACCCCGATGCCTGGGGCAATTTCGGCGTCGTCACCGGTGATCCGGTGGGGTCGTCGGAGGTCGGTGTGCGGCTGTTCGGCGGCGGCGTGCTATTCTCCGGCGGCCCGAAGACGTTCACGGTCGAGACGCTGCATCAGCTGACCTTCGTGACTGCGGCGAATGCCGGCGGCACCGGGCGGCTGACGATGGTGGTGTATTACACGTGTCCGTAACGACGCGTGGCTGACGCCACCCCTTTGGCCGTAGCGATGACGGGGCGGCTGCGATGCCGCCTCGTTTTCATTTCGCTTTATCGAGCGCGGCGAACCCCACCCTCGACCCTCCCCGCAAGGGGACTTATATACTGGACAAGTAGGGATGAAGGCTTGCCCCTGTTCCATTTTGCTCAGTATTGGGCCGTGGAATGGGCGATTGTCTGGAATGTTCGGAATATTCTATCGACGTAGGGCTCAGCGGTGTGCGCGGTTGGCAGAAAAGGCTCCGCCGAGATCGCGAGAGCGTGCGCGACAGCGGAGGCTAGAGAAGCGCTGGCGCAATGTAGCTGACCAACTTGATCTCTCCGGGTTTCGCAATCGGAGAACTTGGCGCGGGCACGCTATTCCCCGGAGAGGTTCCCCAGAATTACTTTTCGGCAGTCATCTGACAGCCAAGGACGTGGTCAAGCCAATGGCCGATGGATGGCCCTAAGGGTCGCGCGGACCCATGGCAGCACCGGCATCCTCGCGCCAACGATGACGGGCGACCCGGTGCTGGAACGGACGAGCCGCGCCCACGTCAACACGCTTGAATGGATGCCGATCGTCCTGCCTTCCATGTGGCTCTTCGCCATCTATTGGAGCCCGGCAGTTGCCGCGATCCTCGGGCTCGTCTGGATTGTTGGGCGTGTGATCTATTTCTACGGCTACATCGCCGAGCCGAAGAAGCGGTTTCCGGGTTTCTTCATCCAAGGCGCGGCGGCCTTCGCGCTGCTATTGGGCGCGCTTGGCCGGATCATCTACTTGATGGCGACGAATACTGCCCCGTAGTGATACGGCGACACCTCGACCTGGTTGCGGAATTGCAGGCCGCCCGCCTCAACCTCTGCGATGGTTTGGGCAGGCGTCATCCTTAGTGCGGTTGCGGGGCCTCGCGGCTGGCCGAGGATGGTCGTTTCCTCACGCGGCCGGGCGTGCCAGCTCACGATAGCGAACAGCCCGCCCGGCTTAAGCACGTCATAGACAGCACGTGACAGCCGCGGTTTGTCCGGCACGCCATGGAAGGCGTTGGCCAGAAACACATGGTCTGCCGGATCGGCAACCACCGTCGCGAGATCGTAAGCGTCGGCCTCGATAAACGAGACATTGGCGACTCCGCCCCGCTCGTCCATGCGGACCTTCGCGGCCTCCAGCAACTTGCCGTCAATATCAATGGCCACAACCTTGTGGACAATCTTCGCGAGGGGAAGGGTAAACCAGCCGTCGCCTGCGCAGAGGTCAATCACGTCCATACCCGGCCTCACGCCGCAGTCGGCAAGCACCTTGGCAGGATCAGGCCATAGGGCTTCCCACCAGCCGGCGTCTGGCATTCCGGTGCCTTCGAAGAAGCCGGG
>CANKHJ010000275.1 GCA_947481635.1 Bradyrhizobiaceae bacterium
GATCGGGCCACGGCGCCGGACGGCGCCAGTTGTTCGAAACGCGCGAGCCTGCGTTCCGTGATGGAGATCTGCTGGTCGAGTTCGCCCTGCCGCTGGCTCATGTCGGACACGTCGATCGCCTGCAGCGGCGGTGTGACATAGGCGAGCACGTCACCTTCCTTCACCGGTGTCCCGAGTTGCGGAAATCCGCCGGGCGGCGCTGACAGGCGCCCGCCGACACTGGCCTGGACGTAGCCGCTTGCGTTCGGATCGGGAATGACGCGGCCCGGCAGTTCGACGGAACGGCCGAAGGCGCCCATCGCAGTGAGCGCGGTGCGGACGTCGAAAATCCGCTGAACCGGTTTGGGAATGAACAGCGTGCCATCGGTCAGGCGTTGCGCCGCATCGCTCCCCGTTGACGCAGCGAGCGGCTTTTGCTCGCCGTGGTCGTCGCCGTCATGGGCGCTCGCAGGATCTCCAACAAGAGCAAGCAGGCCTAGCAGCGCAATGCTCGCTGCGGTGCGCCGGCGGCCCCATGCCATCAGCGCGATACCGATCAAAAATCCACCGGCTCCGGCGGCCAGCGTCGCAGGCTGCGCATAAGCCGCGATCCGGTCTCGCCATCCTGCCTCGCCTCCGTTGCGCGCTGCGCTGGCCGCCATCGTTTCCAGTGTCAGCGGCAGGATATCGACGGCGTCTGCCGCCGTGATTGTGAAGATGAGGTCGTGGATGCCGCCCTTGGCAAGAAACGGAGCGTCGAGTTTGTAAATGTCGCCTTCCGCCCTGGCGCTCTTGGCGCCGTCCGGTGTTTCAGCCGCGATGGTCGCGTCACGGATCGGGGTGTTGGTCGCGAACGCATCGAGATAAATCAGAATCTCGGCGCCCTGCGCAATGGCGACCAGTTCGAAGGCGCCGGAGGCGCTTTCGCCGCGCGCCGCGACAGCGCCGCGCGTGGCGGCTTGCGGCTGATCATGATCGTGACCGTCATGGGCGCGCGGCGAAGCCGCGCCGACCAGTGTGAGAAACGCCGCGCCGAGGGCGGCGGCATGGGGAAATCGCATGGAGCTTATCCTTCATCGTCAAAACGACATCCGCCGGTCGCGCGTGCTGCTCGGTGCAGCCAGTGGCGCGAGGGCGCGGCTCGTCAGATGAAGGATTTGGGTGGTTTACGAAGTCCAGCCGGCGGCAGGCTCACCGGCGGCGGCGATTGCAGCAGGCGAAAATCCTCGCTGCCGGACGGCAGCGCGAGGCCGTTCAGCGCCGCTTGAATGACACTTGCGCAGGCCGTGCAGGTCGCGCCGCAGCATCCGGGACGGAGGCAACCCGATTGCTCCGAAGGGGACGGCATGACGACCGCGGATTGCGGAAACGACGCCGGATCACCGACAGAAACGTCGGGGAGGGCGGCGGCATCTTCAGCGGCCGGGCGATCCATGACGAAAGTCGACTGCCCACGCTCATTGTGAACGTGATTTCCATGCGCCCTGGCGTCAGAGGGCACGCCCAGCAGGGCAACCACAATGGTTGCCGCCGCCAAAAACCATGCCACTGGGAACTTCAACGCCATGACTCGCTATTTAGCACGGAAAAGGACAAGAACAGGGCGCCCGATTGAAATAATGGTGGAAGCCTCAGCGTTCGTTACCGCCTTGCGTTGGTTACAACGCATCGGTATCCGCCCGATCCAACAACTCCATCCCGCCTCTCGCCGTCACGCGGCCGTCCTCCATGCGCACCACCTGCGTCGCGATGCGCCGCAGTTCGCCGGCGTGATGGCTTACATACACCATCGGCACCTTCATCTCGTCGCGCAGCCGCTCGAGATACGGCAGGACCTCGCGCTTGCGCGCCGTGTCGAGCGAGGCCAGCGGCTCATCGAGCAGCAGCAGGCGCGGCTGCATCAGCAGGGCGCGGCCGATCGCGACGCGCTGGCGTTCGCCGCCCGACAGGTTCCTCGGCCGCCGCGTCAGCAGATGACCGATGTCGAGCAGGCCGACGATCTGCTGCGTCGCCGCCGCGTCCGCGGGCAATCCATTCATGCGCCGCCCGTAATCGAGATTCGACGCGATGGTGAGATGCGGAAACAGCCGCCCCTCCTGAAACACATAGCCGACGCGGCGCTTGTGGACGGGCACGTTGACGCGCGCGGCGCTGTCAAACAGCACGGCGTCATCCACCACGACGCGACCGCGCTCGGGCGTGACCAGCCCGGCGACGATGTTGATCAGCGTGGTCTTGCCCGCGCCCGACGGACCGAACAATGCGGTGACCCCCGACGCCGCGTCGAAGCGCGCGGTGAGCGTGAAATGGCCGAGGTGCTTTTCGACGTCGACGCTGAGCATGGTCATTCGCCGTGGAAGCGCATGCCGGCGCGCCGCGCCAGCCATTCGGATGCGGCGAGCGCCGCCAGCGCGAGCACGATCGACACCAGCACCAGCCGTCCGGCGGCGGCATCGCCGCCCGGTGATTGGGTGAGCGTGTAGATCGCCGCCGAGATGGTCTGGGTTTCGCCCGGTATATTCGAGACGAAGGTGATGGTCGCGCCGAATTCGCCCAGCGCCTTTGCGAAGCACAGCACCACGCCGGCGACGATGCCAGGCAGTGCGAGCGGCAGTGTCACGGTGAGGAACAGCCATAAGCGATCCGCGCCGAGCGTCGCGGCGGCGTGTTCCAACCGCTTGTCGATCGCCTCGATGGCGAGACGGATCGGCCGCACCAGCAGTGGAAATCCCATCACGCCGCAGGCCAAAGCCGCGCCGGTCCAGCGGAACGAGAACACGATGCCGACATCGGCGAGCACGCTGCCGATCGCGCCGCGCCGGCCGAACCAGATCAGCAGCAGATATCCGGTCACCACCGGCGGCAGCACCAGCGGCAGATGCACCACGCCATCGAGCAGCGTCTTGCCCCAGAATTCCTTGCGCGCCAGCAGCCACGCCACCGCGACGCCGAACGGCAGCGCGACCAGCGTCGCCACCATCGCGATGCGCAGCGACAGCGCTATCGCCGTCCATTCCTCGGGGGCGAGATCAAACACGGTTTTTCTTACCCTCCCCTGGAGGGGGAGGGTCGCTCGCGTCAGCGAGCGGGGTGGGGTGAAAAGCCGTGCTCACGGGCCCGCCTTCACCAGATACGTGAACCCATGCCGCTGGAGCAACACCTGCGCGGTGCCGCCTTTCAGATAAGCGAGATACCGCGCCGCCTCCGGCTTGGCGTCCTTGGTCCCGGCGGCCGGATAGACGATCGCCGGATGCGAACCGTCCGGGAAGGTGCCGATCACCTTCACCTTCGGCTCCACCTTGGCGTCGGTCTCATAGACGATGCCGAGCGGCGCCTCGCCGCGCGCGACCAGCGTCAGCGCGGCGCGGACATTCTCGGTCATCGCGAGCTTGCGTTCGACGCTCGCCCACAGGCCGAGCTTTTCCAGCGCCGCCTTCGAATATTGCCCGGCCGGCACCGCCTTCACGTCGCCGGCCGCGATCCGGCCATCGCCCGCGAGCCTGGCGAGATCGAAGCCCGCGGCGATCGTCACCGATACGGCTTTGGAATCCGCCGGGGCGATCAGCACCAGCTTGTTGCCGAGCAGGTTGAAGCGCGACGCATCGTTGATCGCCTTCTTCTGTGACCCGTAATCCATCCATTCGAGGTCGGCGGAGATGAACACATCGGCCGGCGCGCCTTGCTCGATCTGGCGGATCAGCGCCGAGCTCGCCGCGTAGCTCGCCACGACTCTGATCTTGGTGGAATTGGTGAAGGCGGCATTGACGTCGTCGAGCGCGTTCTTGAGCGACGCCGCGCCGAACACGGTGAGCGTCGGCTGTTGAGGCGATTCTTGCGCCGCGGCCGGGCCGGCCAAGGCCGCGAGTGCGAGGACCGAAATACGGAGGACGGAAAACATCCAAGCGCTCCTGGCGAGCGATCCCACGCGGCTCATGCCGCGCAAGCGGATCGGGATTTCGGGGAGCAACCGATTCCGGGAGCGCGTCCCGGGACCGACAGGGCAGGCTTACGGCATGCCCTGGGTCGCGCGTGGACAATAGCAAAGGCGGGGGAACGAGGGAAGCTCGGCGATCCGTCACCGTGAGGCGCGATGTGACGGCCCGCTTAAGGGTCGCCTTCACACTTTGTCGCCGCGGTTTCGATGGCGCAGAATTGCTCGCGACCTTTAGGTGCGGCCGTACGGCAATTGGCAAGCGCACGGCGTTCCGCGGCTTCCTTATTTTCGGAGAGCGCCCAGCCCATGCCGGATGAATCGGATTTCGGATCGAAGGCAAAGGCGACGCAGCCGGTCTTGGCGGAGCTGATCATCCGGCATGCGAGTGCTGCCTTTGGCGCCTCCTTGTAACGGCGGCATGCGCGCATCGCATCCGCGCGCGCTTCGGCGTCAGTCGTGGCGTTTCGCGAGGACCCCTGGGCGATCCCCTCCCGCGGATTGCTGGTGATACCGACGGCCAGGGCGATATCCGCCTTCGCCTGGTGCGCGACCGACAAGATCGCGGCCCCAAATGCTATCGCTCGAAGTGCCATCATGAAGGAGGGACGTTGCACAAACACCTCTCAACTAGGTTGCCGGTAACCGGCAACCTACTGCCAATATGGCAAAATATCCACACGATCGGGAGCCGGGACTCAACCCTGATCGGCAGAACGTCAGCCGATCACTTGCCCGCGTGCACGTCGGCCAGCAGCTTCTCGTAGGTTTCGAGAATCTTGGCCCCATTCGGCGTGGCCTTCGTCCAGCTATCGCGCACGGCCTGCAGGCGGTTGCGCATGCGGGATTCTTCGTCGGGCTTGAGA
>CANKHJ010000276.1 GCA_947481635.1 Bradyrhizobiaceae bacterium
ACGCCAATTTTTGTGCGCGTGAACAGTGGGGATTAAGAACTCGGACTTAGACTTTAATCCGCTTCTGTGATTACCATCCTCCATCCTTGCTCACGAGGGGGCGTCTTCTAGAGACGATCCTGAAGGCGGAGCAGGGTGCGGTCCCTGCGGCCTGGCTCGTAACCACGCACTCGGGCGACCCCGGGACTCCGCCCGGCGGGCACTACGACCCGCCTGCGAGGAGCTCGCTGGACTGGATCGGCGCGTTGCCGGTCAGGTTCGCGCGGCCGGGTCGACAAATCCGCAAGTGGAGCGCCGAGAGGCGGGCGCGTCGATCGCAAGACGCGCGCTGTGCCTCGCAGGCACGGCTCCTGACATCGCGCCTCCCGGCGCTCCGCTCCCCCTCGCTGTTCGAATGTGGGGGACATGGCACAGCTCGGGCGCCACGCGCCGCGAGATCAATTCATGCTGTTCGGAGAATTGATGCAGCACATGGCGAATGACGGGGGAGAGGCCTGCGCGCAACTAAGGCCGCTGCATCCACTTGATCAACGGCATCGCCGGCAGCACCCAGCCGAGCCCGGCGACCACGTAATACAGCGCGGCGAGCCAGCCGCTCGCGCCGCCGACCAGCGGCTGCGCGAACATCATCGCCATCAGGGCCCAGACGATCACCAGCGTCAGCAGCAGGACTGCGCCGATCAGCTTGCGCAGGCGAATGGGCATGCGGGGAACCTCTTGCCAGGAATCGTGTCACGCGTTCTTGCCACCAATTTGGCGGATACCGGGGGCAGGGCTATATGGTCCGCGTTCCTCCCGCAACCGGGTTGCTTTGTCGCAATGACGCTCTCTCAGGTTCCGCCGGCTCAGCAGCAGCGCCGCATGCATGCGATACGCACCTGGCTGCTGGCGGTCGCGGGCGTGGTTTTCATCCTGGTGCTGGTCGGCGGCGCGACGCGGCTCACCGAATCCGGGCTCTCGATCGTCGAATGGAAGCCGGTGCTCGGCACGCTGCCGCCGCTCGATCAGGCGGCGTGGGAATCCGAATTCGAGAAATACAAACAGATCCCGCAATACCGCGAGCTCAACCGCGGCATGTCGCTGGAGGAATTCAAGACGATCTATTGGTGGGAATGGTCGCACCGTTTTCTCGGCCGTCTGGTCGGGGTGGTGTTCCTCATTCCGTTCCTGTTCTTCCTGTGGCGCGGCTGGGTCGGGCCGGGGCTGCGCTGGCGGCTCTGGTTCATCTTCGCGCTGGGCGGCGCGCAGGGCGCGGTCGGCTGGTGGATGGTGGCGTCGGGTCTCGCCGGCCGGGTCAGCGTCTCGCAATACCGGCTCGCATTCCATCTCACGCTCGCCTGCGTGATCTTCGCCGCCTTGCTGTGGACCGCGCAGCGGCTGACGCCGCGCCCGGCCAACGCATCGCCGGCGTTGCGCGGCGGCGCGCTGGCCTTGCTGATCGGCGTGCTGGTGCAGATCTATCTCGGCGCGCTGGTCGCCGGGCTCGATGCGGGCATGGTCTACAATACCTGGCCGCAGATCGACGGCGGCTTCATTCCGGATTCGACGCGGCTGTTCTTCGAGGTGCCGCTGTGGCGCAATTTCTTCGAGAACCCGCTGACGGTGCAATTCGTGCATCGGATGATGGCCTATGCGCTGTGGATCGGCGCGCTGCTGCATGCGGCGCAGGCCGCACGCAACGCCGTGGCGCGGCCGGGCGCCGTCGCGCTGGCGCTGGCGACCACCGGGCAGGCGGCGATCGGCATCATGACGCTGCTCGCACAGGCGCCGATCTCGCTCGCGCTCGCGCATCAGGGCATGGCGGTGATCGTGCTGACGCTCGCGGTGATCCACGCCGCGCGGCTGGCGCCGCCGGTCGTGACGGCTTCGCCTGCTCTGCGTCCGTCACCGGTGGGAGCCCACCAATGAAGCTCGAGACCGACGTCCTGGTGGTCGGCGGCGGCGTTGCCGGCGTCTGCGCCGCGGTCGCGTCGGCACGCGCCGGCGCGCGTACCATGCTGGTCGAGCGCAACGGTTTCCTCGGTGGCGCGGCCACCGCTGCCGCCGTGACGCAATTCATGGGGTGGAAGACCGCGAGCGGCAAACAGGTGATTGCCGGCCTCGGCCAGGAGATCGTCGACCGGCTGGTCGCGCGCGGCGGATCGAACGGCCCGGACTGGGGCATCCTCTCGACCGGCCTGAACATGGACCGCGTCGTGTTCGATCCCGAGATCTGCAAGGTGGTGTTCGACGAGATGCTGGTCGATGCCGGCGTCACGCCGCTGTTCCACAGCCAGGCGCGCGCGGTCGCGCGCCAGGGCCGCACGCTCACGTCGGTCACCTTCCTCACCAAGTCCGGCGACATCGAGATCGCCGGCAAGATCATCGTCGATACCTCGGGCGATCTCGACGTGCTGCACATGGCCGGCTGCGAGATGCTGCCGCTGGAGGAGGGCGAGCAGCTTCAGCCCGCGACCTCGTATTTCAAGATGGGCCCGATCGATTTCGAGGTGCTCAACGCGCTCACCCACGAGCAGCGCACCGAGATCGCCGATCGTGGTGTCAAGCAAGGCAAGCTCGGCCGGCGCGCGATCTCCTGTTACCAGGCGCCGGGCTCGAACGACGGCTGGTTCAACGTCACCCGCGTCACCGTCGACGGCACCGATGCGCTCGCGTTATCCAAGGCCGAGATCGAGCACCGCATCCAGGCGCTCGGCGCGGCGCAGTTCATCACCGAGAATGTGCCGGGATGTGAGAAGGCGCGCCTGAACGGCTTCGCGCCACAGCTCGGCATCCGCGAGACGCGCCGCGTGAAGGGCCATGTGGTGGTGGACGAGGCCGACTTGCGCAGCGGCGAGCGCTTCGCGGACTCGATCGCGATCGCGAGCTTCCCGATCGACGTGCATGAAACCAACGGCCCCGGCACGCGGCTGGAGCGCGTCGGCGGTCCGGACCACGTCTATCACATCCCGCTCGGCGCGCTGGTGCCGGTGTCGCTCGACAACGCGGTGGTCGCCGGACGCGGCGTCTCCGCGACCCACACCGCCTTCGGCGCGCTGCGCATCATGCCGCAGGCCATGGCGATGGGGCAGGCGGCCGGCGCGGCGGCCGCGCTCGCCAGCAAGCGCAACACGCCGGTGAAGGATGTTCCGTACGAACTAGTGCGCGCGCAGTTGCTGGCGCATGGCGCGATCTTGGACGGGCCGGTGACGTAGCGGCGTAATGCTCTCTCCGCTGTCGTCGCCCGGCTCGACCGGGCGACCCAGTAAACGCCAGCGGAGATTACGACTACGCGGCGTCGACCTGTGTCGACTTTTGCCGTCGGTGATTACTGGATCGTCCGCTTTCGCGGACGATGACAATTGAGGGAGCGGTGGCTCGCTCAATCTAGCGGCGATGGCGCCGACAGGCGTGAGGTCTGTATCAACGGAATGATACCGAACGCAATTTGCCCGATGAGTCCGAGCGCGCCATGCAGCGTCAAGTAGTCCGCGAGATAGCTGGCCGGCGACCGCCCGAAGATCGCGCTCGCAAGCGCGAACTCGGCGCCGATCAGCAAGACAAAGGCGACGATCGCAACGGTGAACCGCACCTGTATCGCATTGCCGATGCCGAAATAGGTCAGCGCGAATTTGCACGCCATCCACGACACCGCCAGCATGATCGGCAATTCGATCAGCACCGCCAGCACCGCGCCGAGCTGCGGCGCGATGAACAGGACGCGGATCGTGCCGAGCACAAATCCCGCGACCAGCACGAGGGCGAAATAGACAATGCCGGCGGCGACGGCGCGCATCGCCTAAGCGCCCGACAATCCCTGTTCGAGATCGGCGATGATGTCTTCCTTGTCCTCCAGCCCGATCGAGAGCCGGATCACGTCGGGGCCGGCGCCGGACTGCACCTTCTGCGCATCGCTCAATTGCCGGTGCGTGGTCGAGGCGGGGTGGATGATCAGCGAGCGGGTGTCGCCGATATTGGCGAGATGCGAGAACAGCGTCACGCTCGACACCAGTTTCACGCCGGCCTCATAGCCGCCCTTGAGGCCGCAGGTGAACACCGCGCCCGAGCCCTTCGGCACGTATTTCTTGGCGAGGTTGTGGTAGCGGTCGCCCGGCAGGCCGGGGTAGCTCACCCACGCGATCTTCGGATGCTTCGACAGCCATTCCGCCACCGCCTGCGCATTGTCGCATTGGCGCTGCATGCGCAGCGGCAAGGTCTCGATGCCGGTGAGGATCAGGAACGAGTTGAACGGCGAGATCGCCGGGCCGAGATCGCGCAGCGCCAGCACGCGGCAGGCAATCGCGAAGGCGAAATTGCCGAAGGTCTCGTGCAGCACGATGCCGTGATATTCCGGCCGCGGCTCCGACAGCATCGGATAGCGCTTCTCGCGCGACCAGTTGAAGGTGCCGCCATCGACGATCATGCCGCCGACCGAATTGCCGTGGCCGCCGAGAAACTTGGTCAGCGAGTGGACGATGATGTCCGCGCCGTAATCGATCGGCTTGCACAGGTAGGGCGTCGCCAGCGTGTTGTCGACGATCAGCGGTACGCCCGCTGCGCGCGCGATCTTCGACACCGCCTCGATGTCGGTGATCACGCCGCCGGGGTTGGCGATCGACTCGATGAAGATCGCCTTGGTCTTTGGCGTCACGGCGCGCTCGAAGCTGGAAATGTCGTCGGGGTCGGCCCACACCACCTGCCAGCCGAAATTCTTGAAGGCGTGGTTGAACTGGTTGATCGAGCCGCCATAGAGCTTCTTCGAGGCGACGAATTCGTCGCCCGGCT
>CANKHJ010000277.1 GCA_947481635.1 Bradyrhizobiaceae bacterium
AAGCTGTTGCCGTCAGACGGCGATGACTTCCAATACCGGATCAAAAGCACCACCGAAGCCTTCGAGCGCGTCGCTCGTGAAAGCCAGCTCGACCGCAGCCGTTGACCGGATCGTGTGACCGCAGGCGCGGTGCTCGCTATTATTGCCCGACGGCGCTGATTCACCGCCGGGGAGGCGAGCGATGTCGACCTACATCATCCAGGGGCGATACACGCGCGACGCGATCAAGGGGATGATCGTGAAGCCCGAGGACCGGGCGGACGCGATCTCACGCTTGCTGGCCAAAGCCGGCGGCCGGCTGAATGGGTATTATCTCACCTTCGGCGAATACGATTTCCTGGCGATCGTCGAGGCGCCGAGCGAGACCCAGATGGCCGCGGTGCTGCTCGCGGCCGCCAGCAGCGGCGGTTTGAGCGATTTGCGCACCATGCTGGCGCTGACCTCGGTCGAGGCGAAGGGCGCCTTCACCGCTGCCAGCGACCTCGCGCCGATCTTCCGCTCCCCCGGCGGCGCATAGCCCAAGCCGGCGGCACCCCGGGACGGGGTGACATCGGCGGCAGCCGTGGCATAATGGCGGCTGTGTTGTGACGTTGCGTGAGTATCAGTCATGAGTGCGTCATCGCTGTTTCCGGGCGTCGAGTCCGTCGGTCATCTCGCCCTGCCATTGTGGATCGCAGGGGCATTGGCAGCCTTCTTTCTGGTGGTCTGCGTCATCGCGTTGAATAGCGACGGCCCGACCCGCGCCATGCGCATCCTGGTCGCAAGCATCCTGGTGGTGTCCGGCGCGCTGGTGTCGCTGGTGCTGATCCAGGGCCAGGGCGCGGGACTCGCTGCCCAGCGTTCGCTGGTCACCGCACGCGTCCTCGATCTCAATACCGGCGCCACCGCCCAGGCGTCACCCTTATCCTGCCTTGTCGGGCCGGTCGGCGAAGCGGTCGAAGCGTCCTGCGAGAAGTCGCTGTTTGCAACACCTGAGACCACCGCGGCAGCCTTGTCATTCGTTGCGATGCAGGTCGCATTGCTGACGCAGGCCGCCGATGCCGGTGCCACCGATACGCCCGAGATCGTGGGGTTGCGCCGCGTGATCGAGACTGACCGCTACGGGCTCGCCGCGCAGACCTTCGCCTTGCGCCATGGCTGCGCCAGCGAACATTGCGCGGCCTTTGCGATCCTGAAGGATGGCGCGCGCGTGCGCGCGAATCTCAAGACGCAGAAATATGATGTGGTGGTCCGCCGCTATGCGACCGCATGGCCCGCCGGACAGGCTCCGGTGATGGTGCCGCAGCCGGTCGGCGCACTCCCAGCTTTCCTCAACGGCATCGTGGATCCCGCCGCTATGCCGGCGCCGACGACCAATGGCATTTCGGGGATCGATTACCCGTCGGCGGCATCGATTCCGCCGATCAGCATCATGAACTCGGAGCCGGTCAAGGAAGCCGCCGCGGAACCGGCCGCCGCTCCCGCGAAGCGGCCACAAGCGCAGCAGGCACGGCGTCCCGCGCCGCCGGCTCCTGCGCCGACGCAGAATGCAGCTGCTACTGCTGCTCCTGCGCTGGCGGCAGCACCGCCGCAAAATTCAGCGGCCGGCGCCGCGCTGCCGCCGCCGATGAACCTGCAGCAGTAATCCACACGTCAGTTTGAAGATCCGGCGCGGTCGCGCCGCGGGCTTGAAGATGCAGCGCGGTCGCGCCATGGTCGCGCGGCATGTCCCTTCATCTCCTCAAACTATGCGTCGGTTGCGAATCCGCGGACGACCTCAAGGGCTGGATCAAAGAGCGTGCCGCGCAACAGAAGAAGCGCGGCGCCAAACCCGAACACATCCACACCACGCGCATGGTGCCGAAGCGCGCCGAGGAACTCATTGAGGGCGGCTCGCTCTATTGGGTGATCAAGGGCACGATCACCTGCCGCGAGCGCATCCTCGCGATCCGGCCCTTCGTCGACAAGGACGGCATCGGCCGCTGCCGGCTGGTGCTTGACGGCAAGGTGGTGCTGGTCGAGCCGCGGCCGTTCCGTGCGTTCCAGGGCTGGCGTTATCTCGCCGTGACGGAAGCGCCGCGCGATCTCGATCGCGTCGCGCCAGGCGCGAAGAACATGCCCGAGACATTGCGGCGCGAGTTGCGCGATCTCGGGCTGTTGTGATTGAACCTTTTTCGACGGTGCGCGACTAAGGTGCAGGTGGATTCTGTTCTCGGCAAACGAGGTCGATATGCTTCGCAGCGGCATTTCCTGCGCCCGGCTTGGCGCGCTCTGTCTGGTTCTTGCGACATCACTGGGGACCGCCCAGGCGCAGGTCACCCCTGAATCGCTGTTACGCGCGGATCTCCGCGGCACCGCCGATCATCCTTTGACCGGACGCTATACCGGCTCGGTGATCCTGGCGCAGACCGGCAAGGCATTCGACGAATTGAAATTGCCGAGCGGGCGCGCCGAAGGCCAGAGCTATGACAATAACAAGAAGTTCTCGGCGCAGGTGACGGCGCAAGGCAAGGTCACGCGCACGATCTATATCGCGCCGCAGGGCCGCTCGTCGCTCGAGGTGATGACCAATTTCACCGACGCGGTCGCCGCCAAAGGCTTCGAACCGGTCTATCGCTGCACTGCCGCCGAATGCGGCGATAGCTTCGTCACTCTGAAATACCGCTGGGACCTGAACGAGGCCAAGGTGCTTGGCGAGAACTACGAGCATCAACGCCGCCTGATGGTTGACGCGGTGTTCGATCAACTGGTCGACATACGCTACACGCTGTTCAAGAAAACCGGAGCCGACGGTGACAGCTATGTCGGGCTCTATGGCGGCCTGCATCGGGGCGGCGGCTTCGGCAACAATTCCGCGGCGCTGTCGGACCGGGTCGGGGTAGTGGTCGAGATCGTCGAACCGCGCGCGATGGACCGGCGCATGGAGGTCGTCTCGGCGGCCGAGATCGGCAGCAAGGTCATGGCCGACGGGAAGGCGATCTTCTACGGAATCCAATTCGATTTCGACAAGGCCGACATCAAGCCGGAATCCGAACCGCAACTCGGGGAGATGGCGAAATTCCTGACCGCCAATCCGGCGGCCAAGGTCTTCATCGTTGGGCACACCGACAATAAGGGGACGGTCGACTATAATCTCGGCCTGTCCGGCCGGCGCGCGGATGCGGTGGCAAAAGCGCTGGTGGCCCGCCACAAGATCGCCGCCGCGCGATTGACCCCGCGCGGGCTTGGTCCGTTGTCGCCGGTGGCGTCCAATCGCGAGGAGGACGGCCGCACCAAGAACCGGCGCGTCGAGATGGTCGAGCAATAGGCGCTTCAGGCTGGGATTTTCATGGCGCTGTCCGTGCTAAACTCCGCGCGGGCGAGGGGGCGTTTGACTCAAGGGCCGCCACAAGAAACGTAAGGTGAGGATTTGCACGCATGATCATCCAGAGTCAGGCCGATGTGACACCCAAGGTGCTGAGCGAATTGCAGCGCGCCGAGAACCCGCGCTTCAAGCACATCATCGAAGCGCTGGTGCGCCACCTGCATGCGTTCGCGCGCGAGGTGAAGCTGACCGAGGAGGAATTCCAGCAGGCCTGCGCCTACGTCAACGCGATTGGCAAGGCCAGCAACGAGACCCACAACGAGGCGGTGCTGATGGCGGGCTCGCTCGGCCTGTCGGCGTTGGTCTGTCTGCTCAACAACGGAAATAACGGCCAGACCGAGACCACCGCCAACCTGCTCGGCCCGTTCTGGCGGCCGGAATCGCCGCCGACCGCAAACGGCGCCTCGATCATCCGGTCGCCGACGCCTGGCGATCCGCTCTTCGCCAAGGGGTGGGTGAAGGACCCAGACGGCAAACCGATCGCCGGCGCCGAAGTCGATGTGTGGCAATCCTCGACCGAGGGCTTCTACGAAAACCAGGATCCCGGTCAGGCCGACATGAACCTGCGCGGCAAATTCACGACCGATGCGAATGGCGAGTTCAGCTTCCGGAGCATCCTGCCGGCCGGTTATCCGATCCCGGTCAACGGGCCGGTCGGCGATATGCTGCGCGTGCTCAAACGCCACAACATGCGGCCGGCGCATCTGCACTTTTTGATCGTGAAGGACGGCTTTAAGACCCACATCTCACAGGTCTATGTCAGCGGCGATCCGAACCTCGAAACCGACGTGCAGTTCGGCGTCACCAAGGCGCTGATCGGCAATTACGTCCGCCATGAGTCCGAGAAGGCGCCGGCCGCCGACGTGGCCGGGCCATGGTATTCTTTCGAGCAGACCTTCAACATCGAGCGCGGGGTCTCGAAGCTGCCGCGCGCCCCGATCTCGGCAAAGGCCGAAGGCCAGCGTCCGGTGCTGGAAGTCCTTACGCCTTGATGTTGTCGATCAGCCGGGTTTTGCCGATCCGTGCGGCGACCAGCAGGCGCAAGGATTCTCCCCTTGGTGTTTGCACCGGGGCGAGCGTCACAGCGTCGCGTGCTTCCAGATAATCGAGCGCGAAGCCGGCTTTCTCGATCGCGGCCCGGCCGCGGGTGAGAATGGCCGCAAGCTTGTCTCCGTTCGCGATCCGCGCCGCGCAGTCCTTCAGCACGCGATGAAGCACCGGTGCCGTTGCCCGGTCCGCGGCCGAGAGGTAGGCGTTGCGTGAGGACATCGCGAGGCCGTCTGTCTCGCGCAGCGTGGGCGCGCCGATGATGTTCACCGGCAGGTCGAGGTCGCGCGCGAGCTGCGTCACGACACGCAGTTGCTGGTAATCCTTCTCGCCGAAGATCGCGACATCCGGTTGCAC
>CANKHJ010000278.1 GCA_947481635.1 Bradyrhizobiaceae bacterium
CACCGCTTCAATGATTTTCTCGATCTGGAAGTCGCCGATACCGGCAAGCCGGTGAGTCTCGCGAGCCACCTCGACATTCCGCGCGGCGCCGCGAATTTCAAGATTTTCGCCGACGCCATCAAGAATGTCCCGACCGAGTTCTTCGAGATGCCGACGCCCGATGGCGCCGGCGCGATCAACTATGCCATACGGCGGCCGGTCGGTGTCGTCGCGGTGATCGGCCCCTGGAACCTGCCGCTGCTGCTGATGACCTGGAAGGTCGCGCCGGCGCTGGCCTGCGGCAACACCGTCGTTGTCAAGCCGTCCGAGGAATCGCCGCAGACGGCGGCGCTGCTCGGCGAGGTGATGAACGAGGTCGGCGTGCCGCCCGGCGTCTACAACGTGGTTCACGGGTTCGGGCCCGATTCCGCCGGAGAATTTCTGACGCGCCATGCGGGCGTCGATGCGATCACCTTCACCGGTGAGACCAGGACCGGCGAAGTCATCATGAAGGCCGCCGCCCACGGCGCGCGGCCGGTGTCGCTCGAGATGGGCGGCAAGAATCCGTCAATCGTTTTTGCGGACTGCGATTTCGAACAGGCCATCGAAGGCACGATGCGATCGGTGTTTGCCAATTGCGGACAGGTCTGCCTTGGCACCGAGCGCGTCTTTGTCGAGCGTCCGCTATTTGACCGTTTCGTCTCCACGCTCAAGCAGCGCGCCGAAGGCCTCAAGCTTGGCTGGCCGGAGGAGAAGACTACCACGATGGGTCCGCTGATCAGTCAGGAGCATCAGCGCAAGGTGCTCGGCTATTACCAGAAGGCCGTCGCCGAAGGTGCGACGGTCATCACCGGTGGCGGCGTGCCCAACATGCCGGCCGACCTGGCGGGAGGCGCCTGGGTCGCACCGACCATCTGGACCGGCCTGCCAGACGATGCCTCCGTCGTCACCGAGGAGATCTTTGGTCCGTGCTGTCACATCGCCCCGTTCGACAGCGAGGACGAGGTGGTGCAACGCGCCAACAACACCGGCTACGGGCTGGCGGCGTCGATCTGGACCACCAACCTGACGCGGGCGCATCGGATTGGCGCGCGGATCGAGGCCGGAATCGTCTGGGTGAATTGCTGGTTCCTGCGCGACCTGCGGACGCCGTTTGGCGGAATGAAGCAGTCGGGCATCGGGCGCGAGGGCGGCGTCCACTCGCTCGAGTTTTACACCGAGTTGAAGAATATCTGCATCAAGCTGTGATAAGAAGGGGCGGCAGCGCGCGCTGCGGTTCCGCCGCATGGCATTTTCACCGGGATGGATAGAGAATAGCGATGTTGTCAGACGCCGATCGTAACAAGGCCGCCGATCAACTCATGCAGGCGGAGCGTGACCGCAAGCCTGCCGTGCAGTTGTCCAAGACCTGGCCGGACATTAAGATCGAGGATTCCTACGCGATCTCCAGCGAGGTGACGCGGCGCAAGATCGCGCAGGGCGCCAAGCTGATCGGGCATAAGGTCGGCCTGACCTCGAAGGCGATGCAGCAATCGTCGCAGATCGACGAGCCCGACTATGGGCACCTGCTGGATTCCATGCTGATCGCCGACGGCGCGAAAATCCCGCATGAGAATTACTGCGTGCCGCGTGTCGAGGTCGAACTGGTATTCGTTCTCGCAAAGCCGCTGAAGGGGCCGGGTATCGGTCTGCTCGACGTGCTGCGTGCCACCGAATATGTCGTGCCCGCGATCGAGATCATCGACGCGCGCGTTCAAAATCCGCGCAAGATTTTCGACACTGTGGCGGATAACGGCGCGGCGGCTGGGATCGTGATCGGCGGGCGCCCGGTCGGGCCGATGGACATCGACCTGCGTTGGGTGGGCGGCATCATGTACCGCAACTCGGAAATCGAAGAGACCGGGCTGGCCGCCGGCGTGCTCGGGCATCCCGCGCTCGGCATTGCGTGGCTGGCAAACAAGGTGGGCGCGTTTGGCACCGTGCTCGAGCCCGGGCACATGATGCTGTCGGGCTCCTTCACGCGACCGGTCTGGGCCAACAAGGGCGATACGCTGCACGCCGATTTCGGCCCGCTTGGCAGCGTCGCCGTTCAGTTTGTCTGATCCTCAGTTGGAGGATCCGAGGAAACCGCCAATCAAGATCGAGTGCCTGAGCTCAAGCTGCCGATAGCGATGCGAGGATTTTGGGAGTTTGGCGACGATTGGAGGTCGTCCAAATCAGCAGCCGTTTGCGGCAAAAAATACAAGAGTTTCAGGGATTGCCTCAAGAAATGCGCGGGGCGGTCAAAACTCACGGATGGGCCGTTACTGGCGTCGGCAAAAGTGAGGCCGCCGCGTCGCGAACGAGCGGCGCCTCTGTAAGGTGAGTCTGGGCAGAATTTCCAGCGCGATTGTGACGGGTCGGATCAGCAAGTGATCGCGAACGCAGCGATTTGGCCAAGAGCGCAAAGAACGGCCGACGCGCGCAGCAATGGCCTTGTCACCCTGACCTCCACAATGGCTGACTGCAAGCCGAAGCCGCGAATGGAAGGAATCGGCATGGAGTTCGGTATTTTCGACCATCTCGATCGTAACGATCGTCCTTTGGCCGACTATTACGAGGACCGCCTTCGGATTGCCGAGCGATACGACCGTGCCGGCTTTTACGCCTATCATCTGGCGGAACATCACTTCACCCCGCTTGGCATGGCGCCTTCGCCCAGCATCTTCCTCTCGGCGGTGGCGCAACGCACGACGCGCCTGCGTTTCGGAGCGCTCGTCTATGCGCTGCCACTCCATCACCCGCTCCGTGTGATGGAGGAGATCTGCATGCTCGACCATCTCAGCCGCGGTCGCCTGGAGATCGGCTTCGGCCGCGGCTCTTCACCCTTCGAGGTCGCTTATTACGGCGAGGATCCGGGACGCGCGCAGCAGGCTTATGCCGAAAGCCTGGATGTCATTCTGGCCGCGCTGACGAATGAGGTTTTCAGGTATGAAGGGGCGTTCGGGACCAGCAAGGATATTCCGACGCAGATCGAGCCGTTGCAGAGGCCGCATCCCCCGATCTGGTACGGGGCCCATTCGCCTGAGAGCGCCGAACGCGCCGCCCGCAAGGGGCTGAACGTTATCAACAACGACATCCCGACGACGACCGCGGCATGTTTGGGCCGCTTCCGTGAGGTGTGGCGCGAAACGCAAACCGGCAAACCCGAGCCGAAGATGGGCTTCGTGCGCTTCGTCGTCGTCGCCGCCACCGATGAGGAAGCCCTCGCGATCGCCCGCCGGGCTTATCCGCGCTGGCTGCACAGCTTCAACTGGCTATTCCGGCGACACGGACGCGGACCGATGTTGGGCGAGCGCGCGCCGGATTTCGATACGCTGATGGCAAGGGGCCTCGGTATAGCGGGTTCGTCGCAGACTATAGCGAACTGCTTGTCCTCGCAGATCGCCGAGTCGGGAGCCAATTATTTTGTCGGACAATTTGCGTTCGGAGACTTGTCTTTGGCCGAGGTCACGCAATCGGTCGATTTGTTCGCCGCGGATGTGATGCCAAAGCTGCGCGAAACAGCCCGCGTCGCCGCGTGAGCGAGGACTGCGAAACAGGCCGCGTCAGCCCGTAGGCCTGCAGCGAACCAGCAACGCCGACTTGCCGGACTGAACCACAACCTGGTTCTGATTCACGAGTTCGAACGCGCGTTGCACGATGCCCCGGTCTGGCTTGCTCGTCAGGCGCTTTTCCGCGAATGTCATTTTGACGTTCAGTGTGTCGCCGATGAAGATCGGTCGTCTGAAACTCCAGTCATCGATCGACAGCATGCCCAGTGTGGTATCGGCGAACATGCTCCATCGGCTGATCATGCCAGAGAGAAAGACCAGTCCGTAAACGCCGCCGACGACGCGTTGTCCGAACGGCCCCTGCGCGGAGGCCTCGGCATCGCAATGCAACGGGCTCCAGTCGCCGGACATCATGCACAGCATCGTCAGGTCGGTCTCGGTCACTGTCCGGCCCGGGCTGACGAACTCGGTCCCCAGAACAACGTCTTCGTAATAAAGGCTGTTCATGATGGTACCACCTGCGGCCGGGGCAGTTGCCGCCCGAACACCTTCTCGCGATCCCACGCGCCGCCATTCGGCATCGCCCTTAGGATGTGCCGTTCGATTTCGCGCTTGGCAGTGGATCGGGGCAGGGCGCCAATCGCCTCGACGTAGCGCGGCACTTTGAACCCAGCCATCCGTTCCGCGCACCAGCTGGTCAGCTTCACCGGATCTAATGTGACGCCGTCCTCGAGGACGACAAAGACCTTCACGTCTTCTTCACCGAGTTCCGATGGCTGTCCGACGATGGCAAGCTCTTTGATCCCTGGATATTGACCGATGATGCTCTCGACCTCGTAGGCTGAGATGTTCTCGCCCCTTCGCCGCAGCCAATGGGCCTCCCGCCCACAAAAAAACAGGTAGCCATCTTCGTTCATGTATCCGAGGTCGCCGGTGTGTAGCCAGAGATTCGACCATACCCTCACCGTCGCCGCGTCGTTGTTGTGATAGCGCAGCATGAAGGTATGCGGCACCTTGGGCCGCAGCAGGATCTGGCCCGTCTGATTGGCGGGCAGCGGCTGATCGAGCGCATCGACCACCACGATGTCGACCCAGTGCGACGCGCGGCCGTTGGACTCGGGGCAGGGCGAGCCGAGGGTGTTGTAGACGGTCATCGCGCCGCTGGTTTCGCTCAAGGCATAGATCCTGGCAATCTCGATTC
>CANKHJ010000279.1 GCA_947481635.1 Bradyrhizobiaceae bacterium
CGCCATGACGGCCTCCGCTGAAATGAAGATGGGGAACGCTAAAACCGCCTTGAGAACAAATCAAGAACAATCCATCGTCCGCTGCAGAGTCGGCGGAGGGCGCAAGGTGAGTGGCTACAGGGGCGATGAGACCACAGGTTTTCAAAGCCCAGCCCAGGACTACATCGAACAGGTCGTCGATCTGGCCGATATGCTCGATCTCCGAAAACCCGGTCGCTATCCCGTGCGTGTCGTCGGTCAGGCCCTGAAGGAACGTGGCATCGACCACGGCGACATTCTTGTGGCCGACGCGAGCGCCGAACCGACGCCCGGCAAAGTCTGCGTCGCGATGATCGGCGGCGCGGTGATCCTCACGAACCTCAGAAGGGTCGGCTGTTAAGTGGTCATTGGGCTTTCTTGAATTCTTCAAAATGCTGCTCAATTACAGACGCATGGCGAAATTTGTTGATTGTCATTTTTCGGCTAGGGGGACCACAAAATCGAAAATTCCCGTCCAAGTGCATCTGAGCTTCACGGTCCCGGAGTTGCGGAACGCAGGTAAAGGTGCTTAAAAGTCGTATGGGTTTCTTGGGCCGCATACTGCCACTCGTGTCCTTCGGCCTCCTCCTGCAATTCGCGGGCTCAGACGTACACGCCAGTACCTCCCCAACGGAACAGAGCGTCGCCGCGTGCTCGGTTCAGTTCACAAGCGGCGATCAGCAATCAGTTAATCAGAATCAAAGTGTGGTTTCGGTCCACACGACGTCGGCCGAGGACTGTGACAATGGCGCTTGCAGCGGATTGACCTGTTCGTGTTCTTGTCATGGCATGGTCGCCGCTATCGTCGCTCTGCCCCTCGCGCTGCCTATGGTCCCTGCGGCGACTATGCCCCAGGCATCTCCACGCGGGTTTACGCAGATTGGCGTGATCCCGCCCGTCCGCCCTCCGAAAATCTAAGCAAGAACTGGGCTTAAAGCCCTTTGTAGCCGGGTTCCGTCGTGGGAAGCCGGTGTCTCTCCTCCTTTTGAGACGGTTCTTGAATGGCTTCTATCGACCCCCGCGGGCGTCGATCCTCGTGCGTACTGGGGATCTTCGTACTTCTCATCGCTTTCAATAGTTCTGCACAGTCGCCGCCATCGGCGGATACGCGTCCCGTTATAACGCTGCGTGATGCGTTAGGCCGGGCGCTTGAGGCAAATCCGAACCTTCGCAGTCAACGCTTCGCTGTCAGCGCCGCGGACGCGCGCATCGACCAAGCCGCGTTACGACCCGCGTTCGAACTCGGGGTCGAAGCAGAAAACATCCTCGGAACCAATCGCCTTTCCGCCTTCGATGACTCGGAAGTCACGCTGCGTTTGGGTACCGTGCTCGAACTCGGCGGCAAGCGTGGACGGCGCATCGACTCCGCACGCTCCGAACGCGAGTTGATCCTTACGCAGAATGATGCCGAGCGGCTTGACCTTTTGGCCGAGGTCGCCCGCCGATTTATTCGCGTGGCGACAGTGCAAGAGGAACTCGATCTCGCCAAACGGCGTCTCGATCTGGCTGATCGGACCCGCAGAGGCGTCAATCAGCGTGTGTCAGCCGCTCGGTCACCGCGCCTTGAGGGAAATAATGCAACGGTTGCCGCAAACCGGGCGGAAATTGAATTCGAGCAGGCGGAGAGCGCACTTCGTCAGAGTTGGGCTCAGCTTTCATCGTTATGGGGCGGTGATACCGCCTATCCCGGCCGTGTAGCCGCCGACCTTTTCGCGATGCCTACGACCGGAGACTATGCGGCGCTGTCCGCGCTACTGGAGCGCAATCCCGATATCATCCGCTTTGCATCCGAACGCCGCATTCAAGACGCAAAGCTGCGCCTCGCGGAATCCCTACGCACACCGGACGTCACGCTGTCCGCCGGCGTCCGACGTCTCCAAGCCGACCGCAGCAACGCTTTTGTGCTTTCCGCATCAATCCCCTTGAGCAGTGGCTCGCGGGCAGCACCTTACATCTCTGAAGCGCAAAGCCTGCGTGGGAGCCTTCAGCACAAGGAGCAGGCTATTCGTTCGGAACTGATGGCAACGCTCTTTGTCGCGCTCGAACAGCTCGCCCAGAGCCGCCAGGAGGTCCAGAAACTGCTGCAGGTCGCGATCCCACAAGCCGACGAAGCGAACAAACTTGCACTTGATGGCTACAACGTCGGCCGCTTCTCGCTGCTGGAACTTATCACCGCGCAACAACAACTAACCGATCTCCAGCGGCAAGCCATAGATGCCGCCGCTTCGTTCCATACGTCTCTTTTGGAAGTCGAACGCCTGACCGGCACATCGGCCGCTGATCGCGACCTTTCAAACAATGCAGGTAAGCCATGAACCGAAATCTCATCGTCGGAGTCTTCATCGTCGCCATCGCAGCAGGCATCGGATTTACCGTTTTTGGCGGCAAAAAGACCTCGGCACCGGCGCCGGTTGCCATCAAAGAGGAGCACAAGGAAGAGGAAAGCCATGAGGTCGTGCTGACGGCGGAGAAAATTGCCAAGGCGGGCATTGTGGTTGAGGCCGCCGGACCGGCTTCAATTCGCGAAATCCTTCCGCTTTACGGCACCATCGCGCCGAATGCCGAACGTCTGCGCGACGTGGCCGCACGCTATCCTGGCACCATCCGCAGCGTCGCTAAGAAGATCGGCGATACCGTAAAGCAGGGCGAAGCACTCGCTGTCATCGAAAGCAACGAGAGCTTGCAAGCCTATACGCTGACGGCCCCCCTCCCCGGCGTTGTGACAGCCCGCAACGCCAATCCGGGCGAGCAAAGCGGCGATAAGGTCTTGTTTACGGTCGCAGACTTGTCGGAGGTGTGGGTGGAGTTGTCGCTCTTCCCCCGTGACGCCGCAAAGGTGAGAAGCGGTCAGACCGTGCACGTGAGGACTGCCGATTCCGCCATATCGGGCGAGGGCGCCATTAGCTATGTCGCGCCGGTCGGGACATCCGCAAGTCAGACGCGCAACGCGCGCGTTCTGCTTAACAACAAGAGCAACCAATGGGCACCTGGCCTCTATGTGACCGCCGAAGTCACGCTATCGGAAAGAACTGCACCTGTGGCGATCGACAGTACGGCGGTGCAGAACCTAGAGGGCAAACCGCATATTTTTGTGAGAACCCCTGAAGGCTTTGTCGCGCGCGAACTGAGTCCTGGCGGGCGCGACAGCGAGCATATCGAAGTACTGAGCGGCCTTAGCGCCGGCGAGTCCTATGCCGCCGCCAACAGCTATGTGCTGAAGGCGGAGTTGCTTAAAAGCCAGGCTGCGGACGAGTAAGGAAACCCACCATGGTCGACGCACTCATCCGCTTTTCCATCGCTCGCCGCTGGCTAATAATGTTCCTGGTCCTGGCGGTCGCCGCCTTTGGTGTCTGGAATTATCAGCACCTCCCGATTGACGCCGTGCCCGACATCACCACCGTGCAAGTGCAAGTCAACGCACGCGCACCTGGCTATACGCCCCTGGAATCCGAAAGCCGCGTGACCGTGGCCATCGAGTCCGGCATGGGCGGTCTTCCGGGGCTGAAGAACTTTCGTTCCATTTCCAAATACGGGTTGGCACAAGTCACCGTTGTTTTCGAAGACGGTACCGATCTCTATTTCGCCCGCCAGCAGGTCAATGAACGTCTGCAAGGCGTGCGCGAGCGACTGCCTGCCGGCGTGGACCTCGAAATGGGGCCTGCGGCAACAGGACTTGGCGAAATCTTCATGTACGTGGTGGAGGCCAAAGCCGATGCGCGCAAGGCCGATGGCACGGCCTACAACGCAACCGATCTGCGAACGATTCAGGATTGGATTATCCGTCCGCAGTTACGTCAGGTCGCAGGCGTTTCGGAAGTGGACGCAATCGGCGGCTTCACGAAGCAGTTCCATGTACTACCTGATCCAGCGCGGCTGCTGTCATTTAGCCTTTCGCTGAGCGATCTAGAACGAGCACTGGAATCCAACAACGCCAACGTGGGTGCGGGCTATATTGAGATCAATGGCGAGCAGCAGCTGGTGCGTGTGCCGGGCCAACTTGCGGGCATCGAAGGTTTGAAGAACGTGGTGGTCGCCAGCCACAACGGCGTGCCAGTGCGGGTATCGGATGTGGCGGACGTCGCCGTCGGCAAGCCGCTGCGCTCCGGCGCGGCGCAACTTGGCGGCGACCAGACCGTGCTCAGCACCGCATTCATGCGCGTCGGCGAGAACAGCCGCATCGTAAGCCTTGCTGTCAGCGCCAAGCTGGCCGAGATCAATAAGCGTCTGCCTCCTGGCGTCATCGCGCAGCCCGTCTATGACCGCACCGATCTCGTGGACCTCTCCATCGCTACCGTGCAGAAGAACCTGCTCGAAGGCGCGATTCTCGTCGTTGTGGTGCTGCTGGTAATGCTTGGCAATGTGCGCGCTGCCCTGCTCACTGCGACGGTGATCCCTCTCTCGATGCTGATGCTGATGACGAGCATGGTGGAGACCAAGGTCAGCGCGAATTTGATGAGCCTCGGTGCGCTGGACTTTGGCCTGATCGTGGATGGCGCAGTCATCATTGTGGAGAACTGCATCCTGCGCCTAGCCGGCCGACAGCATCATGTGGGCCGCCTCCTCGACGTAGAGGAGCGGTTCCACACCGTGTTTGCCGCAACGCGAGAAGTATTCACGCCTAGCCTAGTCAGCGTGCTGGTGGTGATTTTGGTTAATCTA
>CANKHJ010000280.1 GCA_947481635.1 Bradyrhizobiaceae bacterium
GAAACTGCCGCTGGTGGCCGACTTCCGCGATGAATCGGCGGAGGATGTGCGGCTGGTGATCGAGCCGCGCGCGCGCACCGTCGATCCTGCGATCTTGATGGAATCGCTGTTTCGGCTCAGCGAACTCGAAAACCGCATTCCGCTGAACATGAACGTGCTGGTGAAAGGCCGCGTGCCGCGCGTCATCGGTCTCGCCGAGGCGCTGCGCGAATGGATCGACCATCGGCTCGACGTGCTGTTGCGGCGCTCGCGCTTCCGGCTGACGCAGATCGACAAGCGGCTCGATGTGCTCGGCGGATATCTGATCGCCTATCTGAACCTCGACAAGGTGATCAAGATCATCCGCGGCGAGGACGAGCCGAAGCCGGTGCTGATCAAGGAATTCAAGCTCACCGACACGCAGGCCGACGCGATCCTCAACATGCGGCTGCGCAATTTGCGCCGGCTGGAAGAGATGGAGATCCGCTCCGAGGAAAAGGAATTGCGCACCGAGCGCAAGGCGCTGGTCACGCTGCTCGGCTCCGAGAGCGAGCAGTGGAAGACCGTCGGCGAGCAGATCAAGACAGTGCGCAATGCGTTCGGGCCGAAGACCCCGCTCGGCAAGCGGCGCACGACATTCGCAGATGCGCCCGAGCACGACGTCGCCGCGATCGAGGAAGCGCTGACCGAGCGCGAGCCGGTCACCATCGTCGTGTCGGAGAAAGGCTGGATCCGCGCGCTGAAAGGCATCGTCACCGATCTGTCGGGCATTGCCTTCAAGGCCGATGACCGGTTGAGATTCACATTCCCGGCCGAGACCACCTCGAAGCTTCTGCTGTTCGCGACCAACGGCCGCTTCTACACGCTCGATGTCGCGAAGCTTCCAGGCGGGCGCGGTCATGGAGAGCCAATCCGGCTCTACATCGATCTCGAGCAGGAGGCGGACGTGATTTCGGTGTCGCGCCAGCAGAGCGGACGGAAATTCCTGGTCGTGAGCCGCGAGGGGCGCGGCTTCATCGTGCCCGAGGACGAATGCGTCGCGAATACCCGCAAGGGCAAGCTGGTGCTCAACGTCACGTCGCCCGACGAGGCGCGCGCGTTGGCGATCGCGGAGGGTGAATTGGCGGCAGTGATTGGCGAGAACCGCAAGCTGCTGGTGTTCCCGCTCGATCAGGTGCCGGAGATGCCGCGCGGCAAGGGCGTGCGCCTGCAAAAATTCAAGGATGGCGGGCTATCCGACATCAAGAGCTTCACCGCCGAAGGCGGGCTGACCTGGACCGACAGCGCGAGCCGTGTGCACGCGTTGACGCTGCGCGAACTCGCCGACTGGCGCGGCAACCGCGCCGATGCCGGCCGGCTCGCGCCCAAGGGCTTCCCGAAGAGCAACATGTTCGGTCCCGACCGGGGCATATAATCCCCCGATCGGGCCGGCCTGCGAGCGTTGCGGGCTTGTTCTGGCCGCGGCGGAGCGGCAGAATGCCGTATATTAAGAACACGATAAACCATCAGGGGAGATCACCATGCTTTCACGTCGCGATCTGCTGCGCTCGGCCGCACTCACCTCCGTCGCCATGCCGTTCGTGTCGACTGGCTCGTTCGGACAGGCGGACACTTATCCGTCGCAGAACATCCATTCGGTCTGCGGTTTTCCTCCGGGCACCGGCGCCGATGTGTTCGTGCGTTTCTACGGCAAGCTGCTGCAGGACCGCTGCGGCAAGACGGTGATCACCGAGAACCGGGTCGGCGCCTTCGGCAATATCGCGACCGAGTATGTCGCGAAAGCCAAACCGGACGGCTACACGCTGTTCATCGCGCCGGGCAGTTCGTTCCTGGCGGCGGCGCCGAGCCTGTTCAAGAAGCTCAATTTCGATCCGATGAATGACTTCGAGCACATCACCACGCTCTCGAAGCTGCCCTTCGTGCTCTGCGTCTCCGGGGACAGCCCGCATAAGTCGGTCGATGATCTGGTCGCCGCGCTCCGCAAGAAAGGCGACAAGGGGTCTTATGCGTCGGTCGCCAATACCGGCCTGATCAGCAGCGAGTTGATGAAGGCGAATTTCGGCCTGTCGACCGTCGAGGTGAAATACAAGGACTCCGGCGCGATGCTGGGCGACCTCTGGGGCGGTCACGTCGAATTCGTGCACTGGGATCCGATCGGCGCGTCGGCGCATTTCAAGACCGGCAAGCTGCGTCCGCTCGCGACCTCATCGAAGGATCGCTTCAAGGCGCTGCCGGATATCCCGAGCGCGACCGAGGTCGGGATCAAGAATTCCGACATCATCGCATGGTGGTCGGTTCACGCGCCGAAGGGCACGCCGAAGCCGGTGCTCGACAAGCTCGAGACCTGGTTCAACGACATTGCCCAGAGCGAGGAACACGTGAAATTCCTCGCGCCGCTCGGCAGCGATCCGTTCATCGGCAACGGCAAAATTCTCAAGGACCTGCTCGCCGCCGATATCAAGAACTGGGGCGAATACGTGAAACTCGCCAAGATCGAAGTGCAGGGCTAGCGCGACAACAGCAATACACCCGGCAGCGGTGCCAACGCCGCGCCGGGTTCGCAACAGAGCCGCAACAGCGGCCTGACGCAATCAACGGGAGGACATCGTGATTTCACGCCGCGACTTGCTGCGTTCTGCTGCCTTGACCTCGGTGGCGATGCCATTCGTTTCCACCGGCTCATTCGGGCAGGCGGATAATTACCCCTCGCGTGACATCCACGCGATCTGCGGATTCCCGCCGGGCACCGGCGCCGACATCTTCGTGCGCATGTATGGCAAGAAGCTGCAGGAGGCCACCGGCCGCACCGTCGTGGTCGAGAACAAGGTCGGCGCCTTCGGCAACATCGCGACCGAGGCGGTCGCGAAGTCGAAGCCGGATGGCTACACGCTGTTCATCGCGCCCGGCAGTTCGTTCCTCGCCGCCGCGCCGAGCATGTTCAAGAAGCTGCCATTCGATCCGGTCAACGACTTCGAACACATCACGACGCTGTCCAAGCTGCCCTTCCTGCTGCTGGTCGCCGCCGACAGTCCCTACAAGACCGTTGCCGAGCTCGTCGAGGAACTGAAGAAGCGCGGCGACAAGGGCTCCTATGGCTCGGCCGCGAATACCGGCTTGATCAGCAGCGAACTGCTCAAGGCGCATTTCGGGCTGAAGACCGAGGAAGTGAAATACAAGGATGCCGGCACGCTGGCGAACGACCTGATCGGCGGCAATCTGCTGTTCGCGCATCTCGATCCGGCGGGGTCGGCCGGCTTCATCCAGTCGGGCAAGCTGCGTGCGCTCGCGACGTCGGCGAAAGACAAATTCGTGTCGCTGCCGAACATCCCGAGCGCTTCGGAGGCCGGCATCGGCAACTCCGACATCATCGCGTGGTGGTCGGTGCATGTCGCCAAGGGCACGCCGAAGCCGATCCTCGACAAGCTGGAAGCGACCTTCAACAAGATCGCGGTCGATGACGAGATCAAGAAGTTCCTGGCGAATGCCGGCTCCGATCCATTCCCCGGCAATTCGACCATGCTCAAGGAATTGCTGCTCAAGGACATCAAGGCCTGGGCGGAATACGTGAAGCTCGCGAAGATCGAGCCGCTCGGGTAGGACGTTTTTCCCCGTCACCAGTGGTCGCCCTCCGCGAAAGCGGAGGGCCCAGTATTCCGCGGCCCTTCGATAGGACAGGGCGTACTGGACCGCCCGCTTTCGCGGAGGGTGACACCGAGGTGGGGTCGCGGGCGGTGGCTCGCCTCAGTTTGCAATTGCAAATTAATCGCAACAAAGATATGACAAAGAGGTAATCACGGGATCGGACAACTCCCCATGGCACTCGACACCGTTTCGGCCGACGCCCAGCCCGGCTGGCGCCGTGCGCGCGGAACTCCTTCGCTGGCCGAGGTTTTCGGCTCGATCCCGACCCGCACCAGCGGCTCGATGTGGCGCAAGCTCGGCGCCTTCATGGGCCCGGGCTATCTGGTCGCGGTCGGCTACATGGACCCCGGCAATTGGGCGACCTCGCTCGCCGGCGGTTCGAAGTTCGGCTACGCGCTGCTCACCGTTGCCTTGCTCTCCAACCTGATGGCGATCCTGCTGCAGGCGCTATGCGCGCGGCTCGGCATCGGCGCGGGCCGCGACCTTGCGCAGGCCTGCCGCGATGCTTTTCCGCGCACGGTCTCCTACGGGCTCTGGTTGCTGGCCGAGATCGCGATCTGCGCCACCGATCTTGCCGAGGTGATCGGCACCGCCATCGGCCTGAACCTGCTGTTCGGGATTCCACTCGAACTCGGCGTGCTGATCACCGCGCTCGACGTGTTCATCATCCTGTGGCTGCAGAATATTGGTTTCCGCTGGATCGAGGCCTTCATCATCACGCTGCTCGGCGTGATCGCGGTGTGCTTCGGCATCCAGATCGCGCTCGCCGATCCGGACTGGGCCGGCGTGATCAAGGGCTTCGCGCCGACCACCGAGATCGTCACCAACCCCGACATGCTCTATCTCGCGCTCGGCATCCTCGGCGCGACCGTGATGCCGCATAATCTCTATCTACATTCCGGCGTGGTGCAGACGCGCCAGACCGGCGAGAGCGTCGAGGCGAAGCGCGAGGGCATCAAGCTCGCCACCATCGACTCGACCATCGCGCTGATGTTCGCACTGTTCATCAATGCCTCGATCCTCATTCTCGCGGCGACGACCTTC
>CANKHJ010000281.1 GCA_947481635.1 Bradyrhizobiaceae bacterium
CCTCGTACTTAATTCGCCCGTCCCTCTCGGTTAGAAATTCAGATAGCTTGGTCGGTTGCCAGTTCATCCGATCTGCCTTTGAAGTTCGGCAAGTAGCTTTTGTGTCGTTTCGACCGAGGCGTTGAGTCGGGACAATACTTCCGTGGCCGAGAGGTCTCTTGCTTCTTCCTCGCGATGTGGATTTTTCACGTCGAGATCGAAACCTCTCTTCAAGTCCCCAACCTTCACCTTCCACGCAACATCGCTTTCCTCGCGCTGGTCCCACCAATCGATCAGCGGTGCGAACGACTCGAACTGGATGGCTTTGGTTTTGGAGTAGCTCTTTTGCCCCTCGGGCAGGCGGTGCTCCCAATACCAGATTTCCTTCGTCGGCGTGCCCTTCTGGAAGAACAGCAGGTTCGTGGAGACGGTGGCGGGAAAAAAGGTGGATTGCGGGAGGCGGACAATTGTATGGAGGTTGCAATCGGTGAGGAGTTTCTCGCGGATGCGCTCCTTATACCCGTCGCCAGTGATACAGCCATCGGGCAACACGATGGCGCAGCGGCCGCCTGGCTTGAGGAGCTGAATCATGAGGATGACGAAAAGGTCGGCCGATTCCCTGCAGCGGAAGGACTGGGGAAAGTTCGTCTCCACCCCGTCGGCGATGCTAGCGCCGAAGGGAGGATTGGCGAGGATGACATCGACCTGCTGCTTCGGTCCGATCGAGTTGTATTCAGTCATGAGGCTGTCGAGGTAATGCCAGTCCGGCACATCGAGGCCGTGCAGGATGAGATTCGTGAGGCCGAGAACGTAGGAGACTGGCTTCAGCTCCCAGCCGGTGATGGATTTCTGGAGGGTGGCTTCGTCGTCAAGCGTGTGAACTTCCTTGTCGCGGATGTAATCGATGGCTGCGCTGAGGAAGCCGCCGGTGCCGGCAGCAGGATCCAGAATTTTCTCGCCCAGGCGCGGCGCAGTCATCTGCGTCATGAGCTGGGTAATGGCGCGGGGGGTGTAGTACTCGCCCTTATTTCCGGCGTCGCGCAACTCGACGAGGATGGATTCATAGACCGTTCCAAATACATGGCGGTCTTCGTTGTTGTTGAAGTCGAAGCCGTTGAGCTGATTGATGACCTTTCGCAGCTCATAGCCGGACTTCATGTAGTTGTTTGAACCATCAAAGACTTCGCGCACGAGCATGGCGCGCTGCGGGGCATGCGGCGCCTTCAGGTTCTTGAGCGTGACGAAAAGCCCGTCAGTGGGGTGGTCGATGAAAAGGATCAAATCTACGCCGGTGATGCCTTCCGGGTCAACGGCCCAGTTTCGCCACTGGAACTTCTCCGGGATTACGGAGCGGTAGCGATCACGGATAAGTTCGAGTTCCTGGTCTTTATCGTCAAGAATTTTCAGGAAAAGCAGCCAACCAAGTTGTTCCAGTCGCTGGGCGTCCCCGGAGACACCCCTGTCCTGCCGCATGATGTTGCGTACATTCTTGATTATTGAAGAAATATTAGGCATTCAGGTCCTGATTCAGGCGGCGTTATAGAGCTCATCGGTAAGCGCGTGTATCGCAGTATCGTAGGCGGGCTTGCCGCCAAACGCACGAATGATTTCCACTGGCGAACCGAGCTTGCTGAGCGGATCGAGTTTGATGACTTCCGGGTTTTCGAGGTCAAGAACGCCGGCGTCGGCATATTTGTCCAGCAGCGCTGCAATTACCTTTCGGGCCAGGTCGCCGTACTTGGTGAAGTAGTCGCGTTTTTTTACTTTCTCCGCCCGTTCTCGGCGGGTTAGCGGTTTCTGTTCAAACGCAACATGGCAAATAAGGTCGAAGGGGTCGAAAGCCGATCCGATTTCTTCATTCAGAGCAGCGAATATCACGCCTTGCTGCTCCAGTTCTTCGATGATGGCCCGCTTCTTATCTGCCTGCTTCCAGGATCTAAGAAAGGAATCAAGAGAGGCGAAGGACGTGCGAACACTTTTCCGCGTGTAGTCGCGCAGGCTCTCCGTGATGATCTTGCCGTCGTTGCCCATGTATTGGACTCGTTCCTTGATCACCGTGACCTCCACGCCGTTCACCACCACTTTGCGGCGCACCCGGTATTCGGCCTCGTCCTGGGCAATGATGGAGATATCCGGCTTCTCAGGCTCAGGGAAATTGACTTCATCCCCACTCAATTCGTCGGTGACCAATTCGCAGTCGGTCTCATTGTCGGCATCCGAAATGTCGGCAGCCTCGCTGGCTTCCTTGATTCGGACCGGATCGCCATCGAAGTCCTTGTCCGCGAAGAGCGCGGTCACATTCCGAAAATCCATGATCGTGAAATAGTGCTTGCCGAAATCTTCATTGATGCGGGTGCCGCGGCCAATGATTTGTTTGAACTCGGTCATGGAACCGATGTTGGAATCGAGAACGATGAGTTTGCAGGTTTGCGCATCCACGCCCGTCGTCATGAGCTTGGAGGTGGTGGCAATCACGGGGTAAGGCTCGGTGGGACTGATGAAATCATCCAGGTGGCGCTTGCCTTCCAGATCGTCGCCCGTGATCTGCATCACATATTTGCTATTGATGGCTACAAGATCGCCGTTCGCGTTCGCCAGTTCCTTCCGCATTCCCCGTGCGTGCTCGATATCGACGCAAAAGACAATAGTCTTGGAGAACCGGTCACTCCCTTTCAGAAATTCGGTAATTTTTTGAGCGACGCGCTCACGCCGTTCCTCCACGACGATGTTCTTGTCGAAGTCCGTCCGGTTGTAAATACGATCTTCAACAAGTTTGCCCTCTTTATCCTTGAATCCTTTCGGCGGGCGCCAACCCTCCGCGTCAATATCCAAGGTGATCTTGATGACCTTGTACGGCGCGAGAAAACCGTCATCGATGCCCTGCTTGAGCGAATAGGTATAGAGCGGATCTCCGAAGTACTCAGAGCTGGAGACCTCCTTGGTTTCTTTAGGGGTGGCCGTAAGACCAATGTGCGTAGCCCCTTTGAAATAATCCAGAATTTCACGCCACTTGCTGTCCTCGCGCGCGGACCCGCGGTGACATTCATCCACGATGACGAGATCAAAAAATTCAGGGCTGAACTGCCTGTATGCGTCAGTGTCGTTGTTGTCAGAGAGGCCCTGATAGAGAGCCAGGTAGATGTTGTAGGCGGTGTCAATCTGCTTATGCTTGATGACCGTCATCGCCTCTTTGAAATGACGAAAGTCACCTCGAACTGTCTGGTCTATGAGCGACGTGCGGTCGGCAAGGAACAGAATTCGCTTCTTCAGACCACTCTTCCACAGCCGGTAAATTATCTGGAAAGCGGTGTACGTTTTGCCAGTCCCTGTTGCCATGACCAGAAGATGGCGGTTGTTGCCTTCATCCCGGGCAATCGCTTCCACAGTGCGATTGATGGCGATCTGTTGGTAGTAGCGCGGCGAGCGATTCGATCCGTCGGAAAAGTAATCTTGAGCGACTACCGACTCCATCTCGTCGGAAATACCCTTGAATTTCTTGTATTTCTGCCAGAGTTGCTCTGGAGAAGGGAAGGCAGCGAGAGGAATGTCAGTCTCAATCGCTCCTGCGGTTACCGTTTTGTCGTGAAACAGGAAGCCGTCACCGTTGCTGCTGAATGCAAATGGAATGTCTAGCGTTTGAGCGTAGCCGAGGGCCTGCTGGATACCGGAATTGACTGCGTGGTTGTTGTCTTTGGCCTCGATGACTGCAATGGGTAGATTGGGCCGGTAATAAAGAATGTAGTCCGCGCGCTTTTGCGCCCCGCGCGCGTGGAGTTTTCCTCGCACATAGATTCGTCCGTCGGTGAAGCCGACTTCCTCGCGTACCTGTATGTCAACGTTCCACCCCGCAGCAACAATGCTGGGGGTAATGAACTTTGTACAGATGTCACGTTCGCTGAGGGATTTTTTGTTCATCGCGCAATAATTGTGCGCCTAATTTATTGTTTTTTAATGGATATTAGGTAATCATGTATTGAGACCAAGGATTCGGCGCCTATCGGTAGTGGCTTCAACAACGACTGACCGGGTCGAAATTCTCGATTTTGACATTTGTATCCATTCCCGCTCCTATGTTGACCGACCATTTCGGTGACGCCAACCAAATGGTCTTCCGTGTGCTTGTTAATGACAAGCAGTCACGACCCGAGGTGTAGAGTTAATCAAGCCTGCTTGCGATAGCCGTAGGTCTTGTCCAAACCCTGCTTGTAATACTCGCCAAACGTGATTGGCGGGTATTTCGCCGGATTGCCCGGCCCCTGGCACCTCTCGATGCATTCCACACGGGCCCTGTAGGATGGATCAAAAAACGTCGGCAGCGAGTACCGCGATTTCGCCGGATTGTTGATGACCTGGTGCAGCGTCGACACCCATTTGTCATTGGTCCAGCGCATGAGCATGTCGCCGATGTTGATGATGAGCGCGCCGGGGATCTGCGGTGCGTCGATCCATCCGCCACCGCGCTTCTTGACGGCAAGGCCGCCGACGTCATCCTGGGCGAGCAGAGTGAGACATCCGTAATCGGTATGCGGTGGATTGCCGAACTGGTTGTCCGGGCGCGGTTCGGGACTTGCCGGGTAATGCATGATGCGCGAAAAAGGAATCGGCTTCTGGTAGTGCGGCACGAAGAACTGCTCGGGGAGCTTCAGTGCAAGCGCGCAGGCCCGCA
>CANKHJ010000282.1 GCA_947481635.1 Bradyrhizobiaceae bacterium
ACCGGCCGATCCGGAGATACGCGGCGAGGCCGGGCGAATCCTGCTGACCGGGATTGGACGGCGCGACATTCTCGCGAATGACCGCGCGGCACTGGTCCGGATGGTGGCAGCGCGGACCAACCTTGCGCCACCCGAAGCCGACCAACGCGTCACCCAGGTGATCGAACAGGCGCGGCAAGCCAACCGGCAGGCCCGCATCAGCGCGATCATCCTTGGCTTCTCGATTGCGGCCTCGCTTGCGGCTGGAGCGGTCGCGGCGTGGCTTGCAGCCGGCATTGGCGGCAAGCATCGCGATCAGGCGATCTCGCCGCCGCTGCGTTGGTCGTGGCGGCGGGCTTAGCTATCGCGCTCTAGGAGTCACATCGCGGCTTGCGTGAAACGAGACGGCGGCGCCTCCGGAGAGCGGGCGCCGCCGATCACATCTTCGCCGACCGACCAGATTCGGCCCGGCAGCTTCGCGGCTCCGACCACGAGGCCCCAGGCGCCTGAGCCCGCGGCCTGAACTCTGCTCGTAACCGCATTCACGATGCCGGTTCGCGGCGGCGTCTCCAGCGATACCGGCTCAAGCCGCAGCGGCTCGACAGGCGGCATGCGTTCGGCAAGCTTCGGCGGTTCGACCTTCGCGGGCTCAAGCTTGGCGATCTCAAGCTTCGGCTTCTGCGCCAGCTTTACCGGCTTGGGAGCTTCCGCCTTGGCGAGCGTCATAGCCTTCTGCGCTTCGACTGCCTGCTGCGCTTGCGCCACCTCGTGGCGGCGCGCATCCGCCTCCTTGCGGAGGTAATCGACGAGCAGATCATGCGCGTCGCGCACCATCTGCATCATCTCCTCGCCGGCCTTGGAGGGCTGAGCCACAGCGGCAGGCGCGGTCGGCACAGATCCATATTGCGTGAACAGGAAGCCGCCGATGACGCTAGCGAGCGCCGCCGGCGCGATGCGCAAGGCGAATTCGGCCGAGAACCGCTTCAGGAACGTCAAAATACGCGGCATGACCCCTCATCCCGTTTGAGCACCGGGAAACACAAGCGGGAGCAGCGGGCGAAATCGGGGCAGCAAGGCAGTCGAAATCGGGCGGCGGCGGGGAAAGATTACGCGGAGCTGGCACCTGTGCCTTGCGCAATCGGCGCTTGACGCTCGCGCCGTTCAACGAAAATGTCCCGGCAGCCGTCCTTTAAAAAATTGCCGGGAGAAAACCTTTGGCCCAGACCGCCGCACGCTCACCAGCACCGCAAGCTGGATCGCTGACCATCACCCCGGTGGTCACCGCAATCGGCGCGGAGATCGCCGGCATCGACCTGGCCAGGCCCCTGACCAACAGCCAGCACGAGACCATCAGCGCGGCGCTGGTGCAGCATCAGGTGATCTTCTTTGAGCGCCAATCGCTCTCCAACGCGCAGCTTTCAGCATTCGCGCGCGGCTTCGGCGAGCCGCAGCCCGCGAGCGAATCCTCGTTCGGCAAGCTCGCCGATTTCCCCGAGATCGACGTGCTGAGTTATGGCGGCGGCGTGCAGCCCTACGTCACCAAGGAGCTGTGGCACACCGATTTTTCAGGCCGCGAAACCCCGACCATGGGCTCGGTGCTGTATTGCCTGGAGGCGCCCTCGACCGGCGGCGACACCATCTGGGTCAGCCTGTTCGCCGCCTATGACGCGCTGTCCGATAAGATGAAAGCCTATCTCGCCGGCATGCAGGCCGAGCATCGGACCATCAAGGCCTTCGGCGACGACATCCGCAGCAATCTCTGGAAGGACGAGGCCGGGCGCAAACGCTTCGACCAGCTCAGCGCCTTGCCGCCCGCTTTGCATCCCGCCGTGCGCACCCATCCGGTGAGCGGCCGCAAGGCGCTGTTCGTCAACGAGGGCTACACCACGCGGCTGATCGGCGTCGATCGCGCCGAGAGCGACGCCGTGCTCGGCTATTTGTTCGCACACCTGCGCATGCCGGAATTCCAGGTGCGCCATCGCTGGCAGGCCGGCCATCTCGCGGTCTGGGACAATCGTTCGACCCAGCATTACGCGGTCGCGGATTATGCCGAGAAGCGGCTGATGCACCGCGTCACCATCAAGGGCGACAAGCCGTATTGAAGCGGGGCTATCTTTCGCTGAACAGCACGCCGCCCTTGGCCTTGTCGGTGCGCGGGCATTCGACGATCTGGATCGTCACATCGTCCTTGCCGGCGCCGAAATTCTTCATCACCGCCTCGGTGATGTCCTTCACCAGCCCGCGCTTCTGATCGAGCGTACGGCCCTGCAACGCGTAGACGATGACTTCAGGCATTGATCCCTCCGACGGCTGATGACGGCGACCTCGGAGAGATATATGACTCCACGCATTCTGTCCCCGCCCGTCCAAGGATTCCTATCATGACCATCTCGATGTACGCCGCCTCGGCGCCGATCTTCGTTCAATTCCTCACCGCCCTCTCCGCCCAACTCGACAAGGCCGCGGCCTTCGCCGAGGCCAAGAAGGTCGAGCCGTCGGTCCTGCTCAACACCCGGCTTTCGGTCGACCAGTTTCCGCTGCTGCGCCAGGTGCGCGAAGCCACCAATCACGCCCGCACCGCCATCGCGCGCCTGTCGGACGCCGAGAACCCGACCTTCGCCAATGACGAGACCACCATCGCCGAGCTGCAGGCGCGCATCGCCAAGAGCATCGACTTCATCAAGAGCGTGAAGCCCGCGCAGGTCGACGGCACCGAAGATAAGGAAATCGTCTTCAAGTTTCCGAGCGGCGCCGAGCGCAAATTCACCGGCATGGGCATGCTGCTGAATTTCTCACTGCCGAACTTCTATTTCCACAACACCACCGCCTACGCGATCATGCGCCATTGCGGTGTCGAGGTCGGCAAGGGCGATTTCATGGGCAAGCCGGTCACGCTGTAGCGCCAAGACTGAAACAGCCCCCCACCCCGACGTGCTTCGCACGCCGACCCTCCCCGCGAGGGGGAGGGTAAGAAAGAGCAGAGCCGCAAACTCCGCCGCACTCCCCCTCCCCCTCGCGGGGAGGGGGTGGGGGTGGGGGGCTCTCTCAGAGAACTCCGAGCCGATGGCCCCACCGCCCGAACCGCGCTATCATCTTGCTTCGTCAAAGAGGTGGTCGTCATGAGCACTTTGTTCGAACGCCAGCTTGCGACCTACGCGACCTATCACCGCGATCCGCGCAACCGCGCCACGCATTTCATCGGCATCCCCGCCATCGTCTTGTCGCTGATGCCGGTGCTTGCGCTGTGGAGCATCCCGGTCGGCGGCGTGGCGGTCTCCGGCGCCTGGATCGTTTCAATTCTCGCGGCGATCGGGTGGATCGCGCTCGATCGCAGCATCGGTATCGCGATGGCGATTGCGCTGATCCCCATGGTGCTGTTCGGCGAATGGGTGGCCGGCTTTGGCGTCGCCGCCGCATGGTGGAGTTTCGCCGTGCTGTTCGTTGGTGGCTGGGTATTCCAGATTGTCGGTCACGTGGCGTATGAGGGACGCCGTCCGGCGTTGCTCGATAATCTGTTTCAAGCCTTCATCGGCCCGATGTTCATCATGGCCGAAACACTGATGGCGTTCGGCCTGCGCCGCGATCTCGAAGGCGCCATCCACATTCAAGCCTCGCAGTAGCAATTCATGATCGACCGCAGACATCTGATCGCCGGAATGGCCGCGTCACTCGCCACCCCTGCCTTCGCCATCCCTGCCTTCGCTCAGAGCACGAGCCGGACCAACATGAGCCGCGTGACCGCTTACGCATTTTCATTCCCACGCCTCGACGGCAAGGGCGAGATCCGGCTGGCGGATTATTCCGGCAAGCCGATCCTGGTGGTGAACACCGCATCGCAATGCGGTTACACCCCGCAATTCACCGGGTTGCAGCAACTCTACATGCGGTTCCGCGAGCGCGGCCTGATGGTCGTCGGCGTGCCGTCGAACGACTTCGCGCAGGAGCCCGGCGACGATGCCGAGATCGCCGGCACTGCCCATGATCATTACGGTGTGACGTTTCCGCTGACGGTGAAGACCGTGATCAAGGGCGCAAACCGCCATCCGTTCTATGGGTGGGTCGCCAGCGAGCGGCCGCTCGACCTGCCCGGCTGGAATTTTCACAAATACCTGATCGGCACTGATGGCCATATCGCCAAGGTGTTTCCCGCGGAGATCGAACCACTCGATGCGCGTGTCGTCGATGCCGTGGCCAAGGCGCTGCCTGCGGCCGGTTGAACGCTGGTATCCGCGGCAACCTCTGGTGAACCCTGCGAGGCGGAGACTGGCCCGGGCCGGCTAGCGGCAGCCGGCGAGCCCAGTTTTATGGATTGGTAATTACCGTCAGTTATTGTGGATCACTATCCAAGACCGCCGCCCGGCCGGGCGGAAATCACGACAAGCAGGACGCCTCGATGCGCTCGGACAAGCGAAAACACGTGCGTAAACCGATGCGCTACGCCGCATGGGTCCAAGACGGCGAAACCACGCCGCAGAACTGCGTTCTCGCCGATATTTCCGACAGCGGCGCGCGGCTCGAAGTCGAGAAGCCGGACGATGTTCCCGAGCTTTTCACCCTGTTGCTGAGCGGACAGGCCAACAGCGCCAGCCGCCGTTGCCGGGTGAAATGGCGCACCGAAGACCAGGTCGGCGT
>CANKHJ010000283.1 GCA_947481635.1 Bradyrhizobiaceae bacterium
ATCGAACGCCTCCGCTGCCAAATCGCGTGCGATCCTTGAATCTGATTTAACGGCCAATGACCAGGGCGCAATTATTCGAGGTGCCCTCTATTATAAATCGCGCCTCGACGGCCGGCCGATTGAAGCCCGATCGCAGGCGTCGCTTGACGGCGGCTTGCATCTCTCGTTCCCGCTTCATTTCGGCGACGCTCAATGGACAGCGGTCGTGGTCCCGGAGACAACCGGCGCCCTGCTCGAGGGGCACACATTCTCAACGATCGTGCTGATCACAGGGTTGTTGCTCTGCGCGGGGTTGACGTCGTTCGTCTGGGCGATGCAGCGCGCCAATGACCGGTTCGAGCAGAAAAATCTGCAATTCGACGCGGCGCTGAACAACATGGTGCAGGGCCTGTTGATGTATAGCCCGTCGGGCAAGCTGACCGTGTCCAATCGCCGCTTTGCGGAAATGATCGGGATGTCGTGGGACGACTGGAATGTCGCGGCGCTGGGGACGACGGTTCCGCAAAGCATGCAACTGGTCGATGACCTGACCAAAACCACGACCAAGGATCAGGCCAGGATCGCGGCCGGACTGCAAAAAATGGTAGAGCAGAATCGCACCAGCACCGTCGCGATCGAGCGCACCGACGGGCGGGTCTTCTCGGCGTCGTGCATGCCGATGACCAACGGCGGCTTCGTGATCACATTCGAAGACATCACGCTACGCCGGCGCGATGAGGAAAAGATCACCTATCTGGCGCATCACGACCTGCTGACCGATTTGCCCAACCGGGTGCTGTTCTACGAAAAGATCGACAAGTTGCTCGCGTACCCCTCGCAGCGCAGCTTTGCGGTGCTGAGCCTCGACCTCGACCGGTTCAAGTCCGTCAATGATACATTGGGCCATCCCGCCGGGGACAAGCTGTTGCAGGCAGTCGCCGAACGCATGCGCGCTTGCATCCGCGACTCCGACGTTGCGGCACGCCTGGGCGGCGACGAATTCGCGATCGTGCAGGTCATCGTCCATCCGAACGATGCCATCGCGCTCGCGACCCGCCTGATCGATGCGCTCTGCGCGCCCTATCAGATCGACGGGCACGAGGTCAACGTCGGCACCAGCGTCGGCATCGCAACCGCGCCAAATGGCGTCACCGATGCCGATGCGCTCATGAAGCAGGCCGATCTTGCGCTCTATCGCGCCAAGGCCGACGGCGGCGGCGTATACCGGTTCTTCGAGCCGACGCCCGACGCCACGCCGAAGCATCGCGGCGCGGAGCGCCGCGCAACCGAAGCAGCGTAACGCATCAGCATGCTGCACATCAGCCGATCCCTTCGTCAGCGCGGGATTGTGCACGGACGAGGTCCATGAGATCGGCAGCGATCTGGCGCGGGTATTGGACGAAACACACGACGCAACGGAAAAAACAGGTAAAGACACCGGCGCCGGAAGGATACGCCTCATGCAGCGCCATGGCATTCGAGCAAAGCGGGCAACGCGGCAGGATAAAATCTGTTGCGGACATGACAAATTCCTCCTCGAAAACGGGTCGAACCTCACCTATCTCTCTGGGTTCTGAGCCGGACGGCTCGATACGGACACCAAGGCAACGTTCCACTGGAACTCCGGTGCCGTCACTTCCCGTTACAATCTTGTGAGAATTTGATTGGAACACGGTTGCGAACAGAGTGTTCAAACCGCCATCTGACGGCTCTCAACCCGTCATGCAGTCAATCATCCGCAATCCAAGACGCGAGCGCAGCGAGCCTGAAGGGTGAGAGCAGCCCTACGTTCCGCAAAACGTCTGCTGCACTTCTTCTTCCGGCGCGGGTGCTTCAGCGTAATGCGCCAGCGCGGGCTGGTCGTCATAGGGGTTTGCGAGCACCGCGTTCAATTCCTCGAACAGCGCGAAGCTACCATTCTCGGCCGCCGCGATCGCTGCTTCGACGCGGTGATTGCGCGGAATGTATTTCGGATTCACTGCACGCATCGCTGCGCGCCGTGCCTCCGGCCTTTGCCGTTCGCGCGTCAGCCGCTCGCGCCAGGTCTGCTCCCAGCCGTCATAGGCGGCCGGGTCGCTGAATAATTGCCGCACCTCCCCGTCATGCGCCGGGTCCGCGGAAGCCTCGCTCAGCGCGCGGAAGGTCAGGGTGAAATCCGCGCGGTTCGCTGCCATGTGCGCCAGAAGATCCTCGCCCAAGGCGAGATCGCCGTCGAGCGCTTCCGCCAGGCCGAGCTTGCGCCGCAGGCCCGCGAGATAGGCCTCCTGGTAACGCGCATCGAAGGTGCCGAGCCGCGCGCTGGCGGCCTTGAAGGCCTCGTCTTCACTGCCTGCGATCAGCGGCAACAGCGACTCGGCCAGCCGCGCCAGATTCCATTTCATGATGCGCGGCTGGTTGCCGAAGGCATAGCGGCCGTTCTGATCGATCGAGGAGAACACCTTGTCGGGGTGATACGCATCCATGAAAGCGCAGGGGCCGTAGTCGATGGTCTCACCGGCAATCGACGTGTTGTCGGTGTTGAGTACGCCGTGGATGAAACCGATCAGCATCCAGCTCGCGGTCAAGTCAGCGAGCGCGCCGAGAACCGCATCGAACAGCGCGAGATACCGATCCTCGGCCTGGGCGGCCTGCGGGTAATGCCGTGCGATCGCGTAATCGGCCAACGCGCGCAAGCCGTCGAGATCCCGAGGCGCTGCGAAATATTGAAATGTGCCGACCCGCAAATGGCTGGAAGCGACGCGCGTCACCACGCCGCCCGGCAACACGCTCTCGCGCATCACGGGTTCGCCGGTCAGCACCGCCGCCAGCGAGCGCGTGGTGCGGATGCCGAGCGCCGCCATCGCCTCGCTGACAATATATTCCCGCAGCACCGGGCCGAGCGCGGCGCGTCCATCGCCGCGCCGCGAAAATCGCGTCCGGCCCGAGCCTTTGAGCTGGATGTCGAAACGCGCGCCGTGCGCGTCGACGACTTCCCCAAGCAGCACCGCGCGCCCGTCGCCGAGCTGCGGTACGAAATGGCCGAATTGATGCGCGGCGTAAGCCAGCGCGATCGGCTCCGAGCCCGCGGCCACCGCATTGCCGGCCAGAATCGCAACGCCGGCCTCGCTTTCGAGGAAATCCGGATCGATGCCCAGTTGCACGGCGAGTGGCCGATTCACCTTGATCAGCCGCGGCGCCGCGACCGGTGTCGGGGCGATGCGCTCGAAAAAACGATCCGGCAAGCGGGAATAGCTGTTGTCGAACGGAATCGGCGCGGCCGGATCAAGACGGGCGGCAAGTGCGGTGCTGGGAGCTGGTGTCATGGGACTAAGATCGCGGGTTTTTCTTTGAAAGCAAGCCCTTATGGCGCCTGTACCGGCCGGGCCTGGGCCTCTAACCTACTGGAAAAATTGACGTCACTGAGCTGTCGCATGCGATAATGCAGACGTTTCGCAGCATATTCATTTTGGAGGAAACGGATGAGCGCTTATGTCATCTTCGATGTCGAGATCCGCGATCCCGCGCGATATCAGGAATTCATGACGGGCGTGAAGCCCGCGCTTGAACAAGCCGGCGCAAAATATCTGGCGCGCGGCGGGAGCCATCGCGTTTACGAAGGGGACTGGGAGCCACGCCGGATCGTCCTGCTTGAATTTCCCTCAGTCGCCGCGTGGGAGTCGTTTTACAACGGACCCGTCTATCAAGGCCTCAAGCATGTCCGCGACGCCTGCAGTTCAGCGCGGCTGGTCAGCGTGGAGGGCCTATGACGTCCTGCTCCGCAAACCGGACGCCGAAACCAGGAATCGATTCACCAAATCTCCGCGCCAGCTAGTGCAGCTGCAGGCTTGAATAGGCTGGCAACGGCAGGTCGCTGGTCCAGACCACCTGGAATGTGTCGGCGATGTCGACCTGCACCAGCACGGCGGCGTGGGTTCCGCGCTTGCTGTATTCATGAGCGGCTTGAATGGCGGCGAGTTCGGCCACCGCCTCATTCACGAACACCGCTTCATCGGTCTGGTCCGAGGTCAGAATCCACATCCCAGACTTGAAGTGCACCACAAAGGGCTCTGCTTTCATCATCCGCTCCTCAGCGCCCCTGAATACCAGTGGTAACGCCGGTTCCCGCCCACGGTTCCGTTAACGGCAGCGTAAGCTGAGTCAGGATCGTGAGCGGCGCATGAACCGATCGGTGCAAATCTCGTATTCGCATTCACGCGGCGTTGGGAAAGCTCTGGCAGGTTCTGCGGCACGAACGCGTGGCCACATCGAGCCGGGAGAAACGGGTGACCGACCTGTTAAGACACACCGAATATTTCGAACTCGCCACCACCAGCCGGCTGATCGCGCGGGCGCGTGCCGAGATCGTGGCTGCGCGGATCGAGCTCGCCTGCTTTTATGCCCTCACCGAAGCGCAGCGCCGCGCCCTGTGGCAGCGCATCGAGTCTCGCGAGTGGTTCATGAAGATGCTCGCCGAGGATTATCCCACCGAGCTTGAAATGGTCGATCGCGCGCTGGAGGCCGAGCTCACGCGCGCCGGTTGACGCCGCTCCTGCGCGCGGG
>CANKHJ010000284.1 GCA_947481635.1 Bradyrhizobiaceae bacterium
CTTCCCACCAGCCGGCGTCTGGCATTCCGGTGCCTTCGAAGAAGCCGGGCGGTCTATCGGTCACAATACCCTCTCGGCGAGCCCACTCCGTCGGGGGCAATTCACTCGTTTCATCAGCAGATGCTGCCGACGACGAAGCCCTGCTTCGCGGCCGCGTCGGGATGACGCCTCTCAGAGGAACTGAAGTGGCCGCTACCCCCAGATTCCGAACGCGCCGGCAAGCAACATCGTTACGACGGCACAGCCCGTGGCAATGGCGCGGCTCGCTTTGCCCCACGTCAACAGCAGCGCCAGGCCAACGGCCACATAGCCGATGGCGATCGCGCCGAGAAACCGCATCAGGGTGTCGCCGACGTCAAACGGCTGGCGCAGGATTGACAGCTGCACCGCGGTCACGACAAGGGCCGCGCCGACGATCACTTCGTAGGATGCTTTCGACATTCAACTCCTGCCTGGAGGCACAGCGCGCAGGAGCCGGCGAAGCGAAAAGCCATTTGGTCCGCCTTGAGGCGACTTTGGCCGCGGCCGGTGCGCGCCGTCAGCCGCACTGCGAACGGATTGTCTTGTACTCCAAACCAAGATCGCCGCTTAAAACACCTTCGGATAATTCAATCGTTGCCTGCACGCGGGAGCCGACCCGGCATTGGGGCGGCGGCTTGCGGCTGACGACGAGCACGAAAGTGGGTCTTGGTGTCTTTGAGCCCATCAGAAACTCTACATCGCAGGCGATCAATTCCTTGTTCAACTGGCTGAGAACAAGGTTCCAGCCACCAGCTTTATTCTCATAGATCTGCGAGACCGTGCCGGTGACCGCGAGCTGCTCGCCATCCTCGCAGCCTGCCATGGCCGGCGCCGAGAGCAGAACAAGCGCGGCGGCAAGCAATCCAAGAGCTTTCACGGCGGTCACCCCTTCGGCCCTTAAAGCCGCAATTTCGCAACGCTGACTTCGTCCGAGGCTTCGCAACGCTTGATGCAGGCCAACGAACTCGAATCCTAACTTTCGTGTTGGAATTTTGGCCGAAGTCTCATGGCGTGTCCAGCCGCGGCACGCACGGTCAACGCGAAGCAATAACAGCAACAATGAACGGCGTCCTTGAGGAGCGAATGATGGCGCGAGCGAAGAGAAAACCTGCAGTTGCGGCGAAGCGTGAATCGCTGACCGTCACCTTCACCGGCGATCCGCGCGGCGGGCGCGATCCGGAGATCGCGGAATATGGCGGCAAGCAATTCCCCAAGGGCAAGCCGGTCGTCGTCGACGAGGCCTGGCTCGCGCTCAATCCCAACCTCCGCAACAACAGCCACTTCGCGGTACGCTGAGCGATGGCCGAGTTCAAGACGCTGACCGAGCTCAAGACCGAGGCCTTCGGCATCCTCACCGGTATGGATTCCTCGCAGACGCCGGCGGTGGAGGATCTCGATACGATCGGCGGCTATGTCGCGCCGCTGCTGGCGCAGCTCGCGCAGGATGAGATCGTTTCGATCCCCGATGCCGACGAGATCCCGAACGAATATTTCCTCAGCGTCGCGCGGCTGCTCGCCAACGTCGCGGGCCCGCGCTTCGGCACGGCGATGAATGAAGACGCCAGGCGCATCGACGAGGCGGCGTTGCGCCGGCTGACCGCGCCGCGGCCGACCTTCGAAGCCCTCAAGCCGGATTATTTCTGATGGTGGCTATCCCGCTGCCGTTCTCGAGCTTTCCGGGCGAGCGCCCGCAGGAGGGCGCGGGCCGGCTGATCAATTGCTATGCCGAACCGCTCGGCGAGAGCGGACGCGCGGGCGCGGTGCGCCATCGCGTGCCGGGGCTGGCCGACTTCGGCACCTCGAACGAGGCGACGTTCCGCGGCGCGCTGCTGAATGGCGCGACGCTGTATGCGGCGTTCGACGGCGCGGTGGTGAAATTCACCGCGGCCGGCGGCGCGGCGGCGGCGGTGGACGATCTCGACGGCACCGACCGGGTGTCTTTCGCGCGCAACACCAAGCGGCCGACGCCGGATATCGTGCTGGTCTGCGCCGCCGGCGTGTTCACGCTGGCCGCCGACGTGATCGCGGACCTGAACGATGCCGACCTGCCGTCGCCGACGGACGTGTGTTTTCTCGACGGCTATTTCTTCTTCGGCATCGCGGATGGGCGCTGCTTCGCGTCCGGGCTGAACGCGATCACCATCAACGCCAATGACTTCATCACCGCGGAGGCGAAGAGCGACACGCTATATCGCGTGATCCCGTGGAACGGCCAGCTGCTGATCTGCAGCGCCGGCTCGATCGAGGTGTGGGGCAATAGCGGCAATCCGACCGGCTTTCCGTTCTCGCGCGCGGCGGTGATCCAGCGCGGGCTGATCGGCAAGCGCGCGATCTCCGGCCATGAGGACGGCTTCGGCAAGGGGCTGCTGTTCGTCGGCGACGACAACGCGGTGCATCAGCTCGACGGCTATACGCCGACCAAGGTGTCGTCGCCGGATCTCGACCGGCTGATCGAGGCGGTGGCGGACAAGACCAGCCTCGAGGCCTCGGTGCATATCTGCGGCGGCCATCCGAAATGGGTGCTGTCGTGTGCCGACTGGACCTGGGAATATGACCTCAACACCGGCAAGTGGGACGAGCGCGCGAGCTACCTCGCGTCGCGCTGGCGCGGCACGCAGTCCTTCAACGCATTCGGCCGATGGCTGTGTGGCGACACCGATAGCGGCAATATCCTCGCGATCAGCCGCGCCGTGCATACCGAAGCCGGCGCGCCGCTGATCGCGGAGGTGTGGTCGGCGCCGGTGCAGAAGTTTCCGAACCGGGTGCGCTGCGCGCGCGCGGATTTCGATTTTGCGCCCGGCGTCGGCCTCGCCACCGGCATCGATCCGAACGAGACCGATCCGAGCGTGGAGATTTCCTATAGCGACGATGGCGGCGCGAGCTTCACCAATCCGCGTCTCCGCAAGCTCGGGCGCCAGGGCCGGCCACAGACACGCGTGACGCTGTTCAACAACGGCACCACCGGCGCGCAGGGGCGCATCTGGAAGATCCGCATGTCCGACCCGCGCCATTTCGGATTGATGGCGGCCGACATGCGTGCGGACCTGAAGGCCGGCTGATGGCGATGCTCAAGCCGATCCCGAATCCCTCGGTGCCGATGGTGGATGGCACCGGGCGGATCACGCAGGCGTGGTTCGAGTATTTCAAGAGCCGCGAGCTGATCGGGTTTGCGAATTTGTCGGATGTGTCGGCGACGGCTCCGGGCAACGGACAGGTCGCGATCTACAATACGACGACGCGGAAGTGGACACCGGGGACGAATTGAGGGCGCGTGGTTCGTGACACGCTCTGCATCCCAACCACAACTTGTCGCCCCCGCGAACGCGGGGGTCCAGTACGCCGTGCAGAACGAAGAAGGCAATCTCCCTCCGGCTTTCAATCGATAGGTCACGGCGTACTGGGCCCCCCGCTTTCGCGGAGGGCGACAACTGAGGGGGTGGCGCGAGCGTCGGCTCATCCGCCGACATCAAGCCATCGAACGCATACGGCGAAAGGAACCATCACCCACCATGGGCATCTTCGACATCTTCACCGGCGACAGCGCCAAACGTGCGGCGCAGGACAATACCGAGCGGCTCTCCGCGCTCAAGACCGAGGGCATCGGCTATCTCAACACCGGCCGCGACAGCGCGATCGGTGCGCTCGATCAATCGGCCGGTGCTTATGCGCCGCTCGCGGCGCTGGGCGCGAAATACGGGCAGGGGACCGATCTCTATCTCGACTCGCTCGGCCTCAACGGCGCGGCGGGCAACACGCGCGCGGCCGGCGCGTTCCAGGCCGGGCCGGGCTACCGCTTCGGCGTCGATCAATCGCTCGATGCGCTCGACCGGCGCGCGGCCTCGCGCGGCATGCTGGGCAGCGGCAATACCTCGCTCGATACGCTTGCCACCGTGAACGGCCTCGCCAACCAGGAGTATGGCAATTGGCAGAACCGGCTCGGTGGCCTGGTTGCGCCCGAGTTGCAGGCGACCGGCGGAGCGACCTCGGGCGTGGCGAATGCTTACGCCGCCAAGGCGCCGGTCTACACCAACGATGCGGCGCAGCGCGTCAACCTGGCGTCGGGCGTGACCAACGGAATCAATGCGCAGGCGACGCAGGCCGCGAATGCCGAAGCGGCCGCCTCCGGCAACATCTGGGGCGCAGGGCTGAGCCTGGCATCGCTGGCGGCAGGCATGCCTCCGGGAAGTTTCAGCTTGCTCGGTGGCGGCGGTGGCAGTGGCAGTGGTGGCTCTGTCGCAGGCGCGAACAGGATGCTGAAAGGAATTTACTGACATGACCGAACTGACCATTCCCAAGGTCGACTTCTCATCGCTGGCCGAGCTTCCGAGGCTCTATCGGGAGGTCCGCACCAATGCCAGTCGCAACGCGCTGCTGTCGGAGCTCGGCGCCAATCCGGATGCCGCGGGCCTGAATGCGCTGGCGCTGCGCGCGGCGCAGAGCGGCGACCTCGTCGGCGCCAATGCGATGGCGACGCTGAGCAGGAACCTCACA
>CANKHJ010000285.1 GCA_947481635.1 Bradyrhizobiaceae bacterium
CAGGGGCGCGACCGGTGCGGCAAGGAAGTTCCGGCGCGACAAGCGGGTTATGGGCATCCGTCAAGGCTGAAGACGCGTGCAATCTGGCAAACGATTGCGTGCACTGGATGGGCCGGTCAATCGGACACCACACCGCATGCAAACGGAGCCCGGACGGAAACGCTCGTATTGGTCCTAGGTGACGCTGCCGTGTTTCTATACCATCCGACACAATGAGAGATATGCAACCGTGTTTAGGACCAATGGCCCTGTACGACATTGAAAGACCAGGCGGGCGTCGACCACCATGCCGATGACCGGCCGTTTCGTCGTTCGCTCCACCATTGGCCTGCTTGCGGTTGGATTCCTGGCCCTGCTCCTCATTGTCGGAATGACGATCTGGCTCGGCGAGCGCGCGCAGGTCTATTTCAATGAAGCGATCGAGGCACGCAACACGCGCGGCGCAGCAGTCGAGTTGCGCGACGCAATTCGCACGGCCGAGTCCAGTCAGCGCGGATATCTGTTCACCGGAAATGAGATTTATCTCGCTCCCTACGATAGCGCGAAGACGCTGGCGCTGCGTCAATTGAGTGCTCTGAACCGGACCCTCGGATCTCGCAAGGAGGCCGAGGTCATGCTGCAGCGCCTGACGAGCCTCATCTCTGAAAAAGTCAATGAGATGGACCAGACGATTGCGCTGAAGAGCGACCGTCGGGAGGCGGATGCGCTGGCGCTGTTCCGGACCAATCGCGGGAAGGCGTTGATGGATGAAGCCAACATATTCCTGTCCGGATTCATCCAGGCTGCGGATGAGAGGCTCACCACCGGGGTCGACGAGCAGCGCGCCAACGCGTCGATGCTCAGGTGGGTCTCGATCGTCGGGGCGCTGGTGATTTTCCTGGTGATCGGTGGCGTGGTCGTCACCGTTCTGCGCTACACGAGGGAAATCGCGCAGGCCCGCGATGAGGTGCGCGACCTCAACGCCAGCCTGGAGCAGCGCGTGAAGCACCGAACGGCGGATCTCGCACGCGCGCGGGACCGTGCAGAGGTCTTGCTGTCCGAAGTCAATCATCGGGTCGCCAACAGCCTGGCGCTTCTGGTGTCGCTGGTCAGGCTGCAATCCAATGCGGTGACAGACCAGGCCGCGAAAGACGCGCTCGACGAGACGCAAGCGCGCATCTACGCCATCTCTTTGGTTCACAAACGGCTTTACAGCTCCGGCGAGGTGGGCGTCGTAACGCTTGATGAGTATCTGGCCGGACTGCTCGAACACTTGGAAACCTCGATGCGGGCCGATGGCCATGGCGCCTCGCTGCGTCACGACCTCGAGCCGCTCAGGCTTTCGACTGATGCCAGCGTCAACCTGGGGGTTGTCGGCACGGAATGGGTCACCAATGCATTCAAGTACGCGTATCCCGATGGCGCCGGCGAAGTCCGCGTTCGCCTGAAAGGCCTGCCGGATGGGCGAGGGGAACTCGTGGTGGAGGATAACGGCGTCGGCAGGCGTGACGATGAGCCGATCAAGGGCACCGGACTTGGGACCCGGATTGTCAACGCGATGGCGGGCACCATGAGCGCCAAGATCGAATACCTGACGCGTCATCCCGGTACGACCGCACGGCTGACATTCTCGTTGCAGCCGGACTGACAAGGCCTCCCGCACGTCAGGCCGCCCACCAGTGCGGTGAACTTTCGGCCTGCCTGGGCGTTTCCCGCCGACTCGCCCGTGCTCGACCCGCGTCGTACACTCGATAGGGGTCGAATTTCCTGGGGCAGGGGGGCATATGGGGCGGAGACAGCGTAATCAGCCTGCTTGCCTGTGGGGCGGCTTGATCGCCGTGACGCTGTCGATCTATGCGGCGATGGGATTGGGCTCTCCGCTATTGGCGCAGGAGGGACCGCCCGGGATCACGGTGCCGAGAGTTTTCCCACCGTTTGATCCGGGTGCTTCGCTCTGTACCGCGCCGCCCGGCCTCCAGCGCGTTCTGGCCTTCGCCCAGGACAACGAGCGCCAGTTCATGCAAGGCGTCGCGCGCGGTCTGGCCATGGCAGCCAAAGACCGCGGATTTGAATTCAGGGCTTCGCTGGCGGGAAACGACCCGGCGAAAATGATCGAGCAGGTGCAGGCCTTTCTCGCATCGAAAGTCGGTGGGGTGGTCGCCGCGCCGGTCGATCCGCCGTCGCTGTCCCGCAGCCTTCAACAAATCATCTGGTCGGGAGCCTATGTCGGGGCCGTCGTCCCGCCGCCGGCGACGTCGCTGCTCAACGCGCCCCAATATCTGACCGGAAAGGTGCTGGGTGACGCGGCCGCCGCCTATATTAAAACCCGTCTCGGCGGCAAGGCGCGGGTCGTGCTGTTGACCCATGACAGCCTGCAATTTCTTGCGCCCCGTTTCGTCGCCATGCGCGACGCGCTCATCGACATTCCGGGCGTCGTTATCGTTGCCGACATCTCGCCCACGACCGTCAATAAGGAGGGTGGCTTCGCGACCATGAGCACCATCCTCCTGGCGCATCCCAACGTCGACGTCGTGCTTGGCGCCGATACCGTCGTGCTGGGCGCGCTGATGGCGTTGCGGGAGGCGGGCAAGGCGCGGCCTGATCAATTCCTTGGCGGCATCGACGGGGAGTTGGAGGCTGTGGCGGAAATCAAAAAAGGCGGTCCATATAAAGCCAGCGTCAGCCTGAATTCGCCGGTCTTCGGCTACGCCATGGGCCAGCATGCCGCGGATTGGCTGGAGGGCAAGACCATTCCTCAGGCCATGGATATCCTGCCGCGCGCATTGTCGCTGGCCAACATCGCGCAATATGAGGCTGATCTTCTGAACCCTGCAGGAGTTTATGCGGATCGAGCGCGTCGTGACGCGTATCTGAAGATGTATGGCAACATTTGTTACGATACCCGCGATCAGTACGTGAATTTCCCCTGGTCGTCGGAGCGGAAGTAACGCCGGTTGACCAACTCAGATCTCAGGCGCGATCCGAAAGGTCATCCGCGCTCGGTGCGTCCGGTGTCGGAAGCGCGATACCGAGTGCGCACGCTTTGCGCTCCAGGTCGGCGGTGGAGCGCCCCAGATGCTGCGCGATGTCTTCAAGCGAACGGCCCTGGCGGGCGGCCCATCTGAGATCGTGAATCTCTGTCTCGGACCAATCGGCGAAGCTCATCCACTCTATCTGCATGAATCCGGGTGAAGCCGGCATGAATGAGACTGTCCGCCTCCGCCGCAGTCTCGCCGCGCGTCCGCCGCAACCATTGACGCAGGCGCCGTGCCGTCAGGCCTTTGATTGGCAGAAACTGCCCGCACCGGGTGGCTCGCGCAGGGCGGCTTACTTGCCGCCGCCGACACAATGGTTAACGGCGTTAACGAAAAACATTGGAACGAACGACTCCGCCATCGGTTGAACCGTGCAATGACAGACTGGATGACGCCATGTTGATGCAAGTTCTGATGCTCACGCCGTATGTTGCGATGGCCTCGAGCATTGCGCTCGCCGTCACAATCGGCGCCGCGTATCTGGTTCGACCGGTGCGTCAGGCCGTGCGCGTCCGGATATAACAAAGCTTGTCTGGATCCCGCGCCGACGCCGTACCGCCGGTATTGAACTACAAATCGGCTGCGAGTGACGCAACCTTATGTCTCTCCGATTGAACCTAGACGGGCCCTTGTCGCTCTACAGGAACCAGATGTGGAGACAATTCACGATCTTGCTCATTGCCGGCAGTCTAACTGCTTCCGCGGCTGCGCAGGATGTCCTGGACATCACGGGCGCCGAACTTGTCGCCAAGCACCATCAGCTTCGAGAAAGAATCGTTCGCGTTGACGATTGCGTGCTCGCCGGCGTCACTACATACTTCATACGCTGCGAAACGCCTAACAACGAGGGGCCGTCTTACGCTCTTGATGTGGTGGGTATGGCGCCGGCGGATTTGAAGTGGGTTATCGAAAACTGCCCGACCGGAAGCGTCACGAAAGCCGAGTGCCGCCAGGTGCGGATTATGGGCGAGGTGGCGAATAGAAATTCGCCTCAATTGCTGCGCGCGCGATTGGAGCGGCCTGCGCGACCATAAAGGCGGACAGCGTTCATCTCACCTGGAAGCAACGCCGCGCTGGATCAGACGTGTCAGCCGTTCGGAAAAGCCGCGGACGTCGGCGGGGCGGTCGCCGTCGAGGATGCGGGCTTCGTCGAACAGCAGGTGGGTTGCATCCTCCTTCATCGCGCGGTCCTCGTCGGGCAACGCGGCGAGCGAGACAATCAGCGCGTGACGCGGATTGACCTCGAGGATCGGCTTCGACGCCGTCGTCAGCCGGCCGGCGCCAGTCAGCAGCCGTTCGAGGTGACGATCCGGTTGCGCGTCTGAGGCGACCAGGCAGACGGCGCTGTCGGTCAGGCGATCGGAGCGGCGCACGTCGAATACCGCTTCACCGAGGGTCGTCTTCATGAAGGCGAGGAAGCTTTCGGTCGCGGCGTCGGCCTCGGCCGCCGGTTCGTCGGCATTGTCGATGCGCTTGATCA
>CANKHJ010000286.1 GCA_947481635.1 Bradyrhizobiaceae bacterium
CGGATCGGGCTTCATCCACCAGCCACGCGATTCGTCGCGTTTGGCGAGTGCAAGGTCGATGCGGCCCTGGTCTTCGGTTGGACCCCCGTCCACCACGGCCCAATAGGTCTTTCCGATTTGGCCGTTCTTGAACAGCTTGCCGAGCGACGCGAGCGCCTTGCGGTGGCGGCCAAGCACCAGGCAGCCGGAGGTGTCGCGGTCGAGCCGGTGCGCCAGTGAGGGTGAGCGTGGCAGGCCGAAGCGTAGCGCGTCGAAATGGTCTTCCAAGCTTTCGCCGCCTTTCGGCCCCCGATGCACGGCGTAGCCGGCCGGCTTATCGATCACCAGCATCAGCCCATCGCGGTAAAGCAGCCGCGAAACCATTTCTTCCGGAGTCATCTTCAAACCGCTATCACGGGCGCCGCATGAGTGAAAACAAACCAAGTTGGTGGCAGCGGCTGAGCAGCGGCCTGAAGCGCACCTCGGCCTCGATCGGCGGCGCGATCGCGGACCTCGTCACCAAGCGCAAGCTCGACGCCGGGATGATCGAGGAGCTCGAGGAGGCGCTGATCCGCGCCGACCTCGGCATCGACGTGGCCGGACGGATCGCCGCGGCGGTCGGCCACGGTCGTTATGACAAGCAGATCGCGCCGGAAGAGGTGAAGGCGATCCTCGCGGCCGAGGTCGAGAAGGTGCTGGCGCCGGTGGCGCAGCCGCTCACCATCGGCGCGGCGCGGCCTTTCGTGGTTCTGGTGGTCGGGGTCAACGGCTCCGGCAAGACCACGACCATCGGCAAGCTCTCGGCCAAATTCCGCGGCGAAGGGCACGCCGTGATGATCGCGGCCGGCGACACCTTCCGCGCCGCCGCCATCGAGCAGCTCAAGATCTGGGGGCAGCGCACCGGAGCGCCGGTGGTTGCGAGCGAGCCGGGCGCCGACGCCGCGAGCCTTGCCTTCGAGGCGCTGACCAAGGCACGCGAGCAGGGCATCGGCGTGCTGCTGGTCGATACCGCGGGCCGGCTCCAGAACAAGACCGCGCTGATGGGCGAACTTGAAAAGATCGTGCGCGTGATAAAAAAGGTCGATGTCACCGCCCCGCATGCGGTGTTGCTGGTGCTCGACGCCACGGTGGGGCAGAACGCGCTCGGACAGGTCGATGCCTTCCTCAAAACCGCGGGCGTCACCGGGCTTGCGATGACCAAGCTCGACGGCACCGCGCGCGGCGGCATTCTGGTCGCGATCGCGGCAAAGTATCAGCTGCCGGTGCATTTTATCGGCGTCGGCGAAGGCGTGGATGATCTCGCGCCGTTCGAGGCCAGGGATTTCGCGCGAGCAATCGCCGGATTGGAGTGACGTGATGGCCGAAGCAAAACCGCAGCTCAATCCGTTTCTGCGCATCGCGCTCGATCTTGGGCCGCTGGTGCTGTTCTTCTTCGTCAATTCGCGCTGGGGCATCTTCACCGCGACCGCGGTGTTCATGGTCACGGTGCTGGTGGCGCTGGCGGCGTCCTATACGCTGTCGCGCCATGTCGCGGTGATGCCGATCGTCACGGCGGTGGTGGTGATCGTGTTCGGCGGGCTCACCTTGATCCTGCAGGATGAGACCTTCATCAAGCTGAAGCCGACCATCATCTACGTGCTGTTCGGCGGCATCCTGGCCGGCGGCCTGCTAATGGGGCGGTCGCTGCTCGCCATGGTGTTCGATCAGGTGTTCAACCTGACCGACGAGGGCTGGCGCAAGCTGACCTTCCGCTGGGTCTGGTTCTTTTTCGTGATGGCGGTGCTGAACGAGATCGTGTGGCGCACCCAGACCACGGACATGTGGGTCAGCTTCAAAGTGTTCGGCGTGGTGCCGCTGACCTTCGTGTTCGGCGCGCTGCAATTTCCGTTGCTGCAGAAATACGAGAAGAAAAATGACGAGGCGTCAGCGACCGACGATCGCTGACGCTCTCACAGCCTGAGATCGATCGGTGCGTCAGGACTTCTGACGGGCGATGATCTTATCCTTGATGTCATTGTAGACGTTCTCGGGAACGATCTTCTTCTGGAGAAGGTCGTCCTTTCCCTTGTAGGGGCGGCCCTTGATGATCGCCTCGGCGCGCGCCGAGCCAATGCCCTTCAGAGATTCCAGATCGCCCTTCGCGGCGGAGTTGATGTCGAGCAACTCGGCGGCCTTGGCAGCAGCCGGAGCGGGAGCCGCCTTCGTGGCGGGTGCGGGAGCAGGCGCCATCTTTTGGGCGGTGCTCGGCGCGGGCGCCGGGGATTGGGCCATCACGGGTGATGCGGCAATGAGACTCAGTGCAGTCAAGGCTACCAGCGAGAAGTGACGCATTGTGTTGTCCTCCCAGGACATGATGAGACAAGGCGATGGTAACGACGCATTCGTGGCGGCGCGGTGTCCAGCAAATGAACGGCCGATAAACGCGAAAAATATTTTTTGAGCTACGGCGCGGCCTTCAGCGCCTTCTCGATTTCCGGCTTGAGTACCGCGGTGACATTCTCCGACGTGATCGGCCCGATCAGTTTGTAGGCGATGCGGCCGTCACGGCCTATCACGAAGGTTTCCGGCACGCCATATACACCCCATTCGATCGAGGCGCGGCCGTCGGCATCGACACCTGCCGCGGCGAAGGGATTGCCGTAGCGCCCAAGGAAGCGCCGCGCATTGTCCGCCGCGTCCTTGTAATTGATGCCGGCGATGCGGATGCGTTTGTCGGCCGCAAGCTCCATCAGCAGGGGTGCCTCCGTATGGCAGGGGACGCACCAGGACGCCCACACATTCACCAAGGTGACCGCGCCGCGAAAGTCCTCCGGGGCGATTCCGGGCACCGCTGTGCCGTCGCGGGTCAGGCCGGCCAGCGGCGGCAGGGTCGTCGCCGGGACCGGCCGGCCGAGCAGTGCAGACGGGATGTGCGAGGGATCGCTTGCGCCGAGCCGGAAGAAGAACAGCGCCGCAAGCGCAAGGAAAAGCGCGAGCGGCAGCAGCACGACGATGCGCCGCCGCTTCAGGCCAGTCTCTTCGGTAGCGAGGCTCACGCGTCCTCGCGAAGGCGTGCCGACCGGCGCCTTATGCCGCGCGCCTCAAGCTCGGCGAGGTCGCGGGTCAGCGACCGGCGATCGAGCGCGATCCATGAAATCAGTACCAGGACGACCACCGCCGCGCTGCCATAGGCAGCGATGATGAAAGTGGCGTGAGGACCGAGATTCATGATCAGGCCCCCGCCGCGCTGCCGGCATGCGCGAGCTGCATGCCGCGCAGACGCCGCCGCATGATCTCGTTGCGCATCGCCGTGAGATGCAACGTGAGGAACAGGAGGAAGAACGCGAGCGCCATCGCCAGCAAAGGCCAAAGCAGGCTCGGATGGATCGCCGGTCCGTCGACGCGCATCACCGACGCCGGTTGATGCAGCGTATTCCACCAATCCACCGACCACTTGATGACCGGTAGGTTGACCGCGCCCACCAGCGTCAGGATCGCGGCGGCGCGTGCCGCCCGCGACGGATCCTCGACCGCTCGCCACAGCGCGATCACGCCGAGATACATCAGGAACAGCACCAGCACCGAGGTGAGCCGCGCATCCCAGACCCAATAGGTGCCCCACATCGGTCGGCCCCAGAGCGAGCCGCTGACCAGGCAGATCAGTGTGAAGGCGGCGCCGATCGGGGCCGCGGCCTTGGCCGCGACGTCGGCGAGCGGATGGCGCCAGACCAGTGTGCCGAGCGCTGCGAGGCTCATCACCGCCCAGACGAACATGCTGAGCCACGCCGCCGGCACATGCAGGAACATGATCTTCACGGTCGCGCCCTGCTGGTAGTCGTCGGGCGCCTGGAACGCGAGGTTCAGTCCGACCGCGAAGGCCAGCAGCGTCGCCGCGGCGAACCAGGACAGCGCCCGTTCGCTGAGCGACATGAAGCGGGTTGGATTGGCGAGATTGATCAGCGTCATTGTTCAGTCGAGTCCTTGGCGGATTGCGGCAGCCGCGGCGAATGGGCCGACAACCAGGCTCATTAATGTCAGCGCGCATAATATGGCGAAAGGCGTGCCGAAGGGCACCGGTCCGATCATCGCGGCGTTCGAAGCCGCGACGCCGAAGATGAGCACCGGCACGGTCAACGGCAAGACCAGCACCGCGACCAGCAATCCCCCGCGCCGCAGCGATACGGTCAGCGCCGCGCCGATCAGGCCGGTGAAGGTCAGCGCCGGAGTGCCCGCGAGCAGCGTCAGCGCAACAGCCACGGTGGCCTGCGGCTCGAGGTTGAGCAGCAGGGCGAGAAACGGCGTTGCGATCACCAGCGGCAGCCCGGTCGTCAGCCAATGCGCTAGCGCCTTGGCGCCGAGTGCGAGTTCGAGCGGTACCTGGCTCATCAGAATGAGGTCGAGCGAGCCGTCCTCGTGATCGGTGGAAAGCAGCCGCTCCAGCGCCAGCAGGCTCGCGAGCAGCGCGCCGATCCAGAGGATCGCCGGCCCGACCCGGCGCAGCAACGCGAGGTCGGGGCCGAGCGCGAACGGC
>CANKHJ010000287.1 GCA_947481635.1 Bradyrhizobiaceae bacterium
CGGCTGTTGCCGACTTGAGCAATTTAATTTGCTGATCTCGGGTAAACCCGAGATCAGCGCCCTTCGAGGCTCGGCGAAGACGCCGAGCACCTCAGGGTGACGGACTAATGCCCCGCAATTCACCGCCATCCCATCCGCTGACCAAAGCGCAAGCCAGACACATCTGGCTGCATGCACAGCGGCTCGACACCGTCGCGCCATTCGGCGATGGCGCAGCGGCAACCACTGCGGCGGTCGAGCATCTCGGCTATGTGCAGATCGACACCATCAATGTGATCGAGCGCTGCCACCACCACATTCTCTGGTCGCGCATTCCGGCCTATCGGCGCGAGCATCTGCATCAGGCACAGACCCTCGACAAGAGCGTGTTCGAATATTGGACGCACGCGTTGTCGTACGTGCCGACCAAGGATCTGCGCTTCTTCACCGGCACCATGAAGCAATACCAGCGCGAGCGGCATGGATGGTTCGCGTCGGTCACCAACGCCGATCTGCGCAAGGTCATGGCGCTGATCCGGAACGGCGGCGCACTGACGATCCGCGACATCGACGACGACGTGCTGGTTGATAAGCTGCATCCCTGGGCCAGCCGCAAGCCGTCGAAGCACGCGCTGCAGCAGGCTTTCTACGCCGGCAGGGTGACGATCAGCGAACGCGAAGGCATGCTCAAGAGCTACGAACTGATGGAGCGGCATTTCGGCTGGGACAGACCGCCGAAGCCCGCCTCGGCGACGGAGATGTCGGGCTATCTGCTCGATCGGGCATTGCGCGCGCAGGGTGTCGTGAGCCTGGATTCGGTCTGCTACCTCGACGCCAAGCGCAAGCCGGCGATCCGGCAATTGATCGAAGCCAGACTGCGCCGCGGCGAACTGGTGCCGGTCGTGCTCGAGGGCGCGGGCAAGTTCGAACATTGGGCGCGGCCGGACATTCTCGAAGCGCGCGATCCCGCATCGGATATGGTGCATATCCTTTCGCCGTTCGACCCGCTGATCATCCAGCGCAAGCGCACGCACCTGTTCTTCGACTACGAACATCGCTTCGAGGCCTATGTCCCGAAGGAGAAACGGCTGTTCGGCTATTTCGCTCTGCCGGTGCTGGTCGGCGACCAGATCGTCGCCGCCATCGATCTCAAGACCGACCGCAAGCAGAAGAAAATGCTGATGCAGAAATGGACCTGGATCGGCAAAGGCCCGCGCAAGGAATTGAAGCGCCGCATCGAAGAGGAACTGCACCGCTTCGAACGGTTTCAGCTGGCGGTGTAAACTGGGCCCCTTCGCGGGGGCGACCACCATGATTTGGGCTGGCTCCATCGTAGTCCGCCCGCCAGCCGGCCACTGCCGCCAGACCAGTTGCGCCCGGGCCCCTGATCGCGTTTGATCCGCCCGGAAATCACCCACCAGGAAACGCCCCTTCAATGACCCCACCGACCTCGAAGGGCGCAGCCGCGCCCCAGATGACCTCCGTCGACACCGGTTCGCTCGAACGTCCGGTGGGGATCGGCACCAACGCGCCGCTATTCGGCAGCGACGTGGTCGCCGAGTCGCTGCGCGCGCTCGACATTCCCTATATCGCGCTCAACCCGGGCGCGAGCTATCGCGGGCTTCACGACTCGATCGTGAATTATCTCGGCAACAAAACCCCACAGATGCTGCTCTGCCTCCATGAGGAAGCCGCGGTCGCGATCGCGCATGGCTATGCCAAGGTCACCGACAAGGCGATGGCCGCGGCGGTGCATTCCAATGTCGGGCTGTTCCACGCCACCATGGCGGTGTTCGATGCATGGTGCGATCGCGCGCCGGTGCTGCTGCTCGGCGCCACCGGCCCGGTCGATGCCGCCAAGCGCCGGCCATGGATCGACTGGATCCACACCGCCGCCGACCAGGGCGCGATCGTGCGCAACTATACCAAGTGGGACGACCAGCCGGCCTCTCCCGCCGCCGCGCAGGAATCGCTGATGCGCGCCGCCTGGATGGCGAACACGCTGCCACAGGGACCGGTCTATGTGAATCTCGATGCCGAGATGCAGGAGATGAAGCTGCCGGAGCCGCTGCCGCCGGTGGACGTGAAGCGCTTCACCGCCGCTGTCGCGACCGGCATGTCGGAGGACACGCTGAAGAAAGTCGTCGCCCTGCTGAAGAGCGCGAAGAATCCGGTCATCATGATGGGGCGCGGTTCGCGCGACGTCGGTCACTGGAATGCGCGCGTTGCGCTGGCGGAAGCCATCAATGCCAAGGTGACGACCAAGAGCGGCCCCGCGGCCGTTTTTCCGACTCATCATCCGCTGCATATCGGTGCACCGACCGGCCTTGGCCCGTCAAAGGAGGTGGTCGAGGCGCTGCAGCAGGCCGACGTGATCCTGTGCCTCGAATATCTCGATGTCGGCGGCACGTTCCAGGCGCTCGGCGGCGCGCCGAAAGGCACGGTGATCAATGTCTCGATGGATTATCAGGTCCATAACGGCTGGAGCATGGATTACCACAAGCTCCCGACCGTCGACCTGATGGTCGCGGCGGATTCCGATGTGGCGGTGGCGCAGATCGTTGCGGCGCTCGGCGCCAAGGCCAAGGCAGCGGTGACGCCGCGTCCGACCAGCGTGCCGCAGCTGGCCGAAGACAAGCTCTATGTCGCCCATATCGCGCAGTCGCTACGCAAGGCCGTCGGCACCCGCGACACCTGCCTCGCCTATCTGCCGATCTCCTGGGACGGCAATTGGTGGCCTTATAACCATCCGCTCGATTATACCGGTTCGAGCGGTGGCGGCGGCGTCGGCGCTGGTCCCGGCATCACCGTCGGTGTCGCGCTCGCGCTGAAGGGCACGGGCCGGCTGCCGGTGGCTCTGGTGGGCGATGGCGACTTCATGATGGGCTGCACCGCGATCTGGACGGCCGCGCATTACCGCGTGCCGCTGCTGATGATCTGCTGCAACAACCGCTCGTTCTACAATGACGAGGTGCATCAGGAGCGCGTCGCGCGGATGCGCAAGCGGCCGGTCGAGAATAAGTGGATTGGCCAGCGCATCAACGATCCGGATATCGACATCGCCGCGATGGCACAGGCCCAGGGCGCGCGCGGCTTCGGCCCGGTCACTAAAGTCTCCGACCTCGACAAGGTGATTGCGGAAGCAGTCGCGGCCGTCGATGCCGGCCACGTCGCGGTGGTCGATGTACGCATCGAGCCGGGCTATCTGGAGGAAGTCTCCTCCGCGATGCTGCGCAAGACGGAGTAGTCCGCAGAGCCGCGGTTATCTGCCCCCGCCAAGCCGGGCGGGGGCACACCCATAGTTCATCATCTCATGCGTGGAGCGGCGAGCGCAGCACGACCAGGGATTTCACCGGTCCGCATTGCTCGCACACATAGCCGCGCACTTCGAAATTGACGTGCAGAGGATGCGGCGCGATTTCTGAAAGCGTGGTTTCGGTGCTGCAAATCGGACACGGATGGCGTTCCTGTTTGGACGACTTCGATGCCTTTTGGAGCCGCATCTGCAATCCCCCTTTGCTTCCAAACGCCAATCACGTTGGGCTGAAATTTCAAATAAGAGCCTGATAACGTCGCCCCGCAGATCTCGGTACCGCTCCACCGCCAAGCTTGTATAAAATAGCTCACACATGTTGTGTAAAATGGCTCACCCGCGCTTGACTGTGCAAAATTAGACAGGTCCGGAGTTATCCACAGCCCCATATTTTTGGCGCGAGTTACTTGATTCCATAGGAATATTCCTGGTCAGAGCCGACTCGGGGCCCCGGCCGACAAGTGGACACTCGTAAGGCTATGAGGCGTCAGAACTTAGGTTCGATGTCATCGCCGCGCGATAGAAACCAGAGGCCTATCGATAACAAGCCCTGGTCAATTCCAAGGCTTCATCGACCCAATGCCATTCACGATAGTCTCGACCTTCCTAAGGGTGGCCCGAAACTGGACGCGCGAGCGTCCGCGGGCTTGAAAGTCCGACATCGGTGAGTTGGATCGCGCGCCGCTATGCCTGATCACCCGAACACCAATCACCGCAAGCGGCGCGCGTAACGCCTCGGCAATCTGATCGGCGGTCCAGTCAAGTTCGCGGTCGAGCGGCGCATCGTCGAACACAACGTAACATGGGCGAGCCATGGCGTCTCTCCCTCGCTTCATTCGAAGCGACAACCAGAAGCGATCAACGCCACAGACTATCAACCTGCAAAGGACGCATATGTCTCAAATGAACCTAAAGTCTGATCCGCAAAGCCTATATTTTCGGTCCCTGTTTTTGGGCCAGCGCCGGTAACGTGAAACCGATCGCAGCGCCTGCCGCTATGGCCCATCAGAGCAAGCGCTCGATGAGCTGAACAAAGCGGCGGTCACGCCCAAGTCCAATCGGTCTGAGCGCGCGGTCTTTGAGCTGCGCACGACTTTTTGGTCTCCAATCCGAAGGGCACCTCGAACAATGACGTTTTCGGCGCGTGCTTGACCGCCGTTGCGGACTGATGACCGCGTC
>CANKHJ010000288.1 GCA_947481635.1 Bradyrhizobiaceae bacterium
CAGCATACCCGCGATCGCGGCGAGCCCCCCCGCTATCACCCAGGTTTTCGAAAAGGTGTTCGGCACGTGAATCCCGACGATCGCCGCACCGCGAAGATTTTGCGCCGTGGCCTGCATCGCCCATCCCATCCGCGTGCGGCTGAACAGGAAGGCAAACACACCCAGGGTCGCGGCGGTGACCGCTACGATGAGTACGTTGAGCGCGGTGAAGCGCATGCCGAAAACGACGATGGTCTCCATGCTCACGGCGGACGGAAAAATGCCGAGATCGTTGCCGTGAAACGCGCGGACGCCGCTGCGGATGATCTGCGCCACGGCGGCGGTCGAGAGCAAGACGGAGATATGCGGTGCCCCCAGCAGCGGCCGGAACGCCACCCGCTCGATCAGGAAGGCAACCACCAGACAGACCGAGAAGGAAATCAAGGCAACCAGGACATAGGGCAGATGCATGTCACGATACAGCACCAGCGCGATCATCGCGGCGAGCATCATCATCTCGCCTTGCGAAAAATTGGCGACCTCGGTTGCGCGGTAGATCACCGCGAAACCGAGCGCCGTGAGCGCGTAGATGCTGCCGAGCGTCAGACTGCTGACGAGGAGCTGCCCGAGCATTGTCCTACTTTCGAATTTTCCAGGCGAGATCCTTGTCGACCGTGATGATCGACACGTCGCGGGACCCCTCGTGATCCGTCGGCGTGTATGTCACGGGGAAGAGAACACCGGTGTCGAAATTCTTGAACGTTTCGATGGCGGAGACCAGCTTGGCGCGGGTCGGCTCGCCGTCGATGCGATTGAGTCCTTCAGCCAGGATCTTGAGCGCGCCATAACCGGCGAGGTCATAGAGCGACGGCCGCGACGGCGGGAAGCCGTTCGGATAGCGCGCCTTCAGAAGCTCGCGATAGGCGGCGACCGCCGGGACCTCGACCATTTCCTCGGTATGCGGGAAGACCCAGGGCGACGAGAAGCCGACTGCCGCCGGGCCTGCGGTGCGCGGAAACAGCGCCGTGGTGGTCGCGCCGCCGCCGAACATCGGGACGTTGATTCCGAGTTCCTTGGCCTGGCGCACGATGACACCGGCCTCATGCGCCAGCGCCCAGACATAAAGTCCATCGGCGCCGGACTCGCGGATGCGCAGCAATTGCGCACTGAAATCCTGCGTGTCGGGATTGTAGCGCTCGGTTGCCACGAGCTTCATGTTCGAGCGCTTCAATTCTTCGGTCACCGCCTCCACGCCACCCAGACCATGGTCCGAGGTGGTATGGATCATCGCCGGCTTCTTCAGGCCGAATTCCTTCAGGGAGAATGCGACCAGTTTCTCGGCCTGCGGCGTTTCCATCGAGTAGACGCGGAAAGTCGTCGGCGCGGGCGGGTTGAACAGGTTGCGATGCGAGATGATCGAGGCGATGAAAGGAACGCGCGCGCGATTGATGATCGGCATCGTCGCCAGCGTCGCGCCGCTGCTGGACCCGGCGATCAGCGCGAACACCGCATCCTGGTCGACCAGACGGCGCACGGCAGCAAGCGCCTCTTGTGGCGAACCTGCATCGTCGTAGGCGATCAGGCGAAGTTTCCGGCCCTTGATGCCGCCCTTCTTGTTGATCTCGTCAATGCCGATCTCGATCGCGTCACGCTCGGATGTGCCGACTAGCGCCTGCGGCCCGGTGAGCGGCGATGCCATGCCGATCAGGATTTCAGTGGCCGTCACGCCGGGATCAGCGGCGAGCGCCGGTTTCGGCAACAGCAGCGCCGTCGATAGCATCAGCGTCGCGCCCAGGAGTTTGGGGAAGCCAGAACTTTTGAACATGTTTAATTCCTTTGTTGCGAGTGGACAGGTTCCGGAAAATCGATGGGTCAGTTCTGAATCGTCGCGCATCATGAGAGCAGTTGGCCGGCGCCCGCACCGCACACCGGGGTCGGCAGAAACCATTCGTCGCCACGGATGGTGTTGATGTATTCGGGCCACCGCAGATCGACCGGCGGATCGAAGTCCTTCGGCAGCAATGGCCCGACCCACTTCTCGCCGCCGACGCCGCCGCCGGTGCGCTCACGGAATTCTTCCTGCGCGCGTGTCAGGGTCTTCGGCTGCATCATGAGATCGAGAATGGTCGCCGAGACGGTCTTTGCTCCGACCCACATTCCGGGATCGATCATGGCGGGAATGCCGGTCAATGCGTTGTTCACCCAGGCCGGATAGGTGAATGATGGGTCCGGCGTCTTGAGCACTGGCACGGTGGTGTGGATGCGCGCCGTCGGCGCGTGCCAAGTGTATTCGACGTAGTCGTCGGCGGCGAAATGCTCCTGCCAGGCCGGCATGGTCGAACGAAAGCGACGGTCGGTTTCCTCGGGCGATACGATCTTCTCATTGTCGTCGATAAACGGCCGCTCCATCGGCCTGATGCCAAGATTCTTCTGGACCTCGCGCGCGAACGCACGCGCCTCCTCGCCCAGCACCGGCGGCCCCACGAGCTTGAGGTTCTCGTAGGCGACGTCGGTCATGGCATTATTGGGCAGGCCGACCCGCGTCTTCGTCACCCAGCGAGCCGAGACTTGGCAACCGGCGACGCCGGCCGCATGCCGGGCGTTATTCTCGAGCACCTTGTAGATCTGCTGCTGGATGCCGAGCGCCGATGAACGCCAGGAATACTGGATCTGGCTGAAGCGCGGCGCGAGATTGTCGGAGGTCGCGTCGCCGCCCGCCAGGATGAACTCGTTGAGAGTCCACGAGCCGGTATGCGGAAACATCGCCTCCTTGGTGTATTTGGTATTAGTGTACATCAGGCACAGCGCATCGATCGCCCCCGGCGCGCGCGCGGTGCCATGCTGGTGCGTGTTCGGCGGCAGCAGGGATTTGTCGATCCAGTTTTCCGGATTTGGCGTCTCGAAGGTGAACACCACGCTCCAGTAGGAGCCGAAATGAATGTCGCGCGAGACCGTGTTGGTCAGGCGCGGGTGATACACGACGAACGCATCGCAATTGTCGAAATAGCCCTTGGCGGCATGGACCGGCTTGGAGCCGCAGACTTTCTCAGCCGGCTCGCCGAAGAATTTCAACCGGCCCGGAATTTTGTATTTCTCCATCGTGGCCTTGGTCGCCAGGATCGCCGCCAGTGTCGTGGTGCCGAGCGCCGAATGCGGATCGGTGTGGCCCGGCGCCCAAGGATGAAGGCCCTCGCGCGGGGCCTGATACGGCACGGCCTGCTGGGAATTGCCCGGCACGGCGTCGTATTCCGCGAAGCTGCCGATCACCGGCCCTTCGCTGCCCCAGTTCGCGGCGAATGCGGTCGGCATGCCGCCGGATCCTTGCTCGACCTCAAAGCCTTCCTTGCGCAAAACATCCACGAAGGCGGCGGACGATTTGTATTCGCGCCATGCCGTCTCGGCATAATTCCAGATGGCGAGGTGAAATTCCGACATCCGCGCCTGGTTCTCGTCGACCCAGTTCAGCGCAAAGGTTTTCTCTTCCGGCACGTTGCTCAAATCTTCATCCTCCAACTCAGCCTGACTGCGACACCGAACAAGCGCTCCCGGTTTGTGGCGCTCACGCAACAATCCTGACCGGCGTTGCCGGTGACCCGGCCCCGGCCTGGATTTCGGCAGCAAGCGCCAGCGCGGCCCGGGTCATGCAACCATCGGGCCGGCAGATCTCGTCAAGAATTGAAAAATGATCCGCGCCCGCGACCGGGATGAGAGAGCCGGACATATGCGTCGCGGCGCGAACCGCATGCAGCCTGCGTGAGTCATTGACCAGTGTCGGCAGCTCACGCGTGCCGTAGGCGATCGTCATCGGCTTGGCGATGGCGGGGAGACGCAGCGGGGAGCAGCGCGCGATCTCGTCGTCGGTGAGCCGCAGCTTCTCATTGGCAAACACGTCGCGCAGCGGGCCGAGTTCGTACACGCCGGAGATCGAGAGGACAGCGCGAACGAGGTCGTGCCCCATGCCCATCGCCGCGAGGTGCGCGCCGGATGACCAACCGGAGAGAATGACGGGCCCTGTCAGGCCGTAGCGGGATCCATTGGCCTGGAGCCAATCGAGCGCCGCGCCGATCTCGGCCACCATCGCGGTGAGCGTCGCGTCGGGCGCGAGCGTGTGGCCCGGAACGGCGACCGACCAGCCATGGGCCAGCAGTCCGTTGGCAACGATCGCGAATGCTTCCCGGGAGTTTCTCTGCCAATAGCCGCCATGAATGAACACCAGACATGGGGCGCCTGGGGATCCGAGGTAGAGGTCGAAGCGCTGACGCGTCAACGGGCCGTAGGGAATATCGAGATTGACGGCATGCTGCGCGCGAAACTGCGTCGACCAGGCGTTGCGCTGATCGATCCACGTCTGGCTATCGGCAAACGCGGCGTTGCTGTCATAGGCCGCGTTGCGCTCGGCCGAGCTGATGAAAGCCCAGCGCCGACGCGGGTCGTCGCGGCCATGCAGATCGATGTCCAATTCCTCGCCGACGCTCAACA
>CANKHJ010000289.1 GCA_947481635.1 Bradyrhizobiaceae bacterium
GTCACACGGTGTTCGCGGTGACGTCAGGCAATGCCGCCGTGCTGGTGCTCGGCGACACCACCGATCATCCAGCGCTGTTCGTGCGTCATCCCGAGTGGCAGCCGTCCAACGACATGGACGGCCCGCAGGCGGCGGAGACGCGAGCCAAGCTGCTGGATCGCGTCGCCGCCGACAGGATGCTGGTGCAGGGCTATCACTTCCCCTTCCCCGGCCTTGGACGGATCATGCGCCACGGCGCGGGCTTCGACTTCGTGCCCGCGCAGTGGCAATCACAGCTCTAGAACTTGACTCCGGCCTTCGCCATCACCGTCCGTCCCGGCAACGGAAACACGCTGTGCGAGACGAAGGTGGTGCCGAGGAAGGTGAAGCTGGTGTCGAGGCCGTAGTCGAAATATTGCTGGTCGAACACGTTCTGCACGGACAGCGACCAGAACAGACGATCCCGCGCGCCGCCGAGGCGCAGATCGACTAGCGCATAGGCGGGGATGTTCATGCGTCCGACATTCGCCTCATCGTTGTCCATGAAGCGCTCGCCGACGTAACGCAGCACCGCGTCGAAGGTCAGCGCTTGCGGCAGGATATCCCACGACACCGCCGCGCTGCCGGTCCAGCGCGACACCAGCGGCACCACCTTGCCGGCGAACGGACCCTCGCGGAACGTCGCCTCGGTGAAGGTGAGGTTGCCGCGCAATCGCAAGGTGTCGGTCATCGCTGCGGTTGCGATTGATTCGAAACCACGCCGGCCGGTCGGATCGAAATTGACGTTGGCGAAATTGACCGGACTAAGATGCAGTTCGTTGTTGATCATCATGTCGTAGACGCTGGCTTGCCAGGTCACACGGCCGAATTTCAATTTGACGCCGGCCTCGATGTCGTTCGAGGTCTGGGTGCGCAAGTCGAAGGTCGGCGGCTGCAACGGGAAGACCAGTGGTGAGTTTCCGATCCGCTCGTCTACATTGGGGACACGAAAGCTGCGGCCGGCCCGGCCGAAAACCGCGACCGCGTCGTTGAAGCGATGCTCGAAGCCGGCGTGAAGCGCGTGCTGGGTCTCCTGGGTATCGAGCGGAAACCCTTGAGGGAACGTCGCGTTCTGCGGCGCCAGCGGATTGTAAATGTCACGCATCGACGTGACGATCGATTGCAGGCGTCCGCCGAAGGATATGTCGGTGGTCGGAACCACGGTGACCGTCTGCTGCCAATATCCCCCGAGGGTGCGCTGGCTGCCGCTGAATTGATGAATCAGCGCGGTGTTGTGGAACATGCGGCGGTCGGAATTATAGGTCGTGTCGTAGAAATCGACGCCGGCAATGATCGCGCTCGGCATGCCGAGGAGCGGCGTATTGACCTTCACGCGCGGCGTGAAGGATGCCGTCGTCACGGTGGTGCTGACGTCGTTCTCGGCGAAGGCCCCGAAGAATTCCGCGTGCTGGTGCTTGCGCCGAAGCCCGCCGTCGACGATCAGTTCGACATCGCTTCCGAGCATCGCGGCGATGCCGGTAGTGAAGCGCACGCCCTGCTTCTGGCCCCGGTCGATTGGGAAGTTGGTCCCGGTTCGATCATTGAGCAGTTCATTCACGCCAGTCGAGCGATCGATCCGCCGCGGTCCCGGCAATCCCATGATTTGATCGTCCGCAGCGAAATTGAAGAACGCACTGCCGCGATCGGTGCCGTAGCGTACGTCGACGTCGCCATTGCGCTGCTGGAAATTGCTGTTGGCCCGATAGCCGCCCGAATTCAACACCGTGCCATTGGTCGCGACAGACAGCGGTCCCGACGACGCAGCGGCGGATGCGTTGAGTTCATGCGTCGCAAGGCTGCCCCAACCGGCCTCGATGCGCGCCGACGGCGCCTGGCCGGCGGCGGATTTGGTCACGATATTGATCACGCCGCCGACGGCGCCGTCGCCATAGAGCACCGCGCCGCTGTTGCCGCGCGTGATCTCGATCCGCTCGATGCTGTTGCGCGCGATGGCGCTGAGATCGAAACCGGGCAGATCCCAGTCGTTCAGGCGGCGCCCGTTGACGAGGATGAGCGTGTTGGACGGGCCGGTAATGCCAAAGCCGCGCATATCGATGGTCGAGGTGGCGCCGTTCACGCCACCGAACAACGTCGTCGTCTGGATTCCGGCCTCGCGCGACAGGATATCCGGCAAGCTGAGTTGCGGCGATCGCTCGATATCTTCCTTGGAAATGATGGTCGTCGAAGCGCCGTTGATGCCTGCGCCAAGCCGGCTATTGGTGCCCTCGACCGCCGGCAGCAGCGTCGGCTGCTGCGCATGGGCGCGATCGCCGATGGTGACGAGGCACGCGGCCGCACCGGCCAAAAACAGCATGCGGGTCTGATGGGGTCTCACTGAACACAACTCCTACGCTCGCGGACACCCGGTTCGACCGGGCCGCTGGGTGACGTTGTCCGTCGCGCAGTACGCGCAGCTATCCCGCCGGACTGCACCGACAAGCATCGCTCGCAAAGAAAGTCGTGGGATTTGCACCCGCACGGCCTTCGCAACGGTCCTCAATGGTCACCGCTGCGAACGCACGCTCCGTGTGGACCCTCCGTCCACCGGTTGGGTGACTGTGCTGGCAGGTCTCCTGGCTCACGGGTCGTTGCCTGGCGCCCAGCCTTCCCAGTTTCCCAGTGGCCGATACCGACGCAGGCTCGCCGCTTACAGTTGCGGGGGCAGCCACGGCAATTCCGCTTCCAAGCGGACCTCCGTGTTCCCTCTTGCCTCCCCAGTCGCCCAGGGAACCAACCCGCCGGCACCATCGCGCCGTCACAGATCGGAGTCAATATTGTGTGAAGCCAGTCGGACGGGCCTGACGGAATAGGCCCACATCATGCGATGTTCACCATCGCGAAGCGTGACCCGATCGTGATCGCAACGCCACAGGAGCATGCCATGGCCAAGACACGCGTCTTTCTCGCTGCATCCGCGTTTGTCGGTTTCGCGTTGATCGCAACGCCGCTCCTGGCGGAGGGAACCCCGGTCCCGCCGCCGCCCGAGGACGACAAGGGCAAGCAGAAATCCAAGAAGACCGACGATGAATTCCTGCGAGGTTATCGTCAGGCCTATGATCTCATCCAGGGCGGCGATTATTCCCGCGGCATCGCGGCGCTTCACGCACTGGGCCATGACGAGCATCCCGACGTCGCGAACTACCTCGGCTATGCGCATCGCAAACTTGGCGCCTACGACCTCTCGCGGGTCTGGTATGAGCGAGCGCTCTCGGCCGATCCCGCCCATACCCGCACCTGGCAATATTACGGGCTATGGCATCTCGAACAGGGCAACCGCCTCAAGGCGCAGGATCATCTCGAAACCATCCGCCTGCTCTGCGGCACCGACTGCGGCGACTATCGCAGCCTGAAGACCGCGCTCGAAAGCACCAACTTCACTTACTAGCCTCCGGTTCCGTCTCGGCGGTCATCCAGGCCAGATAATCGTGATCCACGCTCTCCAGCGGGATCACGAGGATGGCCGGCGTCGCGTAGGAGTGCATCTCCTTCACCGCCGCCCGCACCTGATCGGCGAGTGACGCGCGGGTCTTGGTGATCATCACCACCTCCTCCCCACGCTCGATCGTCCCCTGCCATCGGTAAATCGAAACCATTCCCGGGAGGATGTTGGCGCAGGCCGCCAATCGCCGCTCGACCAGCGCGCGGCCGGCCGCCTCCGCCTCGACAAGCGATGGATAGGTCGTATAGACGAAAACAGCGCGTTCCATTCCCGTGACCTCTTCACCGCCCACCTTGCGCCCCGGCGACCGCTGCGAGCTTCCCATGCGTCCCGCGACCTTTCAACGGATCGCCTTCCTCGCGAGCCCCACCAAGGAGGCGCAGGACGCGCGCGCGAGCCTTGCGAAGCTTTACGGCAACGCCGACCCCAACGAGTCGGACGTGGTCGTCGCGCTCGGCGGTGACGGCTTCATGCTGCAGACGCTGCACAGCCTCATGAGCGCGGGCCGGCCGATCTATGGCATGCACCGCGGCACCGTCGGTTTTCTGATGAACGAATATTCGTCGGACAACCTGCATGAGCGCCTCGCCGCGGCGCGGCAGACGATCATCCACCCTCTCCTCATGAATGCGGAAGATCAGTCCGGTCATCTGCACAGATTCCACGCTTTCAATGAGGTATCGCTGTTTCGCCAGACCTATCAGGCGGCGCATCTGCGCATCATGATCGACGGACAGGAGCGGCTGACCGAACTGGTGGCCGACGGCGTGCTGATCTCAACGCCCGCCGGCTCGACCGCCTATAACTTGTCGGCCCAGGGACCGATCATTCCGATCAACGCGCCGCTGCTTGCGCTCACGCCGATCAGCCCATTCCGGCCGCGCCGCTGGCATGGCGCGCTGCTCCCCGACACCGCCAAGGTGCGCGTCGATGTGCTCGATTCCGACAAGCGGCCGGTCGCCGCGGTCGCCGACCACGACGAGGTGCGCTCGGTGAAA
>CANKHJ010000290.1 GCA_947481635.1 Bradyrhizobiaceae bacterium
GGCGAAGGCGCGCGCGGCCTGAACCAGCCGGCGGCGCGTGCGCGTCACCATGAAGTCCGAGATCGCGAGTTGCTCGAAATCGTGGTCGACGATTCCGCCCATGCTCTCGGTGATCGCCTGATCCTGGAGATGCAGTCCGTCGATGCCGCAATAGATCACGTTGTTGCGCTGCGCCTCGCGGTCGAGGCCATAGTCGTTCGAGGCGTTCATGGCGAGGCGCCAGCGGCCATGCCAATCGGTGGTGTTCGGCAGAAATTTCTGCGCCATCGACATGCCTGGGATCGGACTGCCGTCTTTCATGGTGCGCAGGCCGGGCGTGGTCTTCTTCCACGACAGGTGGGTGAACATCGTGTGGGTATCGTCCATCGGCACCCAGGCGCGCGCGACGACGTGATCGCAGAAATTGCCGTCGGGCGGCAGCGTCCAGAACGGAAACATGAAATGCGCGAAGCGCATGTAGGTGTTGCCGGCGTCGGCGGGACGATGCGCGGTATACATCGTACCCCATTCGGTATCGGCGACGTGATATTCCGGGGCGCGATTGATCAGCGCATAGCGGCCGTTGTTGGTCTGGTCGACCTGATCGATGGTGACGCTGCCCTGATGCAGGAAACCGAGATGCGAGGTATCGATGTCGCCCTCGAGCGCCTGCAGGTAATTGCACTCGCGCTGCACCATGAAAAGGTTGCGCTCGTCGTCGGGTAGCATCACCGCCTCGAAGCAGGGCAGCGGCGGCAATTCCTTGCGCGCGCCCATATAGACCCAGACCAAGCCATAGCGCTCGGCGGTGGGATAGGCCTTGGCCTTCACTTTCTGCGGGAAGGCCTGATGCGGCGGCACGTTCGGCTGTTCGAGGCAATTGCCCTCGGTGTCAAATTTCCAGCCGTGATAGGCGCAGGCAAGGCCGCCCTTTTCGTTCCGGCCGAAGAACAGCGAGGCGCAGCGATGCGGACAGCGGTGGTCCATGATGCCGACCCGGCCCTTGTTGTCGCGGAACGCGATGAGCTTCTCGCCCAGCAGCATCAACCGCAGCGGATCGCCATCGGCCTTGAGCTCGGACGACATCGTTGCGGGAATCCAGTATTCCCGGAACATCGACCCCATCGGGGTGCCGGGACCCACGCGGGTCAGGATTTCGCTGTCCGATGCCGTGGTCATGAGCGCGCCTCCTGTGTTTGTGCAGTTTTAGCGTGAGCGTAGTCGCTGGACGACGAGGGTCAATGGCGATCCGCCTCCCTTGAAACCTAGCTTGCGTGGTTGCAGACGCCAATCTAGCGTTGGTCAACGCCACCGTCAGACGGAGAAAGAGCAATGGCGCATGCAGGAACGTGTGGTGGTTGATGAGGCAATTGAAGCTCGCAGTTCCTGACCTAATCTCGAATTCCTATTTTCCGGCTATTGCCGCGGTGGAGCTCGGCTGTTTTAGGAAATACGGCCACGATGTTTCACTCCAACTCCTCGCGCCAGTGGAACGAGCCTACGCGGCGTTGCGGGAGGGAAGCATCGACTTTGTCGGCGGCTCGTCACATTCAATGCTGTCGGCATTTCCTGAATGGCGGGGCGCGAAGCTTCTATGTGCACAAGGACAGGGTACATACTGGTTTCTGGTCATGCATGCGGCTTTGAAGCCGCAGCGCGGTGATCTGTCGATTGTCAAAGGCCGTTTTATCGGAGCCGCCCCTTGGGTAGGCCTGACTCTTCGTCATTTGCTGACGACAGCGGGAATCGATTTGATCGGTGACAGTGTGACGATCGCGCCCGTGCCCGGGACAGAGGCCGGAAATATCAATTTCGGCGTCGCCGCAGCCAAAGCTCTCGAAGATCGAAAGATCGACGGCTTCTGGGCTAATGGAATGGGTGCCGAAGTTGCCGTCCAAAGTGGCACGGGCGTGATCGTTCTCGACGTGCGGCGCGGGGACGGGCCGGAAGGATGCTTCCACTACACGATGGCTTCGATCGCTGCGGCCGACCGTCTCATCGAGGGTTCGCCAGAGATCGCTGCAGACGCTGTCCGAGCGGTTGTCGATGCACAAAGGGCGCTTAAGGCCGATCCGGGCCTAGCCTTACAAATTGGCCGCAAATTATTTCCTCCAACCGAGGCGGCGCTGATCGGGGAGCTGATCCGACGCGACCTTCCTTTCTACGATCCGGAGATCCCGCAACAGGCCGTCGATGGAATGATCTGCTTCGCGCGGAGCTCCGGCCTCATGGAGCGGAAACCGCGCTACGACGAAATTGTCGCGGAGCGTTTTAGCGCATTGTGGCAATGATGATCGTCGGCTGAGCCATCGAAGCCTGCGCGTTCATGCGAGCGGCAAAATTTTGTCGCCATGAGATGAGATCGCACGCGTCAAGAGTTCGATCAGTGCGTTCTGCTCGTGCTCGGCGAGCCCGGCGATCGTGTCGCGATGGGCCCGCCGTGCTTGAGGCTCCATTTTGACGAGCAGCGCTTTTCCTTTCGCAGTCAGCATGCAGACTCGCGCACGACGATCCAATCCGGACACCGTTCGGCGCAACAGGCCGCGTCGCTCCAGCCGCTGCAGCGCCCCGGCCGTCGTTGTCTTGTCCAATGCGATATCCGCGGCGAGGCTGGTCTGGTCGGCTTGTTGACGGCCCGCCAGCGCTGAGAGCAGGCTGTATTGAACCGGCGTCAGGCCGAACTGCGCGCACTCCTCCGCAAACAGCGCGACGTGAATCTGATAGAGGCGGCGCACCAGAAACCCCGGACGTTTCGACAGCGGCCATGTGTTGGAATTCGCTTCGGTCGGGTTATCCCTGTCGCGTGGAATTTTTTTTTGCGGACTTGCCTTGGCCATTCCCATTTGCCTGTCGGTCTTGCAAAGCGTTCGCCGCTCTTATCCGCGAAACTAGTTCGCTGTGCAACGACGCACTCTTCTTAGACAGCATCTGCACAAACTTTGCTCCATCACGACATCGGTGCGCGTCATGAATTTGAGGTCTTGACAACGTATCAAGTGTACGTCCTAATTTATCAAGCATACTTACTATTTGGACGATGGCACGAATGGCTCAGGACGCTAGGTACGACACCCTCGTGAAGGGAGGCCGCGTGATATGTCCGGCCTCAGGCTTGGACGGCGTCATGGATGTTGCGATCAGTGACGGCCGCATCGCCGCCATCCAGCGCAGTATCATCCCGACCAGCGCCAGGGACGTCATCAATGTTGCGGGGCGGCTGGTGCTGCCCGGGCTGATCGATACCCACGCGCATTGCTACAAATATGTCACCGGCCGCTTCGGACTCGACGCCGACCTGGTCGGCATTCAATCGGGCGTCACCACAATCATCGATCAGGGCGGCCCGTCATGCATCACGTTGCCGGGCTTCCGCCACTTCGTCGCCGAGGCGGCCGAGACCAACGTCTATGCATTCCTGTCCACTTACCTCGTGGGTGGTCTCGAAGGCCACTATTATCCCAGCCTCTATAGTCCGGACTGCGTGAATATAGACGCCACGGTGAAGTCGGCGCGCGCCAACCGCGACCTGGTTCGCGGCATCAAGGCTCATGCCGAAATCGGCGGCTTCGCGCGCTGGGGCATTCGCGTCATGGAGATGGCCGCGGAAATCGGCCGTGAGGCCGATCTGCCGGTCTATGTCCACTTCGGCCAGCTTTGGAATCTGCCGGATAACGGCGCCAACGGACAGGACGTCGATACGATCCTGGATCGCGTGGTTCCGATACTGCGCGCGGGCGACGTGCTCGCGCATCCGTTCACGCGCCATCCCGGCGGTTTCGTCAACACTGACGGAAAGGTGCACGCCGTGATTCGGTCCGCGCTCGAACGCGGCTTGAAGGTCGACGTCGGGCACGGCAGTCACTTCTCCTACAACATCGCGCGCAAGGCGATCGCTGCCGGCATCGTGCCGACCACGCTCGGCGCCGACATTCATGGCTACAATACCCACGTGCCGGCACCCGCGGGCACGCCGTCCGAGCACGTCGACGACGAAAATCATCCGTTTGCGGGGCAGGTCGGATTCAGCCTGGTCCAGGCGATGAGTTCGATGATGGCGCTCGGGCTGACGCTAGAAGATGTCGTGCCGATGGTGACGTCGCGCGCCGCCGAGATGGTCGGGCTGTCGCATGAGATCGGCGCGCTGAAGCCGGGCCGCGTCGCTGACATCACCGTCATCGACGATCATCGTGGCAGGTTCACGCTTCAAGACAACGAAGGAACCAAGGTCGTCGCCGAGCGCATGCTGCAACCGGGATTCTGTCTGCGAGCGGGCAGGCGCCACGATGCGATGGCGCCGATCTTGCCGCGCGCCGTTGCAGCGTAATTCGCGTTCTTGCGGTGTTGCCTCGACCGCTTAGTTTTTGGGGGCGTTGCGGATGTTGAGCGTCGGCGAGGAATTGGACATCGA
>CANKHJ010000291.1 GCA_947481635.1 Bradyrhizobiaceae bacterium
AGACCGCCGCGGTCGACGAAAAGATGAAATGCCGCACGCCGTTCTTCACCGCGGCCTCGATCAACGTGCGCGAGTTCGAGGTGTTGTTGGCGTAATAGCCAAGCGGATCGGCGACCGAATCCGGCACCACGATCGATCCGGCGAAATGAATGACCGCGTCGACCTCATGCTCGGCCATCACCACGGAGAGCAGGTCGCTGTCGCCGATATTGCCCACCGCGAGCGGAACGTGCGGCGGCAGAGCCTGGACGAACCCGGTGGAGAGGTTGTCGACCACGACGACGGGCTCGCCCGCATCCACCAGGGCGTGCACCATGTGGCTACCGATGTAGCCGGCGCCGCCCGTGACCAAGATCGACATGTTCTCGCGCCCCTGATTCGGGGAATTTTCGCTGATCCCCCGTTACAACCGCGTTAAACGACAATAGTTTCGCCAAGATGACGGTGGGGAGGCCACAAAGTGACGCAGCCCAACAAAAAGACCATCGGCGACATCGAAATCACCGCCGTTTCGGACGGTTTGCTGACCATGACCTCGGACCGGGTGATCGGCATGACCGGCGCCGAGGTCGCCCGGCGGATGGGCCGGACCGACGACAAGATGGTGCTGGAGGTGAACAGCTTCCTGCTGAAGCGCGACGGCGGCTATGACCTGGTCGACGCCGGCTGCGGCAATACCGCTGGCCCCACCCTCGGCAAACAGGCCGACAACCTGCGCGGGCTGGGGGTCGACCCTACCACCATCCGCCGGGTATTTCTGACCCATTTTCACCCGGACCATTCCAACGGCCTGATCGATGGCGCCGGCCAGGCCGTCTATCCGAACGCCGAAGTGTTCGCCCACGCCGATGAGGCCAAGTTCTGGATCGACGACGACCTGCCGGCCGGCGCGACCGAGATGATGATCAACGGCAAGCGCAACACGCTGCGCGCCATGGCGGCCTATCCCGACCGGCTCACCCGGGTGCGGGACGGCGAGGTCCTGCCCGGCGTCGCGGCGATCCTGCAATCCGGCCATACGCCGGGTCATACCGGCTGGCTGTTCCAGTCACGTGGCGAAGGCATCCTGATCTGGGGTGATATCGTTCACCTGGCGGCGATCCAGGTGGCCGAGCCGGATGCGGCGATGACCTTCGATTATGACCCGGCAAACGCCCGCGCGGCGCGCAGGCGGACCTTCGACCGGGTCGCGGCCGACAAGCTGTTTGTCGCCGGCGCGCATCTCGATTTTCCCGGCTTCGGAACGATCACTCGCAACGGCAGCGGCTATCGCTACGAGACCGCGTAACGATCACGCCGCGGCCGCCTTCTTGCGGTTGGCATCGAGACGCGCGTCGACCAGCGCCACCTGGGAATCGATCGCGGGATGGCTCAGGCCCTTCTGCCGGGCGATGAGCTGCACCAGCTTGTCGGCGCGTTCGATATACGCGGCACCATTCTGCAACGCGCGTGCCGCCGATGCCGGACGCGACAAGCTTTGCGCCGCGGCGGCATATTTCTCGAACGGCACCAGGTCGGTCGGCTTGGCGCCGAGCATCACGCAGAGATCGAAGACAAAATCATAGACCGACTTCGACTCGGCGAGATTGGTATGCACCGCCTCCTGCGCGGTGCGCATCCCGTCCGCCGTGATACAGCGGTAATTTCCGGCGAGCAGCATCGACCACTTGGCCAGCGGCACAAAGATCGAATCGTGTACACGCAGCTTCACTGGCAACTCGATCTTGGTGCCGTCGCCCGGATCGAAGCGCACCGCGTCGATATCCTTCTCGATATCACGCAGGATCGCGGTGCCTTTTTCGTTGTCGAACTTCGCGACCTTGAAATTGGTCGGCAGCGTGACCTGCAGCACGTTGACCTTTTCATCCGGCGGCCGGATCGCTTGCGGATCGGGGCTGCAGAGCGTGAGACAGGCGGGATCGAAATTGTCCCACACGGTCGGATCGGTATAGGCGGGCTTGAGCGCATCGTAGTTGAGGCCCGGGATGCGCTTCACATAGGGCAGTGGCGGCATGTTCATGATCGACATGCAGGGCACACGAGACTTCGCAACCGCATCGAGCAATTCGCGCACGCCCGGCGAGCGGTATTGCGGCTCCTGCATCGCGAGCCCGACCAGATCATAGTCGGCCGGATTGACGCCCTGCGCACCGCCGGCAGTCACCTTGCCTGGGAGCTTGGTCGAATCCAGCAACACCGGATCCTTGCGGCCCTTCACTGGCAGGCGGACGCGAAAGCCCTCGGCGTTGATCAGATCGGCTTCGGCCGGAAGGCAGATGTGATGAATCTTGTGGCCTCCAAACAGCATTTTGGAAGCGAGCAGCGACCCATAGGCCGCACCCATGATGAGAATGTTGTAGGGGCCCGACAAGGCAACCTCCCTATGATTTTGTTTCGTTGGCGAGAGTAGAGACCATTTTTTGGGCAACGCCAACCCCACATGGCCCCGCGGGGCGATTCACTAAACCGTTGCAAAGACAGGTTCTTCGCGCATCGATAGCGGAGGAACGTCTTGCACACTTCTTGCTTGATCATGGGTGGCAGTGCGGTCGCGCCTCCGATACGGGGCGTTCGATTTCAGGGGCAGGATTGATGGAACGTGTGAAGGCCAACGGGCTTGCAGTCGCCGAGCAGTTACGGGATTTCGTGGAGAAGGAAGCGCTGCCCGGCTCCGGCATCTCGCCGGAAGCATTCTGGAGCGGTTATGCCGCCCTCCTCGCGGAATTAGGCCCGCGCAACCGCGCGCTGTTGGATGATCGCGATCATTTGCAGGCCAAGATCGATGCGTGGCACCGCGAGCGCAAAGGCCGGCCATTCGAGCAGGTTGCCTACGAGGGCTTCCTGCGCGAGATCGGCTATCTCCTGCCCGAGCCTACCGATTTCTCAATCACCACCGCCAATGTCGACCCGGAGATCGCGCATATCGCCGGGCCGCAGCTCGTGGTGCCTATGTCGAATTCACGCTATTCGCTCAATGCCGTGAATGCGCGCTGGGGCAGCCTGTATGATGCCCTCTACGGCACCGACGCCATTCCTGACGAAGGCGATACAGCGCGCGGCAAAGGCTTCAACGCGGCGCGCGGTGCACGCGTCGTCGCCAAGGCGCGGGAGTTCCTCGACAAGGCGGCACCGCTCGTGCGCGGAAGTCATGCCGATGCGACATCCTATGCGGTGGAAGCCGGCAAGCTGGCCGTCGCCCTGACGGACGGCACGCGCACCGGCCTCGCCGATCCCACGCGCTTCGCCGGCTATCAGGGTGAAGCCGGCGCGCCATCCATCGTGCTTCTGCGCAACAATAATCTGCATGTCGAGATCAGGCTCGACCGCGCGCATCCGATGGGGAAGATCGACCAAGCCGGCGTCGCGGACATTACCCTGGAATCCGCCATCACCACCATCATGGACATGGAGGACAGCGTCGCCGCGGTCGATGCCGCCGACAAGGTGGAGATCTACCGCAACTGGCTCGGCGTGATGCAGGGCACGCTCACTGCGTCGTTCGACAAAGGCGGCAAGACGGTGCAGCGGCATCTTGCCGCCGACCGGGTCTATGCCAAGCCCTCGGGTGGCGAACTACGCCTGTCCGGCCGCAGCCTGATGCTGATCCGCAATGTCGGACATCACATGTACACGGATGCGGTGCTCGATACGTCCGGCGCTGAGACGCCGGAAGGTCTCCTCGACGCGATGGTCAGTGTGATGATCGCCAAGCCGAACCTCGCGGCGAAGGATGGCGTGCGCAACAGCCGCACCGGCTCGATCTATATCGTCAAGCCGAAGATGCACGGGCCCGAAGAAGCGGCCTTCGCCAACGACCTGTTCGACGCCATCGAGGACCTTCTGGGTCTGGAACGGCACACCATCAAGATCGGGCTGATGGACGAGGAGCGGCGCACCTCGGCCAATCTGGCGGCCTGCATTCACGCGGTCCGCGACCGCATCGTCTTCATCAACACCGGCTTCCTCGACCGCACCGGCGACGAGATGCACACCTCCATGCGGGCCGGACCCATGGTCCCCAAGGCGCAGATGCGCGCCTCGGCCTGGATCCAGGCCTATGAGGCCCGCAACGTACAGATCGGCCTGGCCTGCGGCTTCTCCGGCCGCGCCCAGATCGGCAAGGGCATGTGGGCCGCGCCCGACCGCATGGCCGACATGCTGGAGCAGAAGGTCGGCCACCCGAAGTCCGGGGCCAACACCGCCTGGGTGCCCAGCCCGACGGCGGCGACCCTGCACGCCATGCACTACCACGCGGTCGACGTCTTCGCCCGCCAGGCCCAGCTGCAGGGAGAGGCCACGCCCGGCCTGGACGGCCTTCTGACCGTTCCCCTGGCGCTCGGCCAGAACTGGACCGAACAGGAAGTCCGCGA
>CANKHJ010000292.1 GCA_947481635.1 Bradyrhizobiaceae bacterium
AATCTTCAGGCGGGGAGCAAGAGTCTCAAGTCGCGTCCAGTAGCCCGTCTCTGTCAGTTGGCGGACGGTGGGGCGGCTTGCAAATTGTGCATTGAAATAGCGGCGCAGGTCATCGATTTCGACTTCCGTAAGGGTATCGACCGCGACTTTGCCCGCTTGGGCTTCGGCTTGCTTGAGGGCTGCTTCAAGTTCTTCGACGGACGGGACGTATTCGGCGGTCGGATTGAAATCCAAGAAATATGAATTCGCCAGGATCTTGATGAGATCGACCTGATTGAAAAGCTGCGCACACACTGGATGGCCCGCGGGCGAGCGTTCACCATCCTGGGCGACTACAATGCGGCGGTCGTCGACAGCCTGCTCTGCGAGACCGGTGTGTTCAAGATTATTAAATGATGAGCAGAGACCGGGCCGGGCCGGTCCATTTTACAATCGGGTAGAGATGACGATGTCAGGTTCGCCGGCGCGCAACGCTTGACGCGCCAAGGCTGGGCCGAACGGTGAAACTGGTTCAAATGTCTCTTGTCGAACTGGATCAACTATCGGCCCCCACTCCTTAATCGCAAGTCGTTGGCCGAATAGGGCACGCCAGGTTGTTCGTCAGCGCGCTGAACCCAAACCGACTTAGCTCGAGGGCGATGCCGAAAGGCGAAAGCGGCTTGAGAGATGACCGGCGAGTTTGCGTCCCCCGCGCGTCCCCAGGATCGCCAGGACAAAAGCGGCGCAAAAATATTGATTTTACTGGTGAGCCCGCCGGGGCTCGAACCCGGGACCTACTGATTAAAAGTCAGTTGCTCTACCAACTGAGCTACAGGCTCACTCCGCCGGGTGTGTAGGGGGGCCGTCCAGTGGGGTCAATAGTGCGCTGCATTGCGGCAGGGGATCGGCTATCCTAGGCTTGTCACTGGTGCCTGAACGGGGATTCCGATGCCGATCGTCAACCGAATTGCTGACCTGCAGGGCGAAATCACGGAATGGCGGCGCGACATCCACGCCCACCCGGAATTGCTGTTCGACGTGCACCGCACCGCCGCCAGCGTGGCGGAGAAGCTCAAGGCGTTCGGCTGCGACGAGGTGGTGACCGGAATCGGCCGCACCGGCGTGGTCGGCGTCATCAAGGGGCGGCGCCAGGGCGGTTCCGGCCTCAAGGTGATCGGGCTACGCGCCGACATGGACGCGTTGCCGCTGCAGGAGATCACCGGCGCGCCCTATGCCTCGACCGTGCCCGGCAAGATGCATGCTTGTGGCCATGACGGTCACACCGCGATGCTGCTCGGCGCCGCGCGCTATCTCGCCGAGACCCGGAATTTCGCCGGCGACGCCGTGGTGATCTTCCAGCCGGCGGAGGAGGGCGGTGGCGGCGGCCGCGAGATGGTCAATGACGGCATGATGGACCGCTTCGGCATCCAGGAGGTCTACGGCATGCATAATTCGCCCGGCCTCCCGGTCGGGCAGTTTGGCATCCGGCCGGGCCCGATGCTGGCCGCCGTCGACAAGATCACGATCGAACTGGAGGGTGTCGGCGGCCATGCGGCGAAGCCGCATCTGGCGATCGATACCGTGCTGGTCGGGGCGCATATGGTGACGCAGTTGCACACCATCGTCGCGCGCAATGTCGACCCGCTCGATTCAGCGGTGATGTCGATCTGCGTGTTCCAGGCAGGCTCCACCGACAACATCATTCCGCAGACCGCGCATATCCAGGGCACGGTGCGCACCTTGCGGCCTGAGACCCGCGACCTGATGGAGAAGCGTGTGCGCGAGGTGGTCGAGGGCACCGCGAAACTGCACGGCGCCAAGGCGACGCTGACCTACCAGCGCAATTATCCGGTCACCAGGAACCACCCGAAGCAGACCGATTTCGCGGCGGCGGTTGCGGCGCGTGTCGTCGGGGAGAAGAATGTCGATCCGGACATGCTGCCGATCATGGCGGCGGAGGACTTCAGTTACATGCTGGAAGCGCGGCCGGGTGCGTTCATTTTCTGCGGCAACGGCGATACCGCGCCGCTGCATCATCCGGCCTATGACTTCAACGACGAGGCGATCCCGGCGGGGACGTCGTATTGGGTGAAGCTGGTCGAAGAGGCGATGCCGGGGTGAGGTGGCGGTTTGCGCCCTCACTCCGCTGTCATGCGCGGGCAAAGCCGTCCGAAGGACGGCGTCGCTTTGCGCGCCTATGCCGCGCGTCCATCTAAACAAACGAATCTTGCGAAGGTGATGGGGTCGCCGGGTCAAGCCCGGCGATGACAAGTGCGCGTGGGGCGAGACTTACTGCACCGTCTCGACGCGGTTCTCGGCCGGGCGTTGCGCCGTCGCTTCGGGAACGACGCTCGGCGCCGGCAGCACGACGGTGCCGATCTTGGCCTCGACCTTGTTCCAGTAGGCGAAGTCGTTGAAGCGCGTGGTTTCGAACAGCGCGATGCCGACTGCCGCGATGAACGGCAGGCTCTGGATCGCAAGCACGCCCGCGAAGATGTTGATCTCGTGGATCTGCTTGTAGTTGGTCATGACCAGCAAAGCGGCTCCGCCGAGCAGCAGCACCGCAAGCACCGCTTCCCAGAACGCTGCGAAGTCCGCGCCGCGGCGCGTGCGTCCGCCCTTGGCGGTGCGCAGGAACGGCAGGCCGTCCTTGAAGATGCCGGTGCCGACGCCGCGCGCCACGGTCCATTGCACCGACATTGCCGCAAACACCGCGCCGAGCATCTGGCCGACCGGGATGCGCACGCGCAGGCGGTAGAGCACCACGAAATGCAGCAGCGACACCGCGAAGGACACGAAGATCGGAATGGTGAGGATCTTGTCCGGGATGGCGATGCCAACGATCGCGACGAACGGCACCCAGATCAGGTTGAGGATCGCAACCGCGACACCGAGGCTTTCGGCGCCGAGCCAGGTCAGCCAGCCGAGCGTGAAGTCGCGCTTCTGCTCATGGGTCAGCCGGCGCGACCACGGCAGCATGTGGCGCCAATGCTTCTTGACCAGTTGGAGCCCACCATAGGCCCAGCGGTTGCGCTGCTTCTGATAGGCCTCGTAGGTGTCGGGCAGCAGGCCGTAGCCGTAGCGCCGGTTGGTGTAATGCACCTGCCAGCCCTGCTCGAGAATGCCCAGGCCGAGGTCGGTATCCTCGACGATCGTGTCGCTCGACCAGCCGCCGGCGGAGACGATCGCGGCACGGCGGATCAGGCACATCGTGCCATGCACGATGATCGAATTGGCCTCGTTGCGCTGAACCATGCCGATGTCGAAGAAGCCGGCATACTCGCCGTTCATGACATGATGCATCGGCGAGCGTTCGCCGTCGCGATGATCCTGCGGCGCCTGTACCAGGCCGACCTTGGCATCGTCGAAAGCCGGGACCAGGTCCTTGAGCCAGTCGGGGCGCACCACATAGTCGGCGTCGATCACGCCGATGATTTCGGCGTCGGGCGCGGTATACTCGAGCGCGAGGCGCAACGCGCCGGCCTTGAAGCCTGCGAGCCCGTCGACGTTGACGAACTTGAAGCGCTCGCCGAGCGTCGCGCAATGCTCCTCGACCGGCAGCCAATAGCTCGGGTCTGGCGTGTTGTTGATCACCAGCACGCATTCGAAATTTGGATAGTCGAGGCGCGCCACCGCATCGAGCGTCGCCTTCAGCATGTCCGGCGGCTCGCGATGCGCGGGGATGTGGATCGAGACCTTCGGCGCAAAGCCTTCAGGCGCCGGCAGCGGGCCGGTCACCAGGCGGCGCGGGCTGCGGCCGAACGCGATCGCCGCCATCTCCTCGATGCGCGACATCGCGATCAGCATCAACGGCAGCAGCAGGATCACGCCGAGGCCAAGCGCGAAGGCCGCGCCCCACACGAAGTAATGGCCTTGCCAGAATGCGAAGATCGCCGCGAACCAGGTGCCGGCGAGGCTCGCCGCGGCGGCGAGAATACCGGCTTCCGTGATCGTCACGGTCATTGCGAGCAGCGGCAGCGACAGCAGCACGCCGATCAGCACCGCGATGGCGGCAAGCTTGCGATGGTCGGGATCGGTGACCGCGCCGGTCCAGGAGAACTTGGCGTTACGCGATGCATCGAAAATGCCCCAATAGGCGCCGACGCCGCCTTCGTTGGTCTTCCACGGCTGATCGATAGCTTCGATGATGTTGTAATCGATGCCGTAGGCGTCGGCGCGTGTCACGAAATCGCGCAGCACCACCGCCTGTTCGGCGCGGCCCGGATTCGACGCGTGGAAATTATACCCCGCGCTCGGCCAGCCGAATTC
>CANKHJ010000293.1 GCA_947481635.1 Bradyrhizobiaceae bacterium
CATGAGCGCGGACAAACTGAGCGCGTCAGTAAGTATATCAGGGCCAACAAACCGGGCGCAGCGGCAACACATCAGTGTTGGACGCGGTCATCAGTCCGCAACGGCGGTCAAGCACGCGCCGAAAACGTCATTGTTCGAGGTGCCCTTAACTCATTGTTAACCTTAAAAATCGCAACTTTGACTGATCTCTCTGTTTTTATTGACAGAATTGAAACTGATTAATGCCACCATATAGCCCATAAGCCACGCGTATGCGGGGCCTTTAAACCTATGTACTAACGCTTAGGTTGTGCACCAAGCATGGTCGGATGAACGTTCTTCGCGCCGCGCTTCTCACGATTTTCTGGGCCTTTTCGTTCGGCTGGGGCAGGCGCTGGTACCGCCAGTTTCAGCTCATGGCGTGGCGGCGCAAACTCACGGGTGTATCGGAAGCGACGTCCGGCGCGCATGTCGCCGAGGGCATCGACAAGAAAAAACGCTTCTCGCTGCTCGAATTGATGCTCAACTATTCGAACCAGGGCCTCGCGATGGTCGACGCGCATGGCCAGGTTCTCATATTCAACAAGCGCGCCCTGGAATATACCGGCGTCGATCCCGAAACCTTCAAGCTGCCCGCGACCGCAAACGACGTGCGGCAATGGCAGCTTCAGAACGGTGAGTTTGGGCTGGACGGTGCTTTGTTACCGGTGGACGTCCGCTCTTACTTCCTGACTGGCAAGGGACAGCTTCCAAAGTCCTATGTGCGGCGCCGCCCCGACGGCACGGTCCTTGAGGTGCGTAGCGAGCCGCTGCCCGGCGGCGGCATCGTGCAATCCTATACCGACATCACCGAGGTCACGCGCGCCAAGGAAGGCGCCGAGGCCGGCGCGCGCGCCAAGTCGGCCTTCCTCGCGACCATGAGCCACGAAGTCAGGACGCCGCTGAATGGCGTGCTCGGCGTTGCGGCTTTGCTGCGCCAGACCAACCTCACCGAAGAGCAGGCCGATTATGTGCGCATCATCGCCGAGAGCGGCGACGCGCTGCTGACCGTGATTAACGACGTCCTCGACTTCTCGAAGCTCGAGGCCGGAATGATGACGTTCGATCCGACGCCGGCCGCGCTCAAGGACGTCGCGTCGGGCGCGCTCGATCTGGTCCGGGCCTCGGCGGCTGCCAAGGGCTTGGGACTGTCATTCGAGATCGACCCCGACGTGCCGCCGCGCGTGTTGATCGACGCCAAGCGGGTGCGTCAGGTGTTGCTGAACCTGTTCAGCAACGCGGTGAAGTTCACCGCGAAGGGCCGCGTAACGTTGAAGGTCGTGCGCCTTGCGGAGCCGTTCTCGCACCACATCCGCTTCGAAGTCCGCGACACCGGGATCGGCATATCGACCGAGGGCCGCACCAAGCTGTTCAAGGAATTCTCGCAGGTCGACGGATCGATCGACCGGCAATATGGCGGCACCGGCCTTGGTCTTGCGATCTGCAAGAAGATCATCGAGGCGATGAGCGGCACGATCGGCGTTGACAGCCAGGAAGGCACCGGCAGCAGCTTCTGGTTCGAGATTCCCGCACCCGCCTCGGACGGCATCATCAGTCCGGAAGCCAGGCCGGCGATCGCGCGCATCTCGCATCGCAGCTATCGCATTCTGGTCGTTGAGGACGTCGCGACCAATCAACTGGTCGCGCGCAAGATGCTCGAGAGTCTCGGTCATGGCGTCGATATCGCGGGCGACGGTCTCGAGGCGCTCGAATGCGCGCAGAAGGCCCATTACGATCTGATCTTCATGGACATGCAGCTGCCCGGCATGAACGGGCTGGCGACCACCCGCAAGCTGCGCTCCTTTGGCGGCCATTTCGTCGCGGTCCCGATTGTGGCGATGACGGCGAATACCTCGGCGTCAGACGAGAGCGAATGCCGCGAGGCGGGAATGAACGACTTCATTTCCAAGCCGCTCGACATCCAGGTGCTGAATGCCGCCATCGAACGCGTCATGGTCGCCGAACACAATGACCGCGCGTGGGGTGTCGAGCAGCAGCGCCATGCCAAACAGAACGTCACGGCGAAACCGGTCGTGGCGCGGACCTCGGTGTCGTCCCATCAAGGCGTGCGAAATCTGATCGGATATATCGGCCCCGAAGCGATGAGCGAAATCGTGTTCGATTTCGCAACCGAGGCGCAGAGCCAGCTTTCGAGCCTGGAGCAGCACGAGCAGCGCGGCGACACGACCCGGGCCGCCCGGGTCCTGCATGACGTGCATGAGGGAATGCTCGCGCTTGGGCTGCGCGATTCATTCGCGCTGTCGACCCCGGAGGTCTGGGATCCGGATGCCTCGCTGCCGCGGCTGCGCCAGCAGATCGATGCGGCGATCGTGCTCTGCTATGCCGAAGTGTCCGCCGCCAGCCAGGCGCAAGGCGCGGATCGTCCGGACCGCGATGACATCCCGTCGATGCTGGACCAACTCGTCGGTCACATCGGCGCCGAGGCCATGAGCGAGGTCCTGCTCGCATTCATCGAAGGAAGCGAATTTCGGCTTTCGATGCTTGAACAGAATGCGGCGGACAGCGATCCGGCCGAGGTCGCGCAGCTTGTCGCCGACATCCAGGAAGGCCTGTTGACCTTCGGGATCGAGGACGCGATTTCACCGCCGGCCCTCGAGCGCGCGCAATGGGATCCGGCGGTTTCGATTCCGCAACTGCGGCAGCAGGTCGACGCGGCCGCGATGCGATGCCGCATCGCCATCGCATCGGCGACGACCGGCCATGCGCATCAGGCCCCGGCATCGCCCTGCGACTTCAGCGCCGACAATCCCGGCATCGCCTGCTGCGCGCGCGGCATCACCTACGATTCGGAATTCATCTGCGAAAGGCATCTTCAGATGGCTACGGCATCTTCCGTGCAGCGCAAGCTCCAGACCGGCGCGCGACTTCAATGGCTTCGGTCGCGTTGGGACGACACCGAATATTTCGATCGCGTCGTGGCTTCGGGCCGATATCTGAAGCTATGCGAGGCCTTGCGCTGGGCCGAGGAAATCGACGAGCAGGCCTGGACCGGCGTCAAGCAAGCGATGGTCATTCACAGCGGGTACACCGCCCGGCCATTTGCGGCGATGGCCGAGCCCGCGCGCCTGTCGGCCTGAGCATTCATTCCAACGACGGAAATCCGTAGAGCATCGCGGGGTTGTCGACCAGGATGCGCTTGCGCGTCGCAGCGTCCGGCACCCATTCTGCCAGCAGGTCGACCAGATCCCCGTCATTGACCATCGGCCGGCCGTCCATATTCACGTGCGGCCAGTCGGTGCCCCACAGCATCCGCTCCGGCGCATGCGCCACCAAGGCCCGTGCCAGCGGCGTCATATCGGCATAGGGGAAATTCCGGCTGCTGAAACGCATCGGGGCGGACAGTTTCAGCCATACGCGCCCGGTGTCGAGCATGCGCAGCAATGTGCGGAAGGCGTCTTGTTCAACGCCGCCGGCCGCGGCAACGCCGGCAAAATGATCGAGCACGATCGTGTTCGGCAGCGCGAGCACGGCATCGGCATATTGGACGAGATCGCCGAACGGATAAAACTGCACGTGCCAGCCATGCGCGAAGGCGCACGCAGCGACCTCCTTTGAAATCGTCGGCAGCCGCATGCCGCGCGCCGCGCTGATGAAGCGCAGTCCGCGCACGCCGAGACTGGTCAGCCGCGCAAACTCGGCGTCGGGTGTATCCTCCGGCATCAATGCGATGCCGCGGAAGCGGTCCGGAAAGCGCGCCAGCGCGTCCGCGAGCACACTGTAATCGCGGCCATAGGCGCCGCCGCTGACGATCACCGCGTAGCTCAGGCCGAGCCTGCCCTGCAGTGCGATATTGGTTTCAGGCAGCGCGTCGGGCGCGGCATAGGTGCTGTCGGCGGCGAAGGGGAATTTCGCCGCCGGCCCGAACAGATGAATATGCGTATCGACCGCGCCGCGCGGCAACGCGAGGCGCGGCGTTTTCGGGTTTGGATCGGGCGCCGGCTCGAACTTCATTCAAGCGTGATCTTCGATGACTGGCCGACGTCGCGCCATTGTGGAATCTCGCGCTTGATCTGCACGGCGAAAGCGGCGGGCGTGCCGCCACCGGCATCGACGCCGTCGCGCTGGAAGCGTTCCACCAAGTCCGGATGCTTGACCGCGCGCGCTGCCGCGGCGGCGAGCTTGTCGATCACCGGCTGCGGGGTTCCGGCCGGCGCCAGCAATCCGATCCAGAGAATGCCCTCGTAGCC
>CANKHJ010000294.1 GCA_947481635.1 Bradyrhizobiaceae bacterium
AAACCACGCCTGATGTTTGTGGTGTCCGAAGATTGGTATTTCCTCTCCCATCGATTGCCGATGGCGCAGGCCGCGCACGACGCCGGTTTTGAAGTCCACGTCGCGACCCGCGTCATCGATGGTGCAACGGCGATTCAGAAGCGGGGCTTTATTCTGCATCCGGTGCCGTTTGCGCGCGGCCAGCTCGCGCCGCTCGCAACGCTCCGAACCATCCTGGCATTACGCCACATCTACGATGCGATCCGGCCGGACATCATCCATCATGTCTCGATGCAACCGGCGATGCTTGGGCTGCTGGCGGCGCTCGGCCGGCCTGTTCCTTGCGTCAATGCCCTGACCGGACTGGGTTACGCGTTCACCTCGCAGTCGGCCAAGGCACGCCTCATCCGTCCGCTGTTGCGAGTGGTCATGCACCGCCTGCTCTCGCGCGACCGGATGGTCAGCCTGGTCCAGAATCCCGACGACCACGCAGCGCTCGTCGCCATTGGCGTGCCGGAGCGCCAGATTTGCACCATTGCCGGCTCCGGCGTCGATGCGGTTCGCCTGCGCCCACTGCCGGAACCGACCGGAGAAGTCACGATCGCCTTTGTCGGCCGTCTGCTGCGCGACAAGGGAATCCATACGCTGATCGCCGCTCATCGGCTGTTGCGTGCGCGCGGATCGACCGTCCGACTGCTGATTGCCGGCATGCCCGACCCGGCGAACCCGGCTTCAGTCACCATCGACGAGGCCGACGCCTGGAACCAGGAACCCGGCATCACCTGGTTCGGCCATGTCGCCAACGTCGCCACGCTCTGGGCGCAAGCCCATATCGCCGTGCTGCCGTCATTCGGTGAAGGTCTGCCGCTGTCGCTGCTGGAAGCCGCCGCCTGCGGGCGGCCGATGATCGCGACTGACGTGCCCGGCTGCCGCGAGATCGTGATTGCGGACGAGACCGGCCTGTTGGTTCCGGTCGACGATGCGCCGGCGCTGGCCGACGCCATCGATCAACTCGCGCGCTCGCCGGCGTTGCGCGTGCGTTACGGCACCGCGGCCAGGCAGCGGGTCGAAACCCGCTTCGCATCGGATATCATTGGCGAACAAACCATCGCCATGTATCGACGACTGATCGAGGCGCGCGAAAAGAGCCCGGTGCCGGCATGAGCAGCGACGTGACGGCGATGTTGCAGCATTTCGGCTGGCTGGTGCCGCTCGTCGCCGCAGCCGTCAGCGCCGGGCTGATTTTCATATTGCGGCCGATCCTTCAACGTTATGCACTGGCGATGCCGAATGCGCGCTCCTCGCATCGCATCCCGACGCCGCAGGGCGGCGGGCTGGCAGTCGTTGCCGGAACCATCGTCGCGGCCCTGCTGGTTCCCGATGCCTTCGGATCGCCAGTGACAAGCACGGCGTTGCTCGCGGTGTTCGCGGCGTCGATCTTCATCGCGATGGTCGGGGCGTTCGATGACGTCCGGCCGATCGCGGTGCTGCCGCGAATGCTGCTGCAAGCCGCCGCCGTGGTGCTGGTGATCGCCCTGCTGCCGGCGGATTTGCGGATCGCGCCGATGCTGCCCTGGATCGTCGAGCGCGCCTTGCTGGCGGTCGGCATGCTCTGGTTCGTCAATCTCGTGAATTTCATGGATGGCCTGGACTTGATGACGGTCGCGGAAATCGTGCCGCTGACCGGCGGCATCATTCTCATCGCGGCGCTGGTCGGGATGCCCACGGATGGAATCCTGGTGGCGCTGGCGCTGCTGGGGGCGATGCTCGGCTTCGCGCCGTTCAACCGGCCGGTGGCGCGCCTGTTTCTCGGCGATGTCGGCAGCCTCCCGATCGGCTTGCTGACGGCCTGGCTGCTGATCCTCCTGGCCAGCCGCGGGTATTGGGCCGCGGCGCTGCTGCTGCCGCTCTATTACCTGGCCGACGCAACCCTCACGCTGCTGCGGCGGCTCGTCAACGGCGAACCGTTCTGGCAGGCGCACCGCACGCATTTTTATCAGCGCGCGACCGACAATGGGCTGGGTGTCGGCCAGGTCGTCACCCAGGTCTTTGCCGTCAATATCGCCCTGGTTGTGCTGGCCGTGACGACCGTCGCGGCCTCATCGGTCTGGATCAGCGCCACCGCGCTGGTCGCCGGTGCCGCGGCCGTCGGCTGGCTGTTGCATGTTTTTGCAACGCCGCGGAACCGGGTTCCACCGACCGAGCTTTAGCCTGATGTCTAAAAAGTTTCTAAAAGGCGATCAGTTGACTTTAGGCAGCGGAAGAATTGGCACGCACTTGACCAGTGCAGTTTCCACAGATGCGCTATAATTGCGCCGTAATGCCTTGCTTTGTTTCGAATTGGGTACGGTCGGTTGCCGATGTGGCGTGCCTTGCAAATCAGTGAATCGTCATCGAAGTAGCCGTCGCAACTTTGGTTGCGGCTGCTAAGGTGATGTCGAGCGCGAGAAACAGCGACCCAGCAATGGCATCGAACGAATCATTCGACGGGGGCTGCGGCTGTGCCGCCTGTCTGGCCGGCCGTTCCCATGATGACGATTATCTGACAATTGACGACAATCGTTCGGATGCGTCTGCTGCCGATGGAAGCTCGGGCGCGACAAAGCCCATTCTGTCTCTCGGCCAGATCACCACACAGCTTCGAACTCAGTGGGGCGGATCGCAGGAAGGCCACACCTGGACGTGGCTCAATACGTCGAACGTGACCTATTCGATGCCGAACTCGGGCCCTTCGGGACAATCCGAGTCTGCCGGGTATGTGGCGATGACCACGGCGATGCAGAATACCGCCCGCCTTGCATTCGAGCTATGGGATGACCTGATCTCGATTTCATTGACGGAATCGGTCAACAACACAAATGCCAACATCACTTTCAATTACTCGTCTCAAACCAGCGGCGGCGGCACTTATGCCTCCTGGAATGGATATACGGCCGGCAGCGACTTTCAGATCTCGCGGGCCTATATCTGGCTGAATTCGACCTGGTCGACGCATAATCAGGACTCCGACCTTTATTTCGGCGGCTACGGAGTCAGCACCTATCTCCATGAGATCGGGCACACGCTCGGCCTGTCGCACGCAGGAACCTACAATGCCGGCCAAGGCTCGCTGAGTTACGCCAATAGCGCGGAGTATTTCCAGGACACCCGCAAATACACGGTGATGTCATACTGGAACGCTAGCGATGCGGAACCCAGTGTCGATCACTACGGGCAAAGTGGCGCGTGGATGTATGCCGCCACACCTCTGCTGCACGACATCGCGGCGGTCCAGGCGGCCTATGGCGCGGACATGACGACCCGCACCGGCAATACGGTCTACGGCTTCAATTCCAGCGCCGACCGCGACGTGTTCGATTTCACCAAGAATCTGAACCCGATCATCGCCATCTGGGATGCCGGCGGCACCGACACGTTGGACGGCTCCGGCTATTCCACCAACCAGTTCATCGACCTGACGCCCGGCTCATTCTCGAACATGGGCTATATGACCGACAACGTCGCGATCGCGTTCGGCGCGACGATCGAAAATGCCGTCGGCGGATCCGGCAGCGACAAGCTTCAGGGCAACAGCGCCAATAATATCCTCACCGGCGGCCTGGGCTACGACACCTATGCGTTTTCGATATCGGGCTGGGGCAGTGACCGCATCGTCGATGTCGATTTGGTCGGGCGCATCGTGTTCACCGGCGTGTCCAACATCTCCGCCATCGCATCCCAATTTCTCGGGTCCCTGTCCGGCAGCGACTATCTGCTGACCTATCAGCCCTTGGGCGCGCAGATATCTTTCCAGGGCATGCAATCGCTTGCCGGTTGGGAATTCGCCTACACCGCCTCAAGCTTTTCTGTCGCGGCCACCTGGACCACCGTGGCGCTGTCCAGCATCCTCTACGCGCAACCCATGACCCTGGTGGGAACCGCATCGTCCGACACCCTTACGGGAGGGGAGGCGAACGACACCCTGACGGGTCTTGGCGGCAACGATACGTTGCGGGGTCTTGGGGGAGACGATTCTCTGGATGGCGGCACCGGCGCCGACACCATGATCGGCGGGCTCGGCAACGACACCTATGTCGTGGACGACAGCGGCGACGTCGTGACCGAGACTGCGGGCGCGGCTTTCACCGCCCCGACGGGCTGGACCATCAAGGGCACCGCCGACTTCAACGCTGACGGCACGTTGGACGTGGTGGCCACGAACGGCTCCGCCAATCAGCTGTGGCTGCTCAACAACG
>CANKHJ010000295.1 GCA_947481635.1 Bradyrhizobiaceae bacterium
GAGCAGCTGATGCGGCTCGTCACGTAGCCGTCGCGTGGCCGCCAGAGCCGATTGAGGTCAAGCAAGGAGGACGTGCGTCGAAAATCGCCAATCCGGCGGCATCATGCTATTAAATCCAGCGTCAAGGCCGCATCGGCAGCCCACAACTCCACCGGCTCGCTCGATCCCGGGCGTTTTGAAAGAACCTCTAAAGGAACGTTTATTGGTCAAGACTGTTGCTCCGGCAGCCTTATTCTTCGGGCGGGCCGAGCGTGGAATTCAGGGGAGCCCGCTCAGGCGGGACTGCGTCACTTCATGGACCCGATCCTCGTCAAGATTTTTGCGACGGCCCTGACGCTCGGCCAAATTCTGACCACTCCCGACGCGGTGAAGACCGAGTTCGATCCCGCGACCCAGCAGGCCGAGGTGGTGCAGATTCTGCGCAACGGCTGTGTGCATATGCGCAAGGTGTTCGACCTCGAAAGCGTCGATATTGATGACCTGATCGCGACCGCGATGACCGACCCGCGCGCGGTGGTCGGCGAGATCAAGGCGTTCCGCGGCATTCAGTTCGAAGATCTCCACGTCGCCTATCGCCAGTTCTGCCGCAACGAGACCGTCGCGAAGTCGCCGGTCGAGATCGCCGACGTCATAACCTTCTTCAACAAGGCGGCCGCGAACTTGCCCGCGTCGGACAAGCTCAAGGATCACCGGCTTCCGGGTGTCACCGCGATTCTCGATGTGAAGGGCGAGAATTTCGCCGAGCTTTATGAGCCGAATAACCGCCGCATCCAGGTTCCGCTCAGCGAAATTCCCGAACACGTCCAGCGCGCTTTCCTCGCGGCCGAGGACAAACGGTTCTACGAGCATCGCGGCGTCGACGAGCGCGGCGTGATTCGCGCCTTCATGAGCCTGATCAGCCAGGGCGGGCGTGCGCAGGGCGGCTCGACCATCACGCAGCAATTGGCGAAGAACCTGCTGGTCGGCGACGACGTCAGCTATGCGCGCAAGATCCGCGAGATGCTGATCGCCTCGCGGCTCGAAGCGACCATGACCAAGCAGCAGATCCTTGAGCTCTATCTCAACTCGATCTTCTTCGGCCGCTCCTCCTGGGGCATCGAGATGGCCGCACGGAGCTATTATGGAAAATCGGTCAAGGACCTGACGCTGCTGGAAGGCGCGTTCCTCGCCGGCCTGCCGAAAGGCCCGAGCTATTACGACCCCGATCGCTATCCAAAGCGTGCCCAGGAACGCTTCGCCTATGTCCTGGCGCGGCTGCGCGCCGACGACGTGATCGATAATGATACGATGCGTTCCGCGCTGGCCACGCCGCCGAAGCTCGCCGCTTTCGTCAAGCCGCGCCGCGACACCGGCCACCACTTCGTCGATCACCTGGTGCGCGAAACCAAGGCGATGCCCGGTTTCGAGAACCTCACGGCGGATTCCTTCACCGTGCGCTCGACCATCAATGTCGCCTTGCAGCGAGCGGTCGAGACCGCCTTGCAGGACGGCTTGGCGCGCTACGAGACGAATAGCAACCGGCTCGAATTCTCGGGCGCGGAAATGAATCTCGGCGAAGCCGTGAAGCGCATCGAGAAGCGCGTCGGCAATTCCACCCCACCGTCACAGCCGGTCTGGCAGCAGGCGCTCGAAGCGGCCGCGCTGCCGCTCTCCGATGTGCATTGGATGCCGGCGATCGTGGTCGAACAGGCCGGTCAGCCGATACACACGGTGCAGGCGATACAGGCCGTGCAGCCGGCGCAAAAGGGTCAGAAGGCTCAGAAAAATAGCGCGGGCCAGACTCAGGGGCAAAGCCTGAAGGTCGGTTTGCGCGACGGCCGCGTGATGCCGCTGACGGCATGGAGTCCGCGCGCGTCGCGGCTCCTGACGATGCATGACGTCGTCTATGTCCGCGTCAATGATCGTGACAAGAAGGGCGGCGCGCGCGCCGAACTGCGAACGCGTCCGACAGTGCAAGGCGCCGCCATCGTGCTGGAGAATGCCACCGGCCGCGTGCTGGCGATGGCCGGTTCGTTCTCCTACCCGCTGAGCCAGCTCAATCGCACCACGCAGAGCGCGCGCCAGCCCGGCTCGGCATTGAAGCCGCTGAGCTACCTCGCGGCATTGTCCTCGGGTCTGCAGCCGAACACGCTGGTGCGCGACACCCCGCTCACGCTGCCGCCGATCGGTGGCTCGGCCTTTGCCCGGCCGGAGGATTACTGGTCGCCGAAGAATTACGATGGCTCGACCTATGGCCAGCTCACGTTGCGTCGCGCGCTGGAGAATTCGCGCAATCTCGCGACCGCGCATCTGCTCGACGGTGGCATTGCCGAAACGCCGGAGCGAAGTCTCGATAAGTTGTGCGAATTCGCCAAGGACGCGCAGATCTATACGACCTGCATGCCGTATTACCCATTCGTGCTCGGCGCTCAGCCGGTGCGGCCGCTCGATCTCGTGGCATTCTACGCGGCGATCGCCAATGAAGGCGCGCGGCCGGTACCCTACGTCGTCGAATCGATCGAACGGCGTGGCGAGGTGCTTTACAAGCATCACACCGCGCCGCCAACGCCGCTCAAGTTCGGCGACAAGGTCGCCTATTATCAGCTCAAGACCATGATGCAGGGCGTGTTGGCGCGCGGTACCGCCGGATCGATCGCTGGTCTCTCGCCCTTTGTCGCCGGCAAGACCGGCACCAGCGAGGAGGAAAACGACGTCTGGTTTGCCGGCTTCAGCAATGAGGTTTCGGTGGTGGTGTGGGTCGGCTATGACAATGCCGACGGCAAGCGCCGCACGCTGGGCTCGGGCCGCACCGGCGGCAATGTCGCGGTGCCGATCTTCGAGCCGATCATGCAGGCTGCCTGGGCGCTTCATACCCCGCGCACCGTGCTGCGGCCGGCGTCGCCCGAGGCGCAGAAGCGAATGGCGGTGCGTTCGATCGACCTTCAGTCCGGACAGATGCTGTCACGCGAGGAGCGCGGCTTCGCCGAATATTTCCGGCTCGATCGCTCCGGCCAGATTGAGGATACCCAGAACCGGCTGGTCGCGCGCGGCGGCATGTATGACGGCGATCAACAACCCTATGACGATCGGGGTGGCGGTGGGTTCTTCTCGTCGTTTGACCCCGGCCGCCTATTCGGCGATCGTCCCGGCTTCGGGTTCCCACAAGCTTTTCCGGTGGAACGGGCGCCGCCGGGCACGCGCTATATCTGGGATCGCGAAACCGGCATTCGGACGGAAACGCCCCCCGAAATGCGCAACGAGCAGGCCGATATGGGCCGGCCGCGTAATCAGGCGTTGCCGCAACAGCGTATCTACGGCGCGCCGCAGCCGCCGCAGCAACAGCCTCGCTATGCCACGCCGCCGCGTGCTAACTACGAGCCGCCACGGCGCGAGTACCGCGAGCCGCCGGGCGCCACCTATTTCGGTTACCGTCGTTTCTGATACTGGAGTCATGAGCCGATGCGTTTGCGCTTCGCGTTAGCGTGTCTTGCCGCTGCGCTCCCGGCTGTCGCCCATGCTGTGGATGATTTCCGCATCGAGCCGGTGCGCTCGGCGCTCGCCACTGACCCCGCGTCGCTCAAGCCGAAAACCATCGCCTATAGCGATCAACGCCTTGAGGCGGGCGCGGCGCCGGATGCCGGCCTATTGCGCTTTGACGCGTGGGCACAGGCGCATCCGTTGCAGAAGCAGTTCCTCGGCCTGTTTCCGACCTATGGCGATGTGATGTTGCCCGGAAACGCCGAGCGCGCGGCGATGCGCGCCGGCGAGCGGCTCTACATGTATGTGGTCGAGGCACGCTTCCCGCTCAACCGTCCGGCGGCGGCGATCGACCTGAAGCGCTACGCCAATCTCGCGTTCCTCGAGCAGCTCGATCCCGCAATCCGGCATAAGGCGATCCCCGCCGCGGATGTCGTCACCAGCAAGTCGGAGGATTACGCGTTCAATCGCAATCCCGCGCGGGCGTGGTGCGATGGCGTTGCTACGATCATCTGCATCGAGTCGACCTACAAGCTGGAAGGCCGCTTGCCCGCCGGCATCATGATTGCCAACAAGCTGTCCGACACCAAGAAGGTCGCGGACCATCTCGAATTCCAGAGCGAATTGCGGCTGCTCGCGCCGGAGGAGATTGCCAATCCCGATCTGGTCAAGCTGACCGGCATCGACGTGCCGGTTGCGGGTGCGATGGAGCAGATCATCTTCTACGTCAACCAGGTGATCCAATACGGC
>CANKHJ010000296.1 GCA_947481635.1 Bradyrhizobiaceae bacterium
GACTCATGTGCCGTTCAATGGCAGCGGGCAATTGCTTGCGGCGCTGGTCGCGAACACGGTGCCGGTCGCATTCGACACGATGACCACGGCGGTGCAACTGATTCAGGGCGGACAACTCCGCGCGCTGGGCATTTCCAGTTCCAAGCGTTCGGACGTGATGCCGGACGTTCCGGCGGTGGCCGAATTCATCCCCGGTTTCGACGTGGTGGCCTGGAATGGCATCGTCGCCCCGGCCGGTACGCCGCCCGCGATCATCAATAAGCTGCAGGTGGCGATCGCGTCGATCGTGCAATCGCCGGCGATCAGCAGCCGCTTGAAAGAGCAGGGCACCACCGCCGTTGGCAGCACACCGGCGGAATTCGTCAAGGTGATCGCGGACGACACCAAGAAGTTCGGCGCGGCAATCGAAGCGGCCGGCATCCCGAAGCAGTGAGCTAGATCACTTTGGCGGCGCGGAGGCGCTCAATCGTCTCCGCGTCGTAACCGAGCTCGGCCAGGATCGCGTCGTTGTCGCGACCAAGGACCGGCGGTGGCGTGTCGACACGTGGTCCGTCGCTGGCAAAGGTGAAGGCGGCCATCGGTACCCCGACTTTGCCCTCCACTCCCGGCATCGACTCATAGCGATGGATGATGCCGCGCGTCGCCAGCTGCGGGTCGGCAACCGCCTCGGCCAGCGTGCGCACACGTGCAGCCGGCACATGGTTCTGCTGTAAGAAGTCTTCCCAGTCGGCCGCGCTGCGCGTCAGCAATATCTCCGCAAGTGCCTTGGCCTCCGGCTCGCGGTTGTCGCGCCGAGCCTGCATCGTCTGTTTGATGAATTCCGGCTTTCCCAGCAGCGTCCAAAGCCGCTTCGCTTGCGCCATGTTGCTGGCGCCGAGCACCAGATAGCCGTCCTTGGTCGGATAGCCGCCATTGGTCGCCATCTCATGGCGGTTGCCCTTCGGCTTCGGCACGCTGCCGCTGCGCAGATAAGACGTCAGGTGCGAGCCCATCAGGATCATCGCGACGTCGAGCATGGCAAGATCGATCCGCTGTCCGCGTCCGGTGCGTTCGCGCTGGAACAATGCGCTGGCCAAGGCGAAGGCGCCGGTGGTGCCGCTGGCATAATCGACCGCGGAAGGGCCGAGCATCAGCGGATTGACCGCCTCGGTGCCGGTCATCGCCATGATGCCGGAACTTGCCTGGATGTTCATATCGTAGCCGGTGTGGCTGCCGCGCGGTCCATCCTGGCCGAAGGCCGACATCGACGCATAGATCAGGCGCGGGTTGAGCGCCATCATCGCCTCGGCGCCAAGCCCAAGTGCCGCCAATGCGCCGGGCCGGTAATTCTCGACCAGCACGTCGGTGCGCATCACCAACTGCTTCAGGATCGCGCGGCCGTCCTCGGATTTGAGATCGAGCGTGATCGAGCGCTTGTTCGACGACTGGGACAGATAGAATGTCCCCATATTCGCCTGGTTCAGTGCCTTGTCGCTGCCGATGCTGCGGGTCTGGTCAGGATCGTCCGGCGGCTCGATCTTGATGACCTCGGCGCCGAGCAGCGCAAGCTGATAGGTCGCGAACGGCCCGGCGAGGACATGCGTCAGGTCGAGGATCTTGATGCCTTCGAACGGGCGCACGCCATCGTCTCCGTGAGTTCAGATATTCGCGCTGATGACCGACTCGCGCTTGATCGGCCCGGTGCCGTGCATCTCGTGCCCGGCCAGCGCCGGCCCGTCGAACACGACGCCATGACCCGGCGTGTCGGGGAGCGCGATCACGCCATTCCTGATCTCGACCGGCGTCGCGCTGGCGCCGAGGTCATGCAGGCTGAGCCCGAAGATATTCTCGATCATCGCGCAATTCGGAATGGCGCCGGCGAGATGCATCGAGATCTCCAGCGCGCCATGTGGCGAGACCACCAGGCTGGCGCATTGCGCCAGCATCGCGATCTTCATGAATTCGGTGATGCCGCCGACCTTCCAGACATCGGGTTGGACGATATCCACCGCATCCATATGGACGTAGTTCCAGAAGTCGAAACGGTTGCACAGCGTCTCGCCCAGCGCCAGCGGCACGCCGCCATTGGCACGGATATGCGCGTGGCCCGGCACGTCATCGGAGAGGATCGGCTCCTCGACAAACACCGGCGTGATCTCCGCCAGTCCGCGGCAGCGCTGCACCGCTTCGCCCGCGGTCCATTTCTGGTTGGCATCGAGCATCAGGTGACGGCCGCCGCCGATCAGCTTGCGCACGGCACGGCAGCGGTCGAGGTCTTCTTCGGCGTCCGGCTTGCCGACCTTGAGCTTGAAGCCGGTATAGCCCTGGCTCATGTGGTCCTCGACCTGAGCCAGTAGTCCGTCTTTCGACAGATGCAGGTTGATCGCGCTGGCATAGATGCCGACCTTGTCGCGGACGCCGCCGAGCAGGCGATGCAGCGGCTCGCCGGCTTTCTTGCCCTTGATGTCCCACAGCGCAATGTCGATAGCGGACAGCGCCAGCGTCGTGATGCCGCCGGGGCCGGCTGCATGGCAGTCCGACCACAGCTTGTTCCAGATGCGCTCGTTGTTGCGCGGGTCTTCGTTCAGCAGGAACGGCGCGAGATAGGCATCGATCAGTGTCCGCGCCGCAAGCGCGCCGACGCCGGCGGTGGTGAACCAGCCGGTGCCGGTGAGTCCTTCGTCGGTCTCGATAATCGCCATCACCAGCTCGCGATGCGTCATGGTGAATTTGCTGGAGATCATCTTCTCGCGCAGCGGAAGGCGATAGGCGCGCGTGGTGACGTTCGTGATCTTCATGTGTGCACCTGCGCTCAGCCTTTCGGCGGCGTGAACGGGAAGTAGTTCGGATATTCGCCAATCGCGGTCATGTCGACCTCGATCAGGCAGGGACCGCGTGCCCGCAAGGCTTCGGCGGCCGCCGGGCCGAACCCGTCGATGCGGTCCACCTTCCAGAACGGCATGCCGGTCAGCGCCGCGAGCTGCTTGAGGTCGGGTCCCACCATGTCCGCGAAATAGTTGCGGCCGCCATGCAACTGGTCCTGCAGTTTTTTGATCACGCCGTAGCCGCCGTCATTCATGACGATCACGACGAAGTCGAGCTTTTCCTGCACCGCTGTCCAGAGCTCGGGAAGATTGAGATAGAAGCCGCCGTCGCCGGTCAGCAGCACCGTCTTGCGGCCATTCGCGCCTGCGGCCGCGCCGACGCCGAGCGGCAGGCCTTGTCCGATGCCGGCGCTGACCGGATAGACATTCTCGCGTGGCGAGTAGATCGGAAAGATGCGGTTGCCCCAGGTGCTGGTGCTCTGGGTGATGTCGCGCACCCAGATCGCATCCTTCGGCATCACGCCGCGCAACTGCTGCATGAAGGTTTCGTAGGGGCCGAACTGGGCGAGATATTCTGCCAGCGCCTTCTGCTTCAGCGTACGGAATTCGGCCTGATAGCCGTCCGCGACTTTCAGCTTCCCTTCGACCCGCTTCAGCATTCCTTCGAGCGTGAGCCGCGCATCGGCGCAGACGAACAGGTCGTTCGGATAGGTGCGGCCGTTCGACAATGGATCGAGGTCGACCTGCACCATCGGGCGCGGAATCTTGACCGTGAAGTCGCCATGCTCGTGGCCGCGCAGGCGCGAGCCGATCACCAGCGCAAGATCGACCGTGCCGTAGAAATCCTGGATCATCGGCATGCCGTTGCCGTTGAGGCCCGACAGGTTATGCGGATGGTCGTCAGGTACGGTGCCGCGCCCGTTCCAGCTGCTCACCATGACGAAGCCGAGGTCGAGCAGTTTGCGCGCGGCGTCGCCGGCATTCTTCGCGCCGGACCCAAGCCAGAGCAGCGGCCGCTTGGCCGCTAGCACGCGCCGCGCCAGGTCGTCGAGTTCGGCGTCGGTCGGCGGGCGGGGCAGGGGAAGCGGCAGCGTGAAGTTTTCGAAATTCGGCCGCTCGATCACGGTGCGCTGGATGTCGATCGGGATCTCGACACTTACTGGGCCGGTCGGCGCGCTCAGCGCTTCGGTCGCGGCGCGAGTGAGGACACCGAAGGCCTGCTGTGCCGAGCGCACGCGATGCGCCGCCTTGGACACCGACCGCAGCATCGACAGCTGGTCATAGGCATCATGCACCGTGCCCATCTCGCGGTCGAGAAAGCGTGTGATGGTCTGGCTCGCGATATGGAGCACCGGCGTGCCGGCAAAGCGCGCTTCGACC
>CANKHJ010000297.1 GCA_947481635.1 Bradyrhizobiaceae bacterium
CACGCGCGCGCTGTGCACGGTGACCATGTCCGGCACCGAAGCCCAGCACTCAGGCTCGATGACGGTATTGTTCGACGGAATGACCAGGCCGATCTTGGCGGTCCAACCGTAGATGGAGGGTGCGCTCGCGACAGGGTCGGCCATCACGGACACTCTTGCGCGACGAACCGGTTGATGCCGATGTCGGACTTCCAGGTCCGGCGCTGCGCTTTGCAGAGGCACGGCAAAATCGGCGCGAGCCGATTGCGAACCGCATCGAGGTCGGCGCGCAACGCCGGCATCACCGCCGCGACGTCGTCGGCGAGCTTGGCTTCGTCGACGGTCTTGATGCGCCGGTCCTCGACCACGACGCGGCCGTCGACCAGCACCGTGTGCACGGCGCGGCCGGCCTCGGTGTAGACCAGTTGGCGCGCGACGCTGTTGAGCGGCACAAAGCTGATGTCGGACAGGTCGATGATGCTCAGGTCCGCGCGCATCCCCGGCTTGATGGCGCCGAGGTCGGTGCGCCCCGCGGTCGCCGCGCCGGACAGCGTTGCCGCCCGCAGCGCATCGCCGGCGAGCGGCGGGCCTTCCTCGGCGTCGCAGATCGCGGCGAGCAGCGTGAACAGTTTCATCGCCTGATACATGTTCTGCGCGTCGCCGCAGCTACAGTTGTCGCAGCCGAGGCCGACATTGACGCCGCGCTCGAGCAGGGCCCGCGCCGGCGCCACGCCGCTGCGGGTCTTCAGGTTGCCGACTGGATTGATGACGACGTTGGCGCCGGCTTTCGCCAGCAGGTCCATCTCGTCGTCGCGCAGCCAGACGCTGTGCGCGAACGTGCAGCGCGGGCCGAGAACGCCAAGGTCGGACAGCCAATGAATCAGCGAACCGCGATGCTCGCGGAAGCTTTCGCGCGCGATGTGGGTCATCCCCTTGTTCTCGTACACATGGGTGTAGATCGGGATGTTTTCGTCGCGGGACAGCCGGCCAAGCTTTTCCCAGACGTCGCGCGTGCAGGTTTCGGGGCTGGAGGGGCCGATCGCGAAATCCACCAGCGCATGGCGGCCGCGCCGATCCTTGATCGCCTGGCCGAGGCGCGCGACGATGTCGCTGCCCTCCGGAAACTGGCGCACGCCGGACGACAGCCGCCACATCTCGCCGGCCGGAATGAGTTCGTCGTAGAAGACGCGGGTCTTGGCGCGCGGCACATTGGCGAACTGCGGCGCGAAGATGCAGCGGATGCCGACTTCGTCGTAGGCGTTGAGAACGACGTCGAGATCGTCCTCGTCGAACGGCGTGAGCGTCGTCATGTCCTGGACGGTGGTGATGCCCGATCGCAGGCATTCGACGGCGCCGACGAGCGTTCTCAGTCGCAGTTCTTCCTTGCTGCGGCGGGGATAGGCCGGCGGCATCGCATAGGATCCCCACAGGTCGAGCGAGATGGTCTCGAACGAACCTTTCAGCAGCGTGTCGTGCGAATGATAGTGCGCGTTGAAGAAACCCGGCAGCACGAGCTTCCGGCTCGCATCGATGACGCGGTCGAAGCCCGTTCGCAATGCAGGATTGGCATCGGTTGCGGGCGACACGCCGGTGATCTTGCCGCCGTCGATCGCGATATCCATGACCGGCGGATTGTGAATGTCGCCGTCGTGGTCATAGACTTTGCCGCCGGCGATCAGAATCCGCTCGCGCATTGCGCTTTTGCCGTTCGTCATGACTGTTCCTCCGCATCGTCCGCCGGGCGTCAGCCGTTCACCATATCCATGCACGTACCGGCGTCCGCGGCGTCGGCAAGATCAAGCAGCTTCGCGCCGAGCACGAGGTCCTGGCTGGCGAGGCCGAGCGACTTGAAGGTTGTGATGTCGTCGCGGTGCCGCCGGCCCGGCACGCGATTGAGCAGCACCTCGCCGATTTCGCCGACGATCTGACTCTCTTTAATGGCGCCACTCGCCAGCGGAATGAGGATGTCGCCGGCGCGCTCGCGGCAGCCGCAGTGCGAGTCGAGCCAGAACAGCGCGCGGGCCGCGACCGTGTCGTCCATTTCCCGCTGTTCGGCCCGGTTGGAGCCGCCGAGATTGATGTGCGTCCCCGGCCGCACGAGGCTGCCGTCGAAAACCGGCGTGTTCGATGTCGTGATGGTGGTGATGATGTCGGCCTGCGGCACCGCGACTTCCGCGGGCGTATCGGCGCATATGTCGAGGCGCTGAAGATCGGGTTCCCGCCGGATCCGCTCGCGCAACTGGCTGAGCCGGCCGGCGCCGCGGGAGATGAGAAACACACGGTCAACCGGGCGGATGTGCGCGATGTAGCGGATCGTCGCCAGCGCCAGTTTGCCCGCGCCGAATACGACAAGAACCTTGCTGTCTTCCCGCGCCAGCGCGCGCGTCGCGGCGGCAAACCCGGCGGCCGTGCGGTGTTCATTGAGCAATTCGGATGATATCAGGCCGCGGGCCGTCAGCGTGTCGGGGTCCCACAGCATCATCATGCAGGTTGTCGCCTTGCCCCAGGGCGCCGCGTCGGACGCGACGCTGGCGACGAGCTTGACGCCCAGGACCTGGTGGCCAATGAGGCCGGGCATTATCAGGGTCGTCCCCTTCGGATTGGTCCGATGAATTTCGGCGCGTAGCGGGACGTCGGCGTGACCAGCCGACGAGTGCCGGAACGCTTCCTCGGCGCTGCCAACGGCACACTCAATGTTGATTAGTTTTTGGACTGCTCGTTCCGACAGAATTCTCATGACACCCAGAAGAAGCGCAGGGGATATGCAGCCAGCGCAAGCCTATGGAAACGGCCAAATGGCAGCCAGACCGTTCGTTGCGCATTCCGCATGGTGGAAACGAGCACGCTGCGGCACTTTCCACGGTGCGGAAATGTCTGATTTAACGGTTCTCGGGCCCGCCGGAATGCCCTCACTTAGAGTGCCGGCAACCGCGATCAGGACGAGGTTTTTGAATGCTATTGTTGAAGAGGGTTGCTCTGCTTGCATCGCTCGCAGCGGTTATCCCGCTGGGCACCGAAGCGTTCGCGCAGGCCTGGCCGAGCCGGGAGATCAATATTGTCGTTCCGTTTGCCGCGGGCGGCAGCACCGACACCACGGCGCGCATGGTCGCCGCGCATCTAAGCGCGACCTTGAAGCAGGCCGTCGTGGTCGAGAACAAGGCCGGCGCCGGCGGTGATCTGGGCGCGGACTATGTCGCGAAATCGGCACCCGATGGCTACACATTCCTGTTCGGGACCACAGGCCCGCTGGCCATCAGCCAGTTCATGGGCAGCGCGAACACATTCGATCCGCAGAAGGCGTTCACGCCGGTGATCGCGATCTCGCGCGCGCCCAACGCCGTGATGGTCAATACCAAACTGGGCGTCACCGATCTCAAAGGGCTGCTCGAGCTTGCCAAGACCAAGCCGAACGGCCTCAGCTTCGCGTCGCCTGGCGCCATGACGACCGGACATTTTGCCGGCGAGTGGCTCAAGAAGCAGACCGGTGCCAACCTTACTCACGTTCCCTATCGCGGCAGCGGTCCCGCGGTCACCGATCTGTTGGGTGGCGTGATCGAAATGGCCGTCGACTCGCCGGTGTCCTATTCGCCTCACGTCCAGAGCGGCAATTTCCGCATTCTGGCCGTCACGACCAAGGACCGGTTCAGCGTTCTTCCCGACGTTCCCGCCATCAGCGAAAGCGGGTTAGACATGAATGTTTCGGTCTGGTTCGCGCTGGTCGGACCGGCGGGCGTGCCAAAGCCCATCGTGGATCGCCTTAACAGCGAGATTAACGTCTTCCTCCAAATCCCCGAGACGCGCGCGCAATTGGCAAAGTTCGGTGCCGAAACCATGGGTGGACCGCCAGAGGTGCTGGCCAACCTCATTCGCGATGAAACCCTGCGTTGGAAGACGATGGTCACGGCGACCGGCCTCAAACCTTAGCCGGCAGAAGGCGATGCAAGAGCAATAATGTTTGACCTTCTCATCCGCGGCGCGAGCGTCGTCAATTCCGAGCGCAGCGGATATTTCGACATTGCGATCGCGTTGGGCAAAGTCGTTGCCCTCCTGACGCCGGGTACGCCGACGTCGGCGAGGTCAACGATCGACGCTACTGGCCTGGTCGCGATTCCCGGGCTGGTGGATGCTCATGTTCATCTGCGTGAGCCGGGTCTCGTGCATAA
>CANKHJ010000298.1 GCA_947481635.1 Bradyrhizobiaceae bacterium
GATCGCCTGCGGGATCGCGCCCGACGATCTGACCCACCGCACCACATGCGGACGGATCTTGGTGAGGCTGGCATAAGCGCGGGTCAGATCCAGCGGATAGAGCTTGTCGCGCGGTACGCCGTCCGCCAGCAACGCCGGCTCGATCGGATTGACGACATAATCGCCGGCCGGGAACATGCGCTTGCCGGGGAAATTCGCCACGTCCCAGACATCGCGCCAGTTCTTCGGGCGCGGACGTCCGCCGGGAGCATAGGTCCTGGTGTTGAAGGCGATGACCTGCGACGTCCAGAAGCTGCCGATGCCGTGCTTGAAGCGAGTGTCCGCCGGACTGCCGTCGATCACATCCTTGCTGAAGCGCGAATAGTCGATCTCTTCGAGCATGCCCTCCTGGGCCAGTACCAGCGCTTCACTCGGCACGCTGGTGAAGACATCCCATTCGACATTGCCGGTCTTGACCATGGCGCGCACCTTCGCCAGCGAAATGCCGGTGGTGTCGACGACCTTGATCCCGGTCGCCTTCTCGAACGGGATGAACTGGGTTTCGCGCCAGATATCCTGGAGGCGACCGCCATAGCCGGCGAACACCACCTGCCCTTTTCCTTGCGCGGCGGACGATCTGATCACCGCTGCCGCGGCAACACTGCCGGTCATTCCGCCCAATACCGAACGGCGCGTGAGGCGCATTGTTCACTCCATGAGCCAATCCGTCATCAATCTTGCGCTCGGCTCCGGACGGAGACAAGACAAAGTTGCTGGCAGAGTGTCATGGCAGTGCCGCTGATTCCGGCAGGTCGGAGGTTTGAATGCGGCTTGCCGGCAGCGGGCGGCGTCCTACAATGAAGCGTGTGATCGAGAGACTGGCAGTGGCAAAGATCGTACTCGCCGTCCGGTTGGTGGAGACATCACAATGAACGCTCCCGCGAGATCCGCCGTACCGTCATCGACCATCCGGCGGCATGGACCAGCCGGTCGCTCGGCGGCAAGGACAGCCTGATCTATCGGCTGACCGAGCAGCACCTCGCGGCGATCGACGTGGTGCTAGCGCGGAGCGCGCATCTCAAGCCGCAGCAGGTGACCCGCGAACAATTCGATCACCCGGCCTTGAACCCGATGCTGGACGAGGTTCAATCCATCGTCCTCAAAGGCCGCGGCGCCGCCGTCATCCAGGGGATGACACGGGCGCGCTACAGCGACGAAGCGTTCGAACGGATCTGCTGGGGCTTCGGCACCCATTGGGGCCGTGCCGCGGTGCAGAGTTCGAGCGGCGACCGGCTCGGCCACGTCGCCAACGATCCGAACAATCCGCACCGGCGCGGCTACCGCGACAATACCGAATTGTTCATGCACACCGACGGTTACGAAATCCTCGGCCTGCTCTGCGTGCAGCAGGGTGCGAGTGGCGGCGTGAGTGGATTGGTCAGCACGCTCGCGATCCATAATGAAATCGTCGCCACCCGGCCGGAGTTGCTCGACCCGCTGTATCGCGGGTTTCCGCATGCGCTGATCGAGGCGCGCAACACCGCAAACCCGATCACGCCTTATAACGTGCCGGTTTTCTCATCGGTGAATGGCGACGTGAGCTGCCTCTATACGCGGCTGTTCCTGCGCGAGGCCGTGCAGGTTCTCGGCACGCCGATGCCGGACGACCTCACCGAAGCCATCGCTTATTTCGAGCAACTGGCGACGCGCGATGACATCCGTCTCACCTTCATGCTCGAGCCGGGTGAGATGATGGTGGTGAATAACTGGACCACGATGCATGCGCGGACGGATTTCACCGATTCCGCGACGCACACGCGTCACCTGCTCCGACTCTGGCTCCACGTGCCCGAGGAACGCCGCCGCGCCGTCATTCCCGAAATGTATACCTGGGGCAACGTCTATGACCGGCTGCTCAAGGAAGCGATGAAGAATCGCGAAGTGGTGACGGTCGATTAGCGCGGCGCTTATTTTTTCCACGCCGGCTGCGTGCTGAAGCGCGCACGAAGGAACTGCACCAGCGCGCCCCGCTCCGCTTCCGACATCTGAGGACCAAACGCCGGCATCGAGCGGCCGAGCGCGCCGGTCGGCGGCGAGATGCCGTGCATGATCACCTGCATCACGCTGTCGGATACCGGCGCGTGGATCGAGCTTTGCAGCGCGAGCGGCACGGTCGCGCCCTTGTCGCGATGGCATTGCGCGCAGCGCGCTTCGAACACCTTGGCGCCCGCGGCGAATTCATTCGGCACCGGCGGCGCTTCCGGGTGGCCCCACTCGCGTTTCAGCGCCGCGGTCCTGACGGCGTCGCCGTCCAACGCTTTCTCGCCGGCGCGCAACGTGCCGGCATAGGCCGCGATCGCGAAGACATCGATCTCGTTCTGCTTGTGCAAGGCATCGACCACGGGCGTCATCGGCCCGGCCGCCATACCGTGCTTCGGGTGCCAGCCATCCATCAGGTAGGTGACGAGTTCGGTCTTGGTCCACGGCTGCTGCGAGAGGTTATCCTTGTTCAGCGGCGGCGCGTACCAGCCTTCGGCGCTGCCGCCGCCATAGGCCGGCGTGGTGCGCGCGCCCATCATGTTGCGCGGGCTGTGACAGGCGCTGCAATGGCCGAGACCTTCGACCAGATAGGCGCCCTCGTTCCACTCGGCATCCTTTGATGGATCCGGCTTGAACGGAGTCTTGTCGAGGAACAGCAGGTTCCAGCCGGCCAGCGTGGCGCGGATGTTGAACGGAAAGCTGAAATCATTGCCGCGCGTGGTCTCGCGCACCGGTTCGACGGCGGCCATCAGGTAGGCATAGATCGCGTCGATATCGGCATCCTTGACCTTGGTGAAATTGTCATAGGGGAACGCCGGATAGAGATGCCTGCCCTTGCGGTCGATGCCGTCCTTCATGGCGCGGCGGAACGCTTCCTTGGACCAGGTTCCGATGCCGGTCTCGGGATCCGGCGTGAGGTTGGTGGTGTAGATGGTGCCGAACGGGGTCTTGAGCGGCAGGTTGCCCGCGAACGGCTTGCCGTTTGGCTGGGTATGGCAGGCGGTGCAGTCGCCGTAGTTGGCCAGGACCCGGCCCCGTTCAATCATGGCCTTATCAAATGATGCAGGGGCGGGCCGCGCGATCGGACCGATTTCCGGCTGGTATGCGAGCCACGCAAACCCGGCAGCCCCGACCAAAACCAGGCCGGCGGCCGTCCACAACACGGTTCGCCCGATGCCCATCCACGCCTCCCTATCAAGTTCCCATGAGCCGGTATTCGTTGCGGCGCATGTTGATTGGTATTAGCATGATTAAAAAGAAGATTTGGCAAGTGCCGCGCGAGCTTGGATGCCGCGCCGCCCCGATGAGAGGAACGCGATCATGCAGTTCACCTTCCGCATCAATGGCAAATCCGAGACGGTGGATGTCGATCCAGAGACGCCGCTGCTCTGGGTGCTGCGCGAGAACATCGGGCTCACCGGCACCAAATACGGATGCGGCATCGCGCGTTGCGGCGCCTGCACCATCCACGTCGATGGACTGGCGATGAAAGCGTGCCAGTTGCCCGCGTCCGCCGCGCTCGGCAAGGAGATCACCACCATCGAAGGGCTGTCGGCCACCAGTTCGCATCCGGTGCAGCAGGCCTGGGTCGAGGTCGGCGTCCCGCAATGCGGCTATTGCCAGAGCGGTCAGATCATGTCGGCCGCGGCGCTGCTCGCCAAGCGCAAGAATCCAACCGATCCCGAGATCGAAGCCGCGATGGCCGACAATCTCTGTCGCTGCGGCACCTATCAACGGATCATGGCGGCGATTCGACGCGCCACTCAGATCGCTCAGGCCTAGGAGCGCGCCATGAAGACTCAAAACAACATTCAAAACATTTCACGCCGGTCCTTCATCAAGACCGCGGTCGCTGCCGGCGGCGGCCTGATGCTCGGCTTCCACATGCCCGCGGCCTTGGCCGCGAGCATCGGTCCGAAGACGCAGTCGACGACGACTGCTGTCGGCACCGAGATCAATGCGTGGATCGTGATCGACAAGGACGGCACCGTCACGTTGCGGATACCCCATACCGAGATGGGCCAGGGCGGCGCCACCTCGGTCGCGATGCTGATCGCCGAGGAACTCAACGTCGACTGGGCGAAGATCAAGACCGAGTTCGC
>CANKHJ010000299.1 GCA_947481635.1 Bradyrhizobiaceae bacterium
AACCTGCGGCGCTCGCTGGTGCTCTCGCGCGGCGATCCGATCATCTTCGTCTCGCGGCCGATCTCGGCCACGCTCCTCGCCATGACGGCGGCGGTGGTCTTGCTGATCGTGCTGCCATCGTTCCGCAAGACACGCGAACAAGCGTTCCAGGAAGAATGATGAAAAGGGCGGCCTTCTGGCCGCCCTTTTTCGTTGCCTGACTTCGTTGCCTGACAGTGCGAAAACCGGGCGGAACAAGCCTGGGTCGCCAAGATCGAGCCGCAACGCTCTCGCGGCTCAAGCCATCGGCCGCGACGGCACGATGCCGCCGCGTTTCGAACGCTGGTGACCATCGCCGGTGGTCGGCAGCAAAACAAAAGCAATCTCGAGGGATAGGAAACATGACAAGACGATCTTGGCTGACGCGGATGGCCGGTACGGCCTTGGTGTTGGCTGCGGCGCTTGGCGGAGCCCAGGCGCAACAATATCCTTCACAGGACATCCACTTCATCTGCGCGTTCCCGCCGGGTAGCGGCGCCGATGTGCTGGTGCGTTATTTCGCGGAGAAGGTTCGTCCGCTCACCGGCAAGAATATCGTGGTTGAGAATCGTTCGGGAGCCGGCGGCAACATCGCCATCGAGTATACCGCGCGCGCCAAGCCGGATGGCCTGACGATCTTCGTGCATGGCGCCAGCGGCGTCGCGTCGAGCATGAGCCTGTTCAAGAATCCGCCGGTCGATGTCGGCAAGACCATCCAGCTCGCCGCGACCATCAACCGCCAGCCCTTCATGACGCTGGTCGATGCCAAGTCGCCATACAAGACGCTCGCTGAACTCACCGAGGCGATGAAGAAGAAGGGCGACAAGGCGAGCTATGCCAGCGCGGCCCCGAACGGCACCGTCATGGGCGAGCTCTACAAGGCGCGCACCGGCATCAAGGCCGTCGAGGTGGTCTACAAGAACGCCATCGACTCGCTCAACGACCAGATGTCGGGTGCGGTCGACTATGCGATGCATGATCCGGTCTACGCGTTGGCGCAGCATCGCGAAGGCCGCCTGCGCATCCTCGGCGTTTCGACCGGTTCGCGTCTCGAAGCGATTCCGGACCTGCCGACGATGAAGGAGCAGGGCGTCGACATGGACCTCGTCGGCTGGTGGGCCGCGATGGTACCGACCGGTACGCCGCAGCCGATCGTCGATCAGATCCACAAGTGGTTCGTCGAGGTCGTGAGTTCGGCCGAGACCAAGGCGTTCCTGAACAAGTTCGGCGGCGACCCCTTCATCAACACCCCGGCCAAAGCCCAGGAATTGTTCATCAAGGACATCGACAACTGGCGCGGCTACGTCCAGACCGCGAAGATCGAGCCGCAAGGCTGATCGTCAGCCTATTCTGCGGCATTATTGCGCGACGGCGGGCTCCGCCGTCGCGCTTTTATTTCAGGCCCCGGCAGTATAGGAATTCCGCCCATCCAGGGCGCCCCATGCGGGTGACCCGACGCACCCAGGAGGAACCCCGATGATGCATGTTTCCAGATGGATGCTCGCAGGCGCCGCACTCATGGTCGGCGCAGCCGTCGGCATGACGCCGGCCCAGGCGCAGCAATATCCGACCCAGGACATCCACGTGATCTGCGCCTTCCCGGCCGGCAGTGGCGCCGACGTGCTGGTGCGCTACTTCGCCGAGGAGCTGCGCAAGAAGGCCAACCGGACCGTAATCGTCGAGAACAAGCCCGGCGCCGCCGGCAATATCTCGGCCGAATACGTCGTGCGCGCCAAGCCCGATGGCCACGTCATCTACATCCATGCCGGCTCATCGACCGCCGCGAATTATCATTTGTTCAAGAAGCCGCCGATCGATCCGGCCAAGGATCTGCAGGTCGTGGCGACGCTGAACCAGCAGCCCTTCATGGTGATGGTGGACGCCAAGAGCCCCTACAAGACGCTCCAGGATCTCACCGCGGCGATGATCAAGAAGGGCGACAAGGCGACCTACGCCCAGTCGAACACCACCGGCAAGGTGATGGGCGAGCTCTACAAGATCGCCACCGGCGTGACGGCTGTCGAGGTGCCCTACAAGACCGCCAATGACAGCCTCAACGACTTCGCCAGCGGTTCGGTGGATTTCGGCATGATGGATCCGGTTTTCGCCCTGGTGCAGGAGCGTGAAGGCCGGCTGCGCAATCTGGCGGTCAGCACCTCGAAGCGGATGGAGGCAGTGCCGAACCTGCCGACCATGACCGAAGGCGGCGTGCCGGGCGTGGAATTATTCGGCTGGTTCGCCGCGATGGTTCCGGCGGCGACGCCGAAGCCGATCGTGGCGCAGCTCAACAAGTGGTTCAACGAGATCGAGGCGACGCCGGAGACCAAGGCGTTCCTCAACCGCTTCGGCGGCGATCCGTGGATCACCACGCCCGACCAAGGCCAGGCGCAGCTCGCCAAGGACCAGAAGGATTGGGAAGACTACGTCAAGAAGGCCAAGATCGAGCAGCAGGGCTGACGTCGGACGTCCTGAACGGTTCCGCAGACGATGATGCAGCGCGGCGGTCGCAATGCCGCCGCGCTTTTGCTTTGCTGCGCCGGTGTATAGACTTCGGTGAAACTCAACATGCGGCGCGTGCCGCCGGGAGAATGTTCATGAGACGGGCAATACGAACCGAATGGTGCAGGCTGTTGACGGGCGTGGCGCTAGGGCTGGCAATCGGCACAGTCTCGGCCGTAGCGCAGTCCTTTCCGAGCCAGGACCTGCATTTCATCACCGCGTATCAGCCCGGCAGTTCCTCCGACACCATCGTCCGTTTCATTGCCGAGCGGATGCGGCCGTTGGCCGGACGCACCATCATTGTCGAAAACAAGCCCGGTGCGAATGGCAACATCGCGACCGAGTATGCCGCCCGCGCCAAGCCGGACGGACACACCGTATTCATCCATGCCGGTAGCGCGCTTGCCGCCAACATGCATCTGTTCAAGAAGCCGCCGATCGACGCTGCGACCGCGATCCAGGTCGTCGGCACGATCAACCGCCAGGCGTTCATGCTCGCGGTCGATGCCAAGTCTCCCTATCAATCGCTGGCCGATCTTACCGCGGCGATGAAGCAGAAAGGCGCCAAGGGCAGCTACGCCTCCTACGCCGCCACCGCGACGATCATGGGCGAGCTCTACAAGAAGGCCGCCGGCCTGCAGACGGTAGAGGTCGCCTACAAGATCGGCGCCGACACCCTCAATGACTTGAAGAGCGGCGCGCTCGATTACGGCATGTATGATCCGACCTTTGCCGTTGCACAGCATCGCAACGGAACATTGCGCATTCTCGGCGTCGCGTCCGCGGACCGTCTGCAGGCGTCGCCGGATCTTCCGACCATGCGCGAGCAGGGCGTCGACATCGATCTGCCGGTGTGGTTCGCCGCGATGGTTCCGGCCGGCACCCCGAAACCGATCGTCGATCAGCTCAACGCCTGGCTCAACAAGGTCGTGGCGATGGATGAGACCAAGACCTTCCTCAACGGATTCGGCAGCGATCCGTGGATCAGTAAACCCGAGGAAGCACAAGCGCGTCTCCTCAAGGATATCAAGGACTGGGGAGATTACGTAAGGACCGCGAATATTGAGCCGCAGGGCTGAGAAGAAACGCGTGCAAAGAAGCCGATGGGGTTCGGTGGTCACCGCGCCAAAACGGGGGTCTCCACTCCGAGGCCCATCGATAGGACACGGCGTACTGGATGCCCGCTAGCGCGGGCATGACCACGGAAAGTGGATGCTCTAAGCGCGGTGGCGGTGCGCCATCGCGCTTTTTCTTTCCGTGGCGCCCGTATAGACTTCGCTCCAATCAAAAAAGGCGGCGATGCCGTCAGGCCTTGCGGCCGAACCAGGGAGGAAGACCATGCGGATGGCATCGCGCCGGGAGTGGTGTCGTGTTGTGTCCGCGGCGACGCTGGTCGCGGCGCTCGGCCTCAGTAGCGCCGATGCCCAGGCGCAGGCTTATCCGAGCCAGGACATTCATTTCATCTGCGCGTTCCAGGCGGGTTCGGGGTCCGACACGATCGTCCGCTTCATGGCCGAGAAGCTGCGTCCGATCATCGGCCGCAACATCATCGTCGAGAACAAGCCGGGCGCCGGCGGCAATATCGC
>CANKHJ010000300.1 GCA_947481635.1 Bradyrhizobiaceae bacterium
ATCGCCCTTCGCCGACAGCGCATCAAGCCGATTGTCCGCATCGAAGAAACCGAACTGACCCATCGAACGCCTCCGCTGCCAAATCGCGTGCGATCCTTGAATCTGATTTAACGGCCAATGACCAGGGCGCAATTATTCGAGGTGCCCCTGATCCGGCAATTCACGCGTCTCCGTTTTTTTGGCGGCTTCCAAGGCCTTGAAGAGCCCACAGGCATGGAGGATTATCGGACAATAAAACCGTGAAACGTAAGCTTATTCCGGAGGAAACCCATGAAGCTCTATATGCATCCCGTGTCGATGACGAGCCGCCCGGTGCGTCTGTTCATTGCCGACAACAAAATTCCAATCGATGAAGTCTTGGTCGACGTGATGACCGGTGAGCACCACAAGGAGCCCTATGCCTCATACAACCCGAACCGCCTGGTGCCGGTTCTGGAAGACGGTGACCTCAAGCTCACCGAAAGCTCGGCGATCCTCAAATATCTCGCCGAAAAGATCAATTCGCCGACCTATCCGAAGGACCTGAAGCAGCGCGCCAAGGTCAACGAGATGATGGATTGGCTGAACACCAATTTCTATCGCGACTGGGCCTATGGGATGGCCTATCCGCAACTCTTCCCGCATCACAAGCGGCGCAGCGATGAAGCGCATCAGGGCGCAATCGAGTGGGGCCGCGAGAATTCCAAGCATTGGCTGAAGGTGCTGAACGACTATTACATCGGGCCGAATAATAACTATCTGGCCAATAACCAGCTCAGCATCGCGGATTATTTCGGCGCCGGTCTGGTGTCGCTCGGTGAAGTGATCCGTTGCGATTTCTCGAAATATCCGAATGTCGATCGCTGGCTGAAGACGATGAAGAAGCAGCCCAGTTGGCCGCAAGTGAATGAAGCTTTCTATGGCCTGGTGGATGCGGTGAAAGGCCAGCCGTTCCACGCGATCTGACCCAAGGCCTGATGTGCCTGGCTGGACTGGGGGAACGATGAGCTTCACCAAAGCGGATCCACAATTCGGCGACGCCCGTTCCAGCGACGCCATCGCGCATGTCGTGGTGCCGCGGACGGTCGACGTCGAGCATTTCTCGATCCGCCGTGCGCTGCCCGCGATCCAGCCGCGCATGGTCGGACCCTTCGTGTTCTTCGATCATTTCGGGCCGGCCGTGCTCAATTCCGGCGTGGGGCTCGATGTGCGACCGCATCCGCATATCGGGCTCGCCACGCTCACCTATTTGTTCGAAGGCGAGATCGTGCATCGCGACACGCTCGCCAACGCGGTGGCGGTGAAGCCGGGCGAGATCGCGCTGATGACCTCGGGGCGCGGCATCGCCCATTCGGAACGCAGCGCCACCGACCGGGACGCGCCGCGGCCGATCCATGGGCTGCAGATGTGGCTTGCGCTCCCGGCGGCGAAAGAGGAGATGGAGCCGGCCTTCGCGCAATATGGCGCCGATCGGTTCCGCGAGATCGCAGGCGAGGGGAGCACTTTGCGGGTCGCGGTCGGGTCGGCCTATGGCTCACGATCGCCGGTCGAGACCACCTCCGACACGCTGTTCGTCGATGCGATCCTCAAGGCCGGCGCTGTCCTGCCGGTCGACGCGGATCACGAGGAACGCGCCATCTACACCGTGTCCGGCGAGATCGACGTTCAGGGCGATCGCTTCGGTCCCGGCAAGCTCCTGGTGCTGCGGCAAGGCGACCGGCTGACGATCCGCGCCGTGTCGGATGCGCGTTTCGTGCTGCTCGGCGGCGCAGCCATGGATGGTCCGCGGCATATCTGGTGGAATTTCGTGTCGTCGCGCAAGGAGCGCATCGAGCACCTCAAGGCGGACTGGAAGGCCAAGCGCTTCTCGATCGTGCCCGGCGACGAGATCGAATTCATCCCGCTGCCGGACCACTAGTCGGTCTTGATTTTTAACAGCGCATTAACCCTGTTTCAGTGGCCATCATGGGTCATAACGGTCGGATTTCGCTTGGTTTAAGCTGACCTTAAGCCGCGTAGTCGACGGTATCATGATCGTTGATCGGGGCGTGGTTTGTTACCCTCAAGACATAGGAAGCTTATCGCTGCTGCGATCGGCGTGCTGCTCGTCGGCCTGCCGGTCATGGGGCTTGTGCTCTGGCTCGGTGCGCTATCCGATCGTGAGAATGCGGAAGACGCGCGGGTGGCGGCACGGCGCGTGATCGATATTGCCGATGCGCGGCTTGGCAGCGTGGTCACGACGTTGAATGATTTGGGCGTCCGCGGCGTCGAGTCCTGCCGGCCGGTCCATCTCGAGGCGATGCGTCAGGCGAGCTTCGCCAATTCCGCGCTGAAGGAAATTTCGGTCATCGCAGCAAACGGCAAGGTGCTCTGCACCGATACCGGTCTCGGCACCCAGCAGCGCGAGGTGATCACGCCGCCGCCGGGCGCGGAAGCGAACGAGGTTTTCGTCGAGGTGCTGCGCTTGCCGGAGCGCAGTGAGCACGCGGTGCGCTTGCGCCGGCTTGGGTCAAACGGCATCAGTCTCGCGGGGCTGGTTCCTTCGGCGCTATTGCTGCCGCAATCTGCCAACCGCGGCGGTCCATTTGGCGCCCATGTCCGCCTGGTGACGCGCGACGGAACGCTGGTCGCCGACCGCGGACGGCTGCCCGAAAACGTGCGGCCGGGGGACGTGTTCGTCGGGACCGCTCAATCTGCGCGCACCGGACTGCAAGCGACGGTCTCGACCGAACGGACCTATAGCGTCGAGCACGAAGAATTGCGCAAGGTCGGCATCGTGATCGCGGCCATTCTCGCCGTGGTGATCCTGTCTTTCTGCCTGCTGCTGATGCGCCGGCCGAAAGACGATCCGGTCGCCGAGATCAAGCGCGCGCTCGCCGCCGGCGAGTTCGTGCCGTATTTCCAGCCGATCGTCGACATCAGGAGCGGCCGCCTGCGCGGCGTCGAGACACTGATGCGCCGGCGCAAGCCCGACGGCACGATCGTCGTGCCGGCGGCTTTCATCCCGCTGCTGGAATCGACCGGTCTGATCGTGGAGGCGACGCGCGTGCTGATGCGCCAAGTCTGCACCGATCTCGGGCCGGCGCTGAGCCAGAGGCCTTATCTGCACGTCGCCTTCAACCTGACCGCTCAGCATTTTGGCGATGAAACCATCGTTTCGGATCTGCGCAATATTTTCGGCGGCTCGTTGATTAAGTTCGATCAGGTGGTGTTGGAAGTGACCGAGCGGCAGCCGCTCGAGAATCTCACCGAGACACGCCGTGTCATCGCCGCGATCCAGGGCCTCGGCGCCAAGATCGCGATCGACGACGTCGGCACCGGCCATAGCGGCCTGTCCTATATGCTCAAGCTTGGCGTCGACATCATCAAGATCGACAAGATGTTCATCGACGCCGTCGGTACCGACCGCAATTCCTCGAAGATCATCGAGACCCTGATCGACCTCGCGCATAACATGCGCATGGAGGTCGTGGCCGAGGGCGTGGAGTCTTTCGAGCAGGTCGTGTTTCTGCGCGACCTCGGGATTCGCGCCGCGCAAGGCTACGTGTTCGCGCCGCCCTTGCCGCTGTCGTCATTCCTGCAACTGCTCGAGGCGATCGATCCGATCGCGGCTGCGGCCGATGGCGCGGTCGCCGCGGATACCAGCGATCGCGCCAGCCTCCCGGCGGTCGCCGTCGCGTGAATTGAAAAGCCGACGCCAGTTCCATAAACTGGGCCGGGTTGGTCGGTGACAGGAGAACACACATGATTCGTATTATCGCTGCCGCGGCGCTTCTCATTGGTGCAACGGCCGTGCCGACGCAGCAGGCGGCGGCGCAGGATGTCCTGGGCGGCGCCATCATCGGTGGCGTGCTGGGCGGCGTGATCGGCGGCGCTGCGACCGGCCGCGCCGGGGGTGCTGCAGTCGGCGCCGCGATCGGCGCGGGGACCGGCGCACTGATTGCCTCGGAAGGCCAGCGGCGTCGCAGCGGCAATTATTACTATCGCAGCAATTGCTACGCGCAGGACCGCTACGGCAATTATTACCA
>CANKHJ010000301.1 GCA_947481635.1 Bradyrhizobiaceae bacterium
GCAGGCGGCCGGTAAGGCCATGGCGTAGTTCGTTGATCTCCTGCCGCATTGCGCGGGTGTCGCCAACGATGCGCCGTGCCCATTCGAGCACCCGCAAACCTTCAGGCGTGAAGCCCTGGAAGCGCGAGCCGCGGTTGACCAGGAGCACGCCCATCTGCTGTTCCAACTGACGGAGCCCCGAGGACAGGGTCGGCTGGGTCACGCCGCAGGCTTCGGCCGCGCGGCCGAAATGCTTTTCCCGCGCCAGCGCCAGAATGAAATCCATCTTATCGATCATGATACTGAAACCTTTGTAGTTTCAGTGTGTTACCGGACGCTGCATAAATCAAGAGCAATACCCACCGCTTTGATAGAAGTTATCTATCAATCCATGCAGGGCAAGGGATTGTCTCTTGTTTTGGAACGGTTCAATGGTGAGGCTGGGAGAGACGATGAACATCCAGAATCCACCGCCGGTGCATGCAAACGGCGCGGGCCGCCGCAAGAAGCCGCGGCGCACCCCCAAGGGACGGCAAGTCGATACCTTGGCCCTTGAGCAGGTGAGCGACCTGCTGGGCGACAGGCCGCGCCGGCGTGACCTGTTGATCGAGCACCTGCATCTGATCCAGGACAAATTCGGGCATCTCTCCGCCGCGCATCTCACGGCTTTGGCGCAGGAGATGAGGCTTGCGCAGACCGAGGTCTATGAGGTCGCGACCTTCTACGCACATTTCGATGTGGTGAAGGAAGGCCAAGTCAAGCCGCCGCCGGTCACCGTACGCGTTTGCGACTCGCTGTCTTGCGCGATGGCGGGCAGCGAGCATCTGCTGGCGGATCTGCCCGCAAAGCTTGGCGACGGTGTGCGCGTCGTACGCGCGCCTTGCATGGGCGCCTGCGATCACGCGCCGGTTTGTGCCGTGGGTCACGTCCAGGTCAATCGCGCCACCGCGGAGAACGTCGCCGCGAAGACGCGGCTCAATCCGCATGCGCACGCGGCCAAGCCGCCGCTCGATTTCGAGCATTACGTTGCCGCGATGGGCTATCGCGTGCTCGGCGAAGCGCTCGCTGGTCAGCGCACGCGCGACGATCTCGTGAAGATCGTGAGCGATGCGGGGCTTCGCGGCCTCGGCGGCGCGGGCTTTCCGACCGGACGCAAATGGTCGCTGGTGCGCGCGGAAAAAGGTCCGCGCGTCATGGCGGTGAACGGCGATGAGGGCGAGCCCGGCACGTTCAAGGACCGCCATTATCTGCTGCAGGACCCGCACCGCTTTCTCGAAGGCATGCTGGTCGCGGCCTGGGTGGTCGAGGCGACCGATATCTACATCTACCTGCGCGATGAGTATCCCGAGATCAGGCTGATGCTGACCGAGGAGATCGCCAAGGTCGAACAGTCGGGCCTGTCGCGTCACACGCGCATCCATCTGCGCCGTGGCGCCGGCGCGTATATTTGCGGCGAAGAATCCTCGATGATCGAATCGATCGAGGGCAAGCGCGGCCTGCCGCGCCATCGTCCGCCCTATGTTGCGCAGAACGGCATCTTCGGCCTTCCGACACTGGTGCAGAATGTCGAGACGCTGTTCTGGATCCGCGATGTGGTCGAGAAGGGTCCCTCCTGGTTTACCGATCAGGGCCGGCGCGAGCGCAAGGGTTTCCGCAGCTTCTCGGTCTCCGGCCGCGTCAAGAATCCGGGCGTGAAGATCGCGCCAGCCGGTGTCACGGTGCGCGAGTTGATCGAGGAGTTTTCCGGCGGCATGCAGGACGGCCATACGTTCAAGGGCTATCTGCCGGGCGGCGCATCGGGCGGCATCCTCCCCGCGGCGATGGGCGATATTCCACTCGATTTCGGTACGCTCGAACAATATGGCTGTTTCGTCGGCTCGCATGCCGTCGTGATCCTGTCGGACAGCGACGACATGAAGGCGGTCGCGCTCAACCTGATGAAATTCTTCGAGGATGAGAGCTGCGGCCAATGCACGCCGTGCCGCGTCGGCACCGAGAAGGCAGCCGTCTTGATGGCGCAAGGTCCATGGGACCCGAAACTGCTGACCGAATTATCCGCGCTGATGCGCGACGCGTCGATCTGCGGTCTCGGCCAGGCTGCGCCGAACCCGCTGACCAGCGTTCTGAAATATTTTCCCGATGAACTGAGCAAGCCGCTCGGGAGTTGGTGACCATGGCAAGCAAGAATCCTCCGCTCGGGTACGGGCACGATCACAAAGGCGCCGCCCTCGGCGATGCGACCGGTGACGGCCGCCCGAACGTCAATTTCATGACTACCGACGCCGGCGGCCATAGCGAAGAGATCGTGCGGTTCACGCTGAACGGCATGGAGGTCGAGGGCCGCGCCGATGAGACGCTGTTCAAGATCGCGCGCCGCTACGACGTGAAGGTGCCGCATCTCTGCTATTCGCCGAAGCCTGGCTATCGGCCCGACGGCAATTGCCGCGTCTGCATGGTCGAAGTCGAAGGCGAGCGTACGCTGGCTGCAAGCTGCATCCGCAAGCCGACCAACGGCATGAAGGTGAAGACCCATTCTGAGCGGGCGGTTGCGGCGCGCAACATGGTGCTGGAGCTGCTTGAAGCCGACCAGCCGGACCGTGAAACCTCGCCCAGCCCCGATTCCCAGTTCTGGGTGACATGGTCGCGCGCCAATCTGGTGGAGGGCCGTTTCCCGAAGCGTGAAGCGGTGGATTCCGACCGCAGCCATCCGGCGATGGCGGTCAATCTCGACGCCTGCATCCAGTGCAATCTCTGCGTCCGCGCCTGCCGTGAAGTGCAGGTCAACGACGTCATCGGCATGGCCGGCCGCGGCCATCTTGAAAAGATCGTGTTCGACTTCGACGATCCGATGGGCGACTCGACCTGCGTCGGCTGCGGCGAATGCGTGCAAGCCTGCCCGACTGGCGCGCTGATGCCGGCGACGATGGTGGATGAGAACAACGTCTATAATGGCAAGCCGGATCGCACCGTGGACAGTGTCTGTCCCTATTGCGGCGTCGGCTGCCAGCTCACCTACCAGATCAAGGACGACAAGATCGTCGCGGTCGAGGGCAAGGACGGCCCGGCGAACCAGAACCGGCTCTGCGTCAAGGGCCGCTTCGGCTTCGACTACGTGCACAACCCGCAGCGCCTGACCAAGCCGATGATCCGCAAGGACGGCGTGCCGAAGGTCCCGCACGAATTCATCGATCCGTCGAATCCGTGGACGCATTTCCGCGAGGCGACCTGGGAAGAGGCGCTCGACCGTGCCGCCTCGGGCCTGGTGAAAATCCGCGATCGTGACGGTCCCGATGCGCTTGCGGGCTTCGGCTCGGCCAAGGGCTCGAACGAAGAGGCCTATCTGTTCCAGAAGCTGGTGCGCACCGGCTTCGGCACCAATAACGTCGACCATTGCACGCGGCTCTGTCACGCCTCGTCGGTGTCGGCTTTGCTTGAAGGCGTCGGCTCGGCGTCGGTGACCGCGACCTTCAACGAGTGCAAGAATTCCGAAGTCATCATCGTGATCGGCGCCAATCCGACCGAGAACCATCCGGTCGCCGCGACCTTCTTCAAGCAGGCGGCCAAGCGCGGCGCCAAGCTCGTCATCATGGATCCGCGCGGCACCGCGATGAAGCGCCATGCCTGGAAGATGATGCAGTTCAAGAACGGCACCGACGTGGCGATGCTGAACGCGATGCTCAACGTCATCATCACCGAGAAGCTCTACGACCAGCAATACATCCAGACCTACGTCGAGGGCTTCGATGCGTGGAAGGAAAACATCAAGGACTTCACGCCGGAAGAGATGGCTCCGATCTGCGGCATCGACGCCGATACGCTGCGTGAGGTCGCGCGCGCTTATGCGCGCGCAGAGAGCTCGATCATCTTCTGGGGCATGGGCGTGTCGCAGCACACCCACGGCACCGACAACGCGCGCTGCCTGATCGCGCTCGCGCTGATCACCGGCCAGGTCGGCCGTCCCGGCACC
>CANKHJ010000302.1 GCA_947481635.1 Bradyrhizobiaceae bacterium
AGGTAAAGAAAGCAGGGGGACGAACATGACGGCACGGAGGTTCAGCCATGCGAAACATCGTCATCGCCGCCGCCTTGGCGGCCGGTGTGCTGCTCGTCGGCCCTGGATCGAACAATGGCGCGCAGGCCGGCGCCTGGTGCCAGACTGACCAGGACATGATCATCGTGAATTGCAGCTACGTCTCGTTCGAACAATGCCGCGCGACGGTCAGCGGCGTCGGCGGGATGTGCCTGCGCAATCAGGTCCCCGACCAGACTCCCGCGCCGCGCTCGCGCAAGAAACACTGACCGATGCTGAGCGTGGTCATCGCCACGCAGGACAGCGAACAGGCATTGCTGCCGACGCTGGCCGCGCTCGTCCCCGGGGCCACCGCGACCTTGGTCCGGGAGGTCATCATCGCCGATGGCGGATCACGTGACGCGACGACCGAAATCGCGGAAGGCGCGGGCTGCGACGTGCTCACGCTGGCAGCGCCGCTGGCGCAGCGGCTGAAAGCCGCGGCGGCCAAGGCGCGCTCGGGCTGGCTGATGTTCCTGCCGCCGGGGTCGGTGCCCGACCCGACCTGGGTCGGCGACGTCGCGCGTTTCACCGAGGAGACCGAACTGCGCCGGCTCGGCGCGTCGCGCGCAGCGGTATTCCGCCCGTCCTCATCCGCCGAACCCTCGATGGCCGGCGAGGCCCTGTCGCTGCTGCGCCGCGCCCTCGGCGGCAAGCCGCGGCGCGAGCAAGGACTGATCATCCACCGACAGTTTTATGACAGCGTCGGCGGGCATCGCCCGGACGTTTCAGACCCCGAGGCCGACCTGATTTCGCGGCTCGGCCGCCGCAATATCGTGCTGCTACGCAGCGGCGCAATGATGCTCTCGTTTGGAGACCCATGATGCTGTTCGAAGGCTTTGAGCGGAAACAGGTCGATTGCGGCGCGGCGACCATCAATTGCGTGGTCGGCGGCAGGGGCGATCCGCTGCTGCTGCTGCACGGCTATCCGCAGACGCATGCGTTGTGGGCGCGGGTCGCACCGATCTTGGCGCAAAAACATACGGTCGTCTGCGCCGACATGCGCGGCTACGGCGATTCATCCAAGCCGACATCGCTGCCCGACCAGTCGACCTATTCGTTCCGCGCCATGGCGGCCGACCAGGCCACGCTGATGACCCGGCTCGGCTTCGATCAATTCCATGTCGCCGGACATGACCGCGGCGCGCGCTGCGCGCATCGCCTCACGCTCGACAACCCGGCGCGGGTGCGCTCGCTTGCGGTGCTCGACATCGTGCCGACCTACACGCTGCTGACCGAGATGAACCGCAATACCGCGGGGGCCTATTGGCACTGGAATTTCCTCTCGCTGCCGGCGCCGTTCCCGGAGACGCTGATCGGCGCCAATCCGGACTTCTATTTCGGGACCCAATTTTCCGGCTGGGGCGCCGCGAAGCCTGGCGACTTCGACGACGAGATGTTCGCCGAATATCAGCGCTGCTGGCGCGACCCGGCGATGATCCACGGCTCCTGCTCGGACTACCGCGCGGCCAAGGGGATCGACTTCGCGCATGACACCGATGACCTCGACAAGAAGGTGCAATGCCCGGTGCTGGTGTTGTTCGGCGCGGCCGGTGTGATGGCCAAGTATTTCGACATGGAAGCGGTTTGGAAGCGCTTCGCGACCGACGTGCGCACCGCATCGCTGCCGGCCGGGCATTTCTTCATCGACAAATTTCCGCAGGAGACCGCGAAGATCCTCGGAGACTTCCTGCGCGGGTGAGCTATTTCACGCCGACTTTTTCGACCCGCTCGACCACGCTGGAATCGATCGCTTTTGCTGCCGCGATGTCGGCCTCAGCCCCGGCAGCGTCGCCCTTCTTCCGTTTGGCGAGACCACGGCCATACAAGGCATCGGAGAGCTTGGGATCGACCTTCAGCGCGGCATCGTAGTCGACGATCGCGTTGGCGATATCGCCGCGCTTGAGATGCACCAGCGCCCGGTGGTCGAGGGTACCAGCGTGGTTCGGCCGCAGTCGCAGCGATTCATTGCAGTCCTTGAGCGCCTGATCCAGTTGATCTCCATAGGCGCGCGCATAACAGCGGTTGTTGAACGCGATGGCGTAGTTCGGATCGATCCTGATCGCCTGGTCGAAGTCCTGGATGGCACGCGTGTACTCGGCTTTGTAAAGATAAGCCGAGCCGCGATTGTTGAAAGCGGACACGAATTTCGGGTCGGCCTTGATGGCCCGGCCGTAATCCTCGATCGCGCGGTCGTAGAGGCCCTTGCGGCGATAGCTGAGACCGCGATTGAGCAGCGCGATCGCGTCCGTTGAATCGAGCTTGACCGCCTGGTCGTAGTCCTGAATGGCGCGGTCGTATTGGCCTTGGTCGCGGTAAGCGTCGCCGCGATTGGAAAAGGCGATGCCGAGGTTCTTCTTCGACTCCTTGCCCGACTGGATCACCGTGGTGCAACCGCTGATCTGGAGATCGAGCGACCCTTTCTCCTTGTTCTCGCACCAGGTCCACGCCTGCTGAAGCTGCGCCGCCGCCGGAGCAGTGAAACCTGCGGTGGCCACAAGCAAAATCACACCCGCGATCACTCTTATTCCTGCTGACATGGCTGTGCCCCCGCGTTCCACCCGATCGCGGATAATAGCCGAAACCGGGAGCCAAAACACGGTCAGCCAGATACTTGACCCAGTCACATATCTATCCGACGCTGCGGACCAGGATTTGTCACTCCGGCCTGCCCCATGGATGTTTCCGCGCAACGGATCGCCGCCGTCCGGCGCTTCAACCGCTTCTACACGCGCCAGATCGGCCTGCTGCAGGACCGCTGGCTGCAAAGCCCGTTCTCGCTCACGCAAGCGCGCGTTCTCTACGAACTTGCGCAGCGCGAGCGCTGCACCGCGAGCGACATCGTGCGCGAGCTGCGCATCGATCACGGCTATCTCAGCCGCATCCTCGGGCGCTTCCAGAACAACGGACTGATCACCAAAGCCCGTTCCCCCGAGGACGCGCGGCAGAAGCTGCTCACCCTGACGGCAAAGGGGCGCAAGGCGTTTGCGCCGCTCGATCGCCGCTCGCAAGATCAGGTCGAGACGATGCTGAAAGACGTTCCGGCGGCGCGACAGAAACGCGTCGTCGCCGCGATGGCCGAGATCGAAACCATCGTCGGCGAAGGCGACGCGCCCGCGTCGTCCTATGTGCTGCGCCCGCATCGCCCCGGCGACATGGGTTGGGTCGTGGCGCGGCACGGCGCGCTCTATGCCGCGGAATATGGCTGGGATCATGTCATCGAAGCGCTGACCGCGGATATCGTCAGCGGGTTCCTGAAGAATTTCGATCCCGCACGCGAGTGCTGCTGGATCGCCGAGATCGACGGCGAGCCGGTTGGATCGGTGTTCCTGGTGAAAGACAGCGACAAGGTAGCGCGGCTGCGCTTGCTGATCGTCGAGCCGCAAGCGCGCGGCCTCGGCATCGGGCGCCGACTGGTCGACGAGAGCATCAGCTTCGCGCGCAACGCCGGCTACACGTCGGTAACGCTATGGACGCATGGCGTGCTGACCGCGGCGCGCGCGATCTACCAGCGCTCGGGCTTTCGTCTGGTCAAGCAATGGACCCATAACGAATTCGGCAAGGATGAAGCGAGCGAGACCTGGGAGCTGGAGCTGTAGCGCGTTTTCAATCACCGGTGGTCGCCCTCCGCGAAAGCGGGGGGCGACAAACTGTGGGTTGGCCAGCGCTAAACCGTCGCGCCTTTGGCCTTGGTGCGGCGCAGATGTTCGTCGAGGCGCGGCATGATCTCGACGAAATTGCAGGGTCGGTAGCGGTAATCCAACTGGTGCAGCAGGATCTCGTCCCAGGCATCCTTGCAGGCGCCGGGTGAGCCCGGCACGCAGAAGAT
>CANKHJ010000303.1 GCA_947481635.1 Bradyrhizobiaceae bacterium
GACGTGAAAAACTTGCTTATAATGTTCCGCTTTGATAGTTCTAGATCAATAACTTAGAAGGAGAATCGCCTTGGCAGAGAAAGTATTGGCGGCCGTTCGCACCGCCCCTCAGAAAACGGAATTCCGCGAATTCGACATGCCGGATGTTTCCGATGAGGCTGCTCTTCTCAAGGTGGAAGTCGCCGGCATCTGCGGGACCGACGTCCAATTCTACTCCAAGCCGCCGTTCGCCGGCCGTCCGGTAATCATGGGCCATGAGAATATCGGCACCATCGCCAAGGCCGGCAAGATCTTCCAAGAGCGTAAGAAACTCAAGGAAGGCGACCGGGTCTTCGTCGAGCATTACGTCGGCTGCATGAACTGCGAGTTCTGTCACCGCGGCGACTACCGGCTGTGCTGGTTCACCGACTGGCGCAAGCATCCGGAAGGCCTGCGCTTCGGCTATACCCCGGCCGACCGCGCGCCGCACCTGTTCGGCGGCTTCGCCCAATACATGTACCTACCTTGGAATTCGGTGATCCACAAGGTGCCGGACGGTCTGTCGGCGGAGCACGCCGGCGTGGTCACGCCCATGGCCAACGGCATCCAGTGGGCGCTGTTCGACTGCGGCGTCGGCTTCTACAGCAGTGTCTTGATCCAGGGGCCAGGCCAGCAGGGGCTTTGCAACACGATCGCCTCCAAACAGGCGGGCGCCTCGATGATCATCGTCACGGGCACCAATAAGGACAAGAAGCGCCTGCAGGTCGCCAAGAATCTGGGCGCCGATGTCGTCATCAATGTCCAGGAAGAAGACCCGCTGCAGAAGATCATGGAAGTCACCAAGGGCGAGGGCGTCGATGTCTCCCTCGATTGCACTGCAGGCGCCGGCAACATACCGGTTCTTCTCGGCATCGAGGCGCTCAAGCGCAAAGGCGGCACCCTGCAGATCCAGGGTGAGGCTTCGCCCGACTTCCCGAACTTCCCGCTCGGCAAGATCGGCAACAAATACATCACCATCAAGGCGGCGCGCGGCCACAATTACCTGAGCTGCGAACTGGCGCTGAAGGTGCTCGCCTCCGGCCGCTTCGACGTCAGCCAGATCACGACGCACCGCTTCGGCCTCGAGAAAACCCACGACGCCATCAATGCGGTCGGCGCTAGCGGCGATGTCATTCACGTCTCGATGATGCCCTGGAATTAGCCTTGAGCGGATCGACCGGAATCGACGACGCTCGGATCCAGGTCACCGTACTGACGGGTTATCTCGGGGCGGGCAAGACAACGCTACTTAATCGGCTCCTCGCCGATCCCGCCGCTGGGCGCTTCGCGGTCATCGTCAACGAATTCGGCGATATCGGTATCGACGGCGCGCTGATCGAAACCGGTGGCGAGGAGCTGATCGAGCTGTCGAGCGGCTGCATCTGCTGCGTGGTGCGCGGCGATCTGATCCGCGGCCTGCGCAAGCTTCTCGTGGAGCGGCCCGACCTCGACAGGATTATCATCGAAACCACCGGCCTGGCCAATCCGAGCCCGGTCATCCAGACTTTCGCGATCGACCAGGTGATCGGCGCGCAGTGCCGCCTCGATTCCGTCCTATGCATGGTGGATGCCTTGCATATCCTGGATCAGCTCGCCGACGGTCCCGACGCGGCCGATCAGATCGCCTTCAGCGATCACATCGTCCTCAACAAGGTCGGCGATGCAACTGGCGACATCGCCGTAATCGAAAAGCGCATTCGCGCGCTCAACCCCTTGGCACCGATCACGCGGGCGAACCGCGCCGACATTCGGGCCGGCCAGGTGCTGGATCGTCACAGCTTCGATCTCGGGCGGGTGGAAGCTCAATTACGGCAGAACGCCGGTAACGACGATCACGACCATGACCACAACGATACGCATGGACACATCGATCGAAGCGGCATCACCAGCGTGTCCTTGACCTGCGACATGCCGCTGGACGCGGCGCGGCTGGAACAATGGATGCAGGATTTGCTGGTGCGCCGTGGCGCCGATCTCCTCCGCACCAAGGGCATCCTTTCGGTTCAGGGCGAAGACCGAAAGCTCGTCCTGCAAGCCGTCAACATGATGCTGGAGGGGGATTTCATAGGCCCGTGGGGCGATGAGGTGCGTACCTCGCGCCTCGTCTTCATCGGCCGGAACCTCGAGACCGCAGACCTCGCCGCAGGCTTTCGACGTTGCCGGGCAGGCGTGACTGCAGGGGCGGAATAGACCACGACAACGAAACAGAGAGCGACCATATGACCAGAATTCCGCCATTGAGCCGCGAGGAAATGAATAAAGACCAACAGGCCATTCTCGATAAGGTCGCTGGCAACACCGGCCGGGTCGGGTTCGGACCGGCGATCGGCTACGCCTATTCCTCCGAGATATGGCGGCTCCACAACGAGTCGAGCACCCATTTGCTCAACTGCTTACTCACCAATGCCCAGGTGCGTATCGTCTCGCTCATGACCGTAAAGTTTTGGAAGGCCCGCTATCCGTGGAGCGCCCAGGCGAAGCAGGCGGTAGGGGCGGGCCTGGACATCGCCATCATCGAGGCGATCAACGACGGTCGACAGCCCGATTTCAAGGATGAGGTGGATGCCGCCGTTTATGCCGCCACCAAGGAACTGCTGGCCAGTGGGAACTTGTCCGAGGCGGCGTTCAAGGCGGCCGTGGAGCGCCTCGGCATGGTCCGGCTGGTGGAGTTGATCCACTCCATCGGCCATTTCTGCACCACGGCGATGATGGCAAATGTCGTGGGCGTGGAACCGCCAAAAGACGCTATCAGCTTCTACAAGGCTTAGGCGCCGACGATGGTGACGCTCAGTATGTCGACCCGCGATTACGGGCTGATGCTGCATATGAAAAAGACGGTCGGCAGGCTGAATGCTGACGTCGAGATCAGCTATCCCAAATTCGTGGATATTTTGGTTGCGGTGCGCAATATGGTGCGCGAATGCCCCTACGATATCTGCGAGATGCCGTTCACCACTTATATTTGCGCCAGAGAATACGGCAAGAAGTTCACAGCCCTGCCGGTCTTCATAACCCGCAACTTTCACCACGGGGCGATCTTTACCAGCAAGGCGGCGGGGGTCGAGAAGCCCAAGGATCTGGAAGGCAAGACCGTCGGCGTGGTGCGCGGCTATACGGTGACCACCGGAGTCTGGGCACGCGGCGTGCTGGCCGAGGAATATGGTGTCGATCTTTCCAAGTTGCGCTGGACACCCACGGACGACGAACATGTTGCCGAGTTCAAACAGCTGCCCAATGTCGATTACAAATTCATCGGCCGCGATATCGGGGATCTGTTCCGCTCTGGCGAGATCTGCGGCGCCGTCGGCACGGTGATGGGCGAGATTAAAAGTTTAGGGCCTCTCATTCCCGATGCGGTAGAGGCAGGGTTCGCCTTCTACCGCAAGACAGGCATCTACCCGATCAATCACGGCATCGTGGTGCGCGATGAGTTGCTAGAACGCTACCCCACTCTCGCCGTCGAACTTTTCAAGGCCCTCAAGGAATCGAAGGATGTTTATTTGGCTAATCTCGACCGCGCCGGCGCTCTCTCAGCGGAGGATACGCTGACCGTCCGGCTAGAGGAAGGCCTTGGTGGCGATCCATTCCCTTACGGTGTCGAAGCCAACCGCGGGGGGCTAGAAGCGCTGACCCGCTATGCGTTCGACCAGAACATCACATCGCGGAAATACGCAGTCGAGGAACTCTTCCCGCCGGAAACTCTCGACCTCGTCGGCTGAGAGCAAGGCGCGACAGCCGGCCGCTAGGAACAGATCACCAATCAAGCGTGTTGTAGAACTCGCGATCGGATCAGCTTCGGCGATCTTCCTCGATCGGCCGGCTGGCCAACTAGAAGGCCAGGTTACACACATAGGTATGGATA
>CANKHJ010000304.1 GCA_947481635.1 Bradyrhizobiaceae bacterium
AAGGGCACGCCGACGATGGGCGGGCTGATGATCCTGCTCGGCATCCTGGTCGCGGTGCTGCTCTGGGCCAATCTCGCCAATCCCTATGTGTGGATCGTGCTCGGCGTGACGCTCGCCTTCGGGCTGGTCGGCTTCTACGACGATTACCTCAAGGTCACGCGCCAGAGCCATAAGGCGGCCTCCGGCCGCGCGCGCCTGGTGATCGAGGCGCTGTTCGCCTTGGCGGCCTGCATCGCGATCGCGAATATCGGCCGCACCACATTTTCCACCTCGCTGGCGTTTCCGTTCTTCAAGGACCTGCTGGTCGACCTCGGCTGGTTCTTCGCCATCTTCGGCGCGTTCATCATCGTCGGCGCCGGCAACGCGGTGAACCTCACCGACGGCTTGGACGGCCTCGCGATCGGCCCGGTGATGATCGCCGCCGGCAGCTTCGGCGTGATCTCCTATATGGTCGGCTCGACCTTCTATGCCGATTATCTACAGGTCAACGCGGTGCCCGGCACCGGCGAGCTCGCGGTGATCTGCGGCGCGGTGATCGGCGCCGGCCTCGGCTTCCTCTGGTTCAACGCGCCGCCGGCGTCGATCTTCATGGGCGACACCGGTTCGCTCGCGCTCGGCGGGCTGCTTGGCACCATCGCGGTCGCGACCAAGCACGAGATCGCGCTCGCGATCATCGGCGGGCTGTTCGTGCTGGAAGCGGTCTCAGTGATCGTGCAGGTCGTGTCGTTCAAGCTGACCGGCAAGCGCATCTTCAAGATGGCGCCGTTGCATCACCACTTCGAACAGCTCGGCTGGACCGAGCCGCAGATCGTGATCCGCTTCTGGATCATCTCGATCGTGCTCGCGCTCGCCGGCCTCGCGACGCTGAAGCTGAGATAGCCGTGATCCCGATCACCAGCTTCGCCGGCAAGACCGTCGCGGTATTCGGCCTCGGCGGTTCCGGGCTGGTGAGCTGCGAGGCGCTGATTGCGGGCGGGGCACGCGTCGTCGCCTGTGACGACAACGCGCAAAGCCTGCAGGCCGCCGCCGCGAAAGGCGTTCCGACAGCGAACCTGAAATCCGCCGACTGGTCCGGCTTCGACGCGTTGGTGCTCGCACCCGGCGTGCCGCTGACCCATCCGAAGCCGCATTGGGTGGTGGACCTGGCGCAGCGCAGCGGCACCGAGATCATCGGCGACATCGAGCTGTTCTGCCGCGAACGACGCAAGCTCGCGCCCGATGCGCCGTTCGTGGCGATCACCGGCACCAACGGCAAGTCGACCACCACGGCACTGACCGCGCATCTCCTGAAGGCCGGCGGCTTCGACGTGCAGATGGGCGGCAATATCGGCACCGCCATTCTCTCGCTCGCTCCGCCCGCGCCGTCGCGCGCCTATGTCGTCGAATGCTCGTCCTATCAGATCGACCTCGCGCCGACGCTCGACGCCAGCGTCGGCATCCTGCTCAACGTCACCGAAGACCATCTCGACCGTCACGGCACCATCGAACATTACGCCGCGGTGAAGGAGCGGCTGGTGGCGCAGGCCGCCACCGCGGTGATCGCGACCGACGATGATTTTACCCGCGCCATCGCTGATCGGCGCGAGCGCGCGAAGAAGCCGACCATCCGCGTGTCGGAAACTGATGCATTGCCGCGCGGCTTCGATCTCTCCGGCATCGGTTCGCTGCGCGGCAGCCACAACCGCCAGAACGCCGCCGCGGCAATCGCCGCTGTGCAGACGCTCGGCATGACCGACGACGCGATCAGCAAAGGCCTGCGCAGCTTTCCCGGTCTCGCGCACCGCATGGAGCAGCTCGGCCGCCTGGGTCGCGTGTTGTACGTCAACGACTCCAAGGCCACCAACGCGGACTCGGTGGCGAAGGCGCTGGTGTGTTTCCCGGACATCTTCTGGATTCTCGGCGGCAAGCCGAAGACCGGCGGCATCGAGAGCCTGCGCGAATTCTTCCCGCGCGTGCGCAAGGCCTACCTGATCGGCGAAGCCTCCGACGAATTCGCACGCACCCTCGACGGCGCCGTGCCTTACGCCAGATGCGGCACGCTCGACAACGCGGTAGCGCAAGCCGCGCGCGACGCCGCGGCCTCGCCCGCGCCGGAGCCGGTGGTGCTGCTGTCACCGGCCTGCGCGTCGTTCGACCAGTACCGCAATTTCGAGATCAGGGGCGATGCCTTCCGCAAGCTGGTGCTGGCCTTGCCCGGGATGAAGCCGGTTGGCTAGGCGCCTAGCCAGCCGCCTCGACATACAGCGTGGGGCCGTCGGTCCGCATCACACGCACGCGGCTTCCGGACGGGCCATCCGCGCCCATCACGCGCCACACCGTATCGTCGATCTTCACGGTGCCGACGCCGTTCACGATCGGAGTCTCCAGCGTGAACTCGCGTCCGACATAGCCGTCCGAGCGGCGATTGAGATGCGGCTGGTCGTTCGGCTGCTCGACCTTGCGTGCAAAATAACGCCACAGCGGGATCGAGATCAGCGACAGAACCGCGAACGCGATGACCTGAATCTGCCAGGTCCAGGGCACCGCGATCGAGATCACCGCGACCGCGATTGCCGCGAGGCCGAGCCACATCATGAAGGCGCCCGGCACCAGCAATTCGAGCACGAAAAACAGCGCGCTGAGGATGAACCAGTTCCAGGCGCCGAGCGAAAGGATCCACTCCATGATCATGATGCTGGGTCAGCCTTATGTTCGGACAGGTGGCGTGCGCGTGACCGGCACGGTCGGTGTCGCAGGCCGGGGTGCAGCCGGCGGTCGCGGCGCTGCGTCGGGGCCGAAGGTCGCCTTCGCAATCTCGCCAATGCCGGCGAGCGAACCGAGCACGCTCATCGCTTCGATCGGCAGCATGATGATCTTCTGGTTCGGCGATTCCGCGATCTGGCCGAACGCCTTGAGGTATTTCTCCGCGATGAAGTAGTTCAGCGCGGAAATGTCGCCGCGCGATACCGCGTCGCTCACCATTTCGGTCGCCTTGGCTTCGGCCTCGGCGGAGCGTTCGCGGCCTTCGGCGTCGCGGAAAGCGGCCTCGCGGCGGCCTTCGGCTTCGAGGATCTGCGACTGCTTGGCGCCTTCGGCGCGCAGGATCGCGGACTGGCGCTGGCCTTCCGCGGCCAGGATCTCGGCGCGCTTCTCGCGTTCGGCCTGCATCTGGCGTCCCATCGACTGGACCAGGTTGGCCGGCGGCACAATGTCCTTGATCTCGATGCGCGTCACCTTCACGCCCCAGGGCGCGACCGCGGCGTCGACCACGCGCAGCAGCTTCTCGTTGATCTCGTCGCGATGCGACAGCATCTGGTCGAGGTCCATCGCGCCCATCACCGAGCGGATGTTGGTCATCGTGAGCGTGACGATCGCGGTGTGCAGGTTGGAAACCTCGTAGCTCGCCTTGGCGGCGTCGAACACCTGGTAGAAGGCGACACCGTCCACGGTGACGGTCGCGTTGTCGCGCGTGATGACCTCCTGCTGCGGGATGTCGATCACCTGCTCCATCATGTTCATCTTGCGGCCGATGCGGTCGAAGAACGGCACGATGATGTTGAGGCCGGGGGAGAGCGTGCGCGTGTAGCGCCCGAAGCGCTCGACGGTCCAGCTATAGCCTTGCGAAACGGTCTTCACGCCGGCGAACAGCGTGAGGATCACCAGCAGCAGGAATACGATGACGAAAACGTCGTAGCCGAACAGCAGATACATCGGAAGCTCCTCCCTCAAGCGCACAGGATAGCGGATCGCGCCGAAAGACGCGACCAGCCTGTGATGCTTCGTGTGACGAAAGGCGGGAAAGGTTCAAGGCGGTCACCTCTCCCCGCTTGCGG
>CANKHJ010000305.1 GCA_947481635.1 Bradyrhizobiaceae bacterium
GGAACCCTCGATCATTTTCATTGCAGCTTCGATCGAGTCGCAGTTGAGATCCTTCAGCTTCTTCTCGGCGATCTCGCGGACCTGGTCCTTGGTCACCGAGCCGACCTTGTCGCGCCCGGGGAGCTTGGAGCCGCTTTCCAGCTTAGCCGCCTTCTTGATGAAGAAGGACACCGGAGGCGTCTTCAACTCGAATGTGAAGGAACGGTCCTGATAGGTCGTAATCACGACCGGAATCGGGGTGCCCTTCTCGATCTGCTGGGTCTGCGCGTTGAACGCCTTGCAGAATTCCATGATGTTGAGCCCGCGCTGGCCCAACGCCGGACCGATTGGCGGCGAAGGATTCGCCGAACCGGCCGGTACCTGCAATTTCAGGAAACCGGTGACTTTTTTCGCCATGTCTTACTCCTCTGAGTGGTGCGGATTTCGACGGTTGGCGACCGCCTCACCTCCCACGCTTTGTTACGACCGGGTCATCCCGGCCGCCTCGCCTCGCCAGCACTTGAGCCGGCTAAACCTTTTCAACCTGCGCGAACTCTAGTTCCACCGGCGTGGCGCGTCCGAAGATCGACACCGCTACCTTGAGCCGTGAGCGGGCATCATCGACTTCCTCGACCGTCCCGTTGAACGACGCGAACGGACCGTCGGAGACGCGCACCTGCTCGCCGACCTCGAACGAGATCGACGGCTTCGGCCGCTCGATGCCCTCCTGCACCTGGTGCAGGATGCGCAGAGCTTCGGCTTCCGAAATCGGCATCGGCTTGTTGTCGGCACCGAGGAAGCCGGTGACCTTCGGCGTATTCTTGATCAGATGGTAGGCCTCGTCGGTGAGGTCCATCTTCACCAGGATATAGCCGGGGAAGAACTTGCGCTCGGCGTCGACCTTGCGGCCGCGGCGCACCTCAACGACCTTCTCCTTCGGCACCATGATCTCATCGAACAGTTCGGCCAGGCCGCGCTGCTTCGACTGCTCGCGGATCGAGTCCGCGACCTTGTTCTCGAAATTCGAATAAGCCTGGACGATGTACCAGCGTTTCATGGCCGGGCTCAGCTTCCGATTCCGAGGATAAGCGTCACCGCAAATCGCATGATCTGATCCGCAACCAGGAAGAACACCGACGTCACCGCGACCATCACGAAGACCATCGCAGACGTGATCAAGGTTTCACGCCGCGTCGGCCACGTGACCTTCTGGGCCTCCGTGCGCACTTCTTGCAAGAACTTGAAAGGACTACCGAATTTTGCCATGTCACCCTGCCGCCGCGGCGGCCAATCTTTCCGGAGAACCCGAACGCTTCTCGACGGCCTGCCCTAGCCCTGGCAGGAGTGGTAGGACTCGAACCTACAACCCCCGGTTTTGGAGACCGGTGCTCTAGCCATTGAGCTACACTCCTCCGGAAGCATTTGCGGCGGACCATCCGGCCCGCCGCCCGGTTTAAATGCCCCAGCGTCGGCGCTTTTGCAAGTGTTCCGGGCAGGCGGGCGAGACGAAATGTGATGACAGGCGGAGTGGCTCCAGGGCCACCCTTACTCGCCCGGCAGGAAAACCGGCTCCATTTGACATGACGCTTGCTGCGATCCCAGCAGACTTATCGCTTTCCGCTGAGTAGTGTTGCTCGACCCTCGGGGGAAAAATCATGACGAGAATGGTGTTCGGGTTGGCGCTGATGCTGAGCGCCATGCTCTTTGCCATTGCCGTTCCCACGCCGGTGGAAGCGCAACAGGCCCGGAACGTCGCCGAGTTCTGCGGCTCCTTTCAGGGGATCTGCAATCGCACCTGCAGGGGCGGACCTGGAACCTGCAGGAATGATTGCGCCTCGCGGTACAGCACCTGCCTCACGAGCGAATGCTTCTTCTTCAATTCGCCTGGCCCGCGTTGCTTCAGCAACGCCGGACATCGCGCCATGACAGACGCGAAATTAGCGCCGGATCCCGAGCGCGTTCGCCGGCAGCGCGCGAAGCAGTAATCGATCCGGTGGCCGGCCTCTCGCTGGTCTGAACCAGCCCGATCCGATCAGCTGAACGACCACGCGTAAGGCAGCGCCCAGCCGGTGCGGTACGGCACATATTTCAGGCGCTTGGCGTGCACCGCTGCCATTGTTGACCTGACGCACCATCACCCCGGTATTCACCGGATGAATCGATGCCGCGAGATTCGGCAGCGCGCCGAGCCGCAATGCCTCGCGCACCGGCAGGTTGTTGGCGAAATCGACCTGCCCGGACTGGATCGCCGCGATGCGCGCGCTGGCATCCCGGATGACGTGAAACGTCGCGTGCCTGATCCGCGGCGCGCCGCCCCAATACTTGTCATAGGCTTCGAGCGAATGCGCGAATTGCGCTCGTAATCGACCAGCCGATACGGCCCCGAGCCGATCGGGCTCTCGATGAAGCGCTCCCGCCCGATGCGCTCGTAATAGCGCCGCGGCATGATGTAGGCCGGGATCGATCCCAGCAGTGACGGGGCCGACACGTAAGGCGACTTGAACTTGAAAATCGCAATCGTCGGCGACGGCGTTTCGACCACCTCGACCTTGCCGTCGCCCCAGAGGCTGGAAATCATCAGCGGCTTGTCCGACGCCCGTTCTTGCAACGAAAACCTGACATCGTCCGAGGTGAGCGGATCACCATTGTGGAACGTGGCCCCCCTCGCGCAGCGTCAGCTCCATGGTCATGGCTTTGTCGTCGAGCCAACGCACCTTGGTGACGAGGCTTGGACCGGCGGTCAGGTCAGGTTGAAGCTGATCGGCATGTCGAAAACCGACTTGTGCATCGGCACGGTGAGCCCCTGCCCGGTGCCGATCGGATCCCAACTCGCGACGTCGGTCGAATAGGCGATGCGGACGGAATCGTAGGCTGCACATGCCGAATGCACCCCCAGGCGCCCAATGGCGGCAGCTCCGGCGAGACCGAGTGAAAGCTTGGCGATGGACCTGCGGCTCAACATCGCGATCACGCTTCTGCTCGGGTGCCCGAGAACCGGGACATCCCGATCGCGCAAGCAATATGTCGGCCATCGCAGGATGGTCGCCGCTGACCGGCGCGTGTTGCCCAATTGTGCACCGTTACTTGCCTTGCCACGGCCAGTAAGACCCCGCCGGTCAAATTTTCGCCGTCCGCCGGACAAGACCACGACGGGTATTTTATGACGAATGGTGGCGCCTTAAGACGAAGATGCAGCGCGAGAGTCGTGCGATCAAGGGCGGCAGCGACTTCGGTCGAAAAACGACGGTCTACGATCTGCGCAGGACGAGGAAGCCATCATGACGACGCAGACTGCCTTGCGCACCCGGCCCTTGATGCCTGAATTCGGTGCGGAGATTCTCGACGTGGATGTCGCGAGCGCGGATGCCGCGACGCTTGCGCGGATCGTCGACGTCTTCAACGCCAGCGGCCTCATCCTCTTGCGCAAGCAGCGTCTCGACAAGGCGCAACTCGTCGCCTTCACCAGTGCCTTTGGCGACCCCGCCGAGAACACGCGTGAGGAATATACCGACCCGGAATATCCCAAAGTCTACGTCATCTCGAACAAGGTCGTGAATAATCGCGCGATCGGCCAGCATGACGATCATCACGGGTGGCACAGCGACCTCGCCACCGCGCAACGTCCCGCGCTCTGCACGCTGCTGCAAGCGCTCGAAGTGCCCGACGAGGGCTCAGATACGCTGGTTGCAGATATGTGCGGGGCTTTGCGGGCGCTGCCCGCAGAGCGGCAACAGGAATTCATGAATTATCGCGTCCATCAAAGCTTCGTCGAAATGCGGCGCGTACGCGGGCTGAACGTCACGCAGGAGGAAATGGACGCA
>CANKHJ010000306.1 GCA_947481635.1 Bradyrhizobiaceae bacterium
CGGAAGCCTTCGTCTCCGCGGCCTCGCCCGGCGTCCTCGTCCGCTTCATTCAGAATGAGTTTTATCCCGACGAGGACTCCTATCTCGAAGCCTTGGCCGAGGCGATGCGGCGGGAATACGAAGCCATACATGCCGCAGGCTTCGTTCTGCAGCTCGATTGCCCAGACCTCGGCTCGTCCAGGAACAACATTTATCAGCACTTGAGCGACGACGAGTTCCTCAAGATCGCGCGGCGTCATGTCGAGGTCCTCAACCATGCGACCCGGAATATTCCCATTGACGCCATTCGGCTGCACCTCTGTTGGGGTAACTATTCCGGTCCGCACACCACGGATATTCCACTCGCGAAAATCGCGCCGGTCGCATTCTCAGCCCGCGCGCGTGCCATTTCATTCGAGGCGGCGAATCCGCGCCATGAACATGAGTGGGAGGAACTGATGGAGGTGGGAGTGCCGGACGATCGCGTTCTCATCCCCGGCATGATCGACTCCACTCATAATTTCGTGGAGCATCCGAAGCTCATCGCCCAGCGTCTCTGCAATTGGGCGAAAGTCGTCGGCCGCGAGCGGATCATCGCCGGCGCGGACTGCGGATTCGCGACATTCGCATCGATGAATCCGGTCGTCGTTCCGTCCGTCGTCTGGGCGAAATTTCGTTCGCTGGTCGAAGGCGCTGACATCGCGACAGCGCGGTTGAAGTAGCGGCAAGCTTTCATCGTGTTGCAAGAGGAAGCCGATGAACAACGATGACCGCGACGTCTATCGACGTCAGGGATTTGGCGGAGAGTTGTCAGCGGCGCATGCTCCGGCGCTCGTGATCGTCGATTTTGTGAACGGATTTGCCGATCCCGATCAATTCGGAGGACCGGCTGTCACAGCTGCAATTGAGAGGACGGTCGGTCTGCTGGAGGCTGCACGGTCGGCGCGCTGGTCGGTCGCGTTCACCCGGATCGTTTTCGCGGATGACGGCTCGGACGCCAATCTGTTCACCGAAAAGGTGCCCGGGCTGTTGTCGCTCACAGAAGGCGCCGTCGCGTCGCACATCGTCTATCAGCTTGCGGCGAGGCCGGGCGAGCTGGTGATTCGCAAGCGGCTGCCCTCCGCTTTCGCGGGTACGGACCTCGCACAATGGCTGGCCAAGCAACGGATCGACTCTGTTGTCGTCGCCGGCTGCACCACCTCCGGCTGCGTGCGTGCCACCGTCGTCGACGCCATGGGTGCCGGGTTCCGGCCGCTCGTTGTGTCAGATTGCGTCGGCGATCGCAGCCAGGAGGCGCACGACGCCAACTTGTTCGATATGACGCAGAAATACGCCTCGGTCCTGACGCTGGACGAACTGCGCGACCAGCGGGCTGCCTGGTTCATGACGAAATAGCGGTTCTGCGCTTAGGGGAGAATGCGATGTTAAAAGATGTGCTTGGCTGGCGGCAGAAATTCGGCGTGCTTGGTCCTTCGACCAATACGATCGTTCAGCCCGATTTCGAGCTGATGCGGCCGGCCGGGGTAACCAATCACTACAGCCGCATCTTCACCCCGAATACGCGGATTGCCAGTGATGAAGACTTCATGACCGGCACCGGCGTGATCGGTGACAACGTGATCGATGCCGTGAAAAGCGTGATGACATGCGCGCCGAGCTATATGGTGATGGGCATGTCGGCGATTACATTTTACGGGGGGCTGGCGGGCGCGAATGCTTTCCAAGCCAGCATCGAGCGGGCGAGCGGCGTCGGCGTCAGTATTGGATCGCATTCCTGCGCAGCCGCGCTGGAGGCTTATGGCGGAATCCGTTCGATCGCCTTTCTGTCTCCATATTACCCGGTGGCGAACAAGGAGGTCGGCCGTTATTTCACGGATTGCGGTTTCGAAGTGAAACGCGATGTCTGCCTGCGCTGCTCAAGTTGGACCGCTATAGCCGAAGTCCCAACCGACGTCCTGCGCGAAACCATTACGACCCTCGACGGCGATGATGTCGACGCGATTGTCCAGATCGGCACAAATCTGAGCATGGTGCGCCTGGCCGCCGCCGCGGAAACTTGGCTCACGAAGCCGGTTATTGCCATCAATACTGCGACCTATTGGCATGCGCTACGGCGCAACGGAATCGACGACAAGTTTGAAGGACTGGGACGGCTACTCAGCCATTTTTGACAACAGCGCCACCGGAGTAACAGATTGCGTCTGTCGGTCCCGGCTAGAACGGTTACCAATGCACAGAGAGCTTCCCTTACCCTTCCCAAAAGAACTCTAATTGGCAGAGTCTCGCACCTGCTGAAAATCCGGCGCGTTTTCTTGTCGAGTCACGTATTCATCCATCACAAGTGGCGCGCAGCCGTTGGCTTGGCAGGGAAGGTCGGCTTTCACGGCCACCGCATTGCGTTCGGCCACCTGGCTCAATCTCGGCAATGCTGCGAAGCTACTGAAGGTAGCACCCAAGACGCTGAGGCTCGCGGCTGAAGCCGGAGAGATCGAAGCCATCCATCCACTCTCCGACGGGCCCTGGATCTTTGCGCGCTCATCCCTGACGACAGCCGCCGCCCAAGCCATCTCCACACGGGCGCAGCAGAACAGCAGATACCCCGCGGGATCATATCCCGCTCAGCAAAACCTCTTCTCTTCAATCACATAGCCAGATGGGTGTTCTAATGCACGATTGTAGAAGCGTTCGATGTAATCGAACACATCAGCCTTTGCCTCATCCCTCGATCGGTAGATTTTGCGCGCGGTGCGCTCGGTCTTGAGCGAAGAGAAGAAGCTCTCCATCGCCGCATTGTCCCACACGTTGCCCGAGCGGCTCATCGAGCAGACGACGCCGTGATCGGCCATCAACCGCTGGAACTGCTCGCTGGTGTATTGGCTCCCGCGATCGGAGTGGTGCATCAGGGCGTCGGGCTTGCCGCGCCGCCAGATCGCCATCACCAGAGCATCAGTGACGAGTTGCGCGGTCATTGCGGTCTGCATTGACCAGCCGACCACGCGCCGAGAGAACAGATCGACGACGGCTGCCACATAGAGCCAGCCCTCCGCGGTCCACACATAGGTGAAGTCAGCGATCCATTTGCGATTGGGCGCCGGCGCTTCGAAGCTGCGGTCGAGGACGTTCGGAGCGACAGCGCAAGCCTGCCGCTCACCCAGATCCGGCGGCAGGCGACGCCGTCGCGGGCGCGCTTTAAGGGCCTGGTGCCGCATCAATCGCTCGATCCGGTGTAGGCCGCACGGCACGCCTTCAGCCAGCATGTCGTGCCACACCCGCCTGGCCCCATAGGTCCGGTCACTGGCGAGGAAGCTGGCGCGAACCTTCACGCACAGTTCTTCATCGCTCCGGCTGCGCTGACTGCGCGGTCGTGTCAGCCAGGCATAGAAGCCACCCCGCGAGACACCGAGCGCCCCGCACAACCATCCCGCCGGCCAGATCACTCGGTGCTTCGCAATGAAGGAGAACTTCACGTCGATTCCTTCGCGAAGTAGGCCGCGGCTTTTTTTAGGATGTCACGCTCGGCCTTCAGCTTGATCACTTCGCGCTTGAGCCGCGCGATCTCGGCCTGCTCGGGCTTCATCTGACCCTGGCCGGGGAACGCCTGCTGCGGATCGTCCGCAAAGGCCTTCACCCAGCTACGCAGCTGCGACACATGCACACTCAGGTCTTGTGAAGCCTGCGCAAATGAGACGCCGCGCTGCTTGATTGCGGAATCCGGTGCAACGCGGACACCGATTCCGGGGGAAGGCGGACAGCAATCCGGTGATTGCGGAC
>CANKHJ010000307.1 GCA_947481635.1 Bradyrhizobiaceae bacterium
CGATTGCGGTCTGCATCGTCGTGCGCGCCGCGTTGGCGCGGCTGTAATCCACCGCCGCGCCAATGAAGCCGATCGCCGGCAGTAACAAGAAGCCGAACGTGATCACCACGTTGCCTTTGTTCGATCGGCGCAGGGACTGCAGGTGACGTTGCATGGTCGCGAGATGTGCGCGGGAGAAAAGCGGATACATGGCCGTTTCCTCTAGAGAGAAAGATATCATTTCGCCGAAAATGGTAATGGCTCTCCATGAAAGCCGGGTAAAGCGGACGCTGAAAAAACAATTGCTTCGCGGTAACGAATTCAATCGTGAGGAAATTCGCTGGTTATCGTCGGCAATTTGTCGCCAAGTGGCTTAAATTCGAAGGCGTCGTGGAAACACTTCGTTAAGCATGGCGCGTCCGCCCCACGGGGGCGGACGCTGTCGGCAGTCACTTCACGATGCGAAGGTTGGCGAGGTTCTGTGCGATCGACGAGAACACGCTGTTGAGTTCGACCGCTTGGTCGACGTCGTAATACATGTCGGTTTTGGTCGCGCAATTGCGCAGCAGCGTGGCGTCGCCGTTGATCACCCGCACGGTATAGACCCGGACATTCGCGGCTTTGGCGTTGGTGCAGGCTTTTTCGGTTCGGGCATCGATGGAGCTACTGCTGCTGCTCCAGCGGTTCTGGGTGTTCTCGCCGTCGGTCAGCAGGATGATGACCTTGTCGAGATCGGGCGCTTCCGCCGGTGCGTTGAACGGCTGCTTGGTCGAGATCGTGTGCCAAGCCCAGGTCATGCCGATCGTGACGTTGGTGTTGCCTGTCGGGGACATGGCGTCGACCTTGGCCTTCAGCGCGGTCCAGTCCGACGACAACGGCATCAGCTTGACCGGGCAACTCGAAGCCTGGTGCGCCTGGAACATGGTCGACGACGTCCCAGCGACTGGCGCCGTATCGGTCACGTCGTTGTTCTGATCCCGATCCCAGACGCAGCCATTCCAGGTGTTATGATTGGCGGCGGTCCAGGTCTTGTTGTTTGAGAGGCAACTGCTTTGCGTTGAATAATTGTGGTTGCTGCAGGTTCCGTTCTTGGTGTCCCAATCGCTCCAGTCGATGAAAGACGCAGCGATTGTGGTGCCGACATTGACGTCGGTGGCAAAGGGAACGATCGAGACCTTGATGTCGCCCGGCGTCTTTTCGGCCGCCTGCAACACGGTCAGCAGGTTTTTCGCGGCGGTTTTCAGTTCGGTCATCTTGTTGTTGTTGGACATCGAGCCGGTATTGTCGAGGGCGAGCGCGAGGTTGAGCTTCTTGATGCCCCAGACGACCTCGGAATTGGCGGTGATGCTGAGCTGCTGCGTCCCCATCACGCGCCAGAACATCGTGCTGACATTGGCGCTGGCAGTGATCACGAGCTTGAAATTGCCGGCGGCCGGGGTCGTGAAGACCGGCGTGACCGCAATATTCGTCGCCTCGGGGCGTGCGAACAGACTGGTGAAATAGGCGGTCGCCTTGGCGTCGATCTGCGGATCTGAGAGGCCTTGCGCGGTCTTCGACAGCATCAGCGCGGTCGAGTCGAGCGCGGTCTGCATCGCGGTGCGCGCGCTGGCGGCACGGCTATAATCCACTGCGGCGCCGATCATGCCCATGAGGGGAATGAGGCCGACGGCGAGGATCGGCACAACCCCTGCCTTGCGATCTTGCAAGAAACGACCAAATACCATGACTGCGGTTCCCGGCGTGAGGAGTTGTCCTATTGGGACTTTCACGCATCATGGTTCGGTTCCTTTGAAATTTAATGAGAGAAAATCCCCAGAGTTTCGGCGAAATTGCCGCGAATTTTACGCAATTCGACGCCGATCATTTCATCTTGTCGGGCGCGGCCTGCGGGCAGCCGGGGCCGGCGCGGGCGGGATCGGCCCCAGGTTTTCGCGCTATTTTGGGCCATCCGGGACGAAATCGGTGGCAAACGAGTTGTCTGGCACCCGGCCGGGCCAGAATTTATGATAGGTCCCGAACCCAGTGAGCCTTTCCGAGCGCGACGCAGCCATGACCCGCACCAACAGGACATTCGACCGACCGACCGCGATGGCATCATTGGAACCGCATCTGGCGGACGACGACCGCAAGCGCCGCGGCGAACCGACCGGACCGACCGGACCGGGAACGGCGGTCATTACCAAGACCAAGCCGCAGACCAAGAAGCCCAGCCTCTACCGGGTTCTGTTGCTGAACGACGACTATACCCCGATGGAATTCGTGGTCCAGGTCTTGGAACGGTTCTTCTCCAAGGACCTCGAGGCGGCGACGCGAATCATGCTGCTCGTCCATCACCACGGCGTCGGGGAATGCGGCATTTTCACATACGAGGTGGCCGAGACCAAGGTCACACAGGTTATGGACTTCGCCCGCAAACATCAGCATCCTCTCCAATGCGTCATGGACAAGCAATGACGCTGGAGGGCGGACGGACCAAGCCGGAATAGACAGGAACCAAATGCCTACTTTCTCGCGCAGCCTTGAACAATCGCTCCACCGGGCCCTGGCGCTGGCTAACGAGCGGCATCACGAATATGCGACGCTTGAGCATCTGCTGATGGCGCTGCTCGACGATCAGGACGCCGCCGCGGTGATGCGTGCCTGCAACGTCGATCTGGAGAAGCTGCGTCGCAGCCTGACCACCTATCTCGAGAGCGAACTCGAGAACCTCGTCACCGAGGCGAGCGAAGATTCCAAGCCGACTGCCGGCTTCCAGCGCGTGATCCAGCGTGCGGTGATCCACGTCCAGTCCTCCGGACGGGAGGAGGTCACCGGCGCGAATGTGCTGGTCGCGATCTTCGCCGAACGCGAGAGCCACGCCGCCTATTTCCTGCAGGAGCAGGACATGACGCGCTACGACGCGGTCAATTATATCAGCCACGGCATCGCCAAGCGGCCAGGCATGTCCGAGTCGCGTCCCGCGCGCGGCGCCGAAGAGGATACCGACACCAAGCCCGGCGACGATTCCAAGAAGAAGGGTGATGCGCTCGACGCCTATTGCGTCAACCTCAACAAGAAGGCGCGCGAGGGCAAGATCGATCCGCTGATCGGACGCGATGCCGAGATCAGCCGGACCATCCAGGTGCTGTGCCGGCGGCAGAAGAATAACCCACTCTTCGTCGGTGACGCCGGTGTCGGCAAGACCGCGATCGCCGAAGGGCTTGCGCGCCGTATCGTGCATGGCGAAGTGCCGGACGTGCTCAAGAACGCGACGGTGTTCGCGCTCGACATGGGCACGCTGCTCGCGGGCACGCGCTATCGCGGCGACTTCGAGGAACGGCTCAAGCAGGTGATTAAGGAGATCGAGGCCTATCCCGGCGCGATCATGTTCATCGACGAGATCCACACCGTGATCGGCGCCGGCGCGACCTCGGGCGGCGCGATGGATGCCTCGAACCTGCTGAAGCCGGCGCTCGCGGGCGGCACGATCCGCTGCGTCGGCTCGACCACCTACAAGGAATATCGCCAATATTTCGAGAAGGACCGCGCGCTGGTGCGGCGCTTCCAGAAGATCGACGTCAACGAGCCGACGATTCCCGATGCGATCGCGATCCTCAAGGGCCTCAAGCCGTATTTCGAGGATTATCACAAGCTCAAATATACCAACGACGCGATCAAGGCGGCGGTGGAATTGTCGTCGCGCTACATCCATGACCGCAAGCTGCCGGAC
>CANKHJ010000308.1 GCA_947481635.1 Bradyrhizobiaceae bacterium
CAGCAAGGCCGACGCCAATCGGGTTCAGGTGCGGGTCGAATTGCAGGCTGACTGTTTCGCGGGCGTCTGGGCCAATCGCGAAAAGCAGAAACGCGACTTCCTCGACGCCGGAGATGTCGATGCCGCGCTGCAGACCGCGGCCGCGATCGGCGACGATACACTGCAAAGGCAAAGCCAGGGGCGCGTGGTGCCGGACGCCTTCACGCATGGCAGCGCCGAGCAGCGCAAGCGCTGGTTCTTGACCGGTTACAATTCCGGGAAGGTGGCTGACTGCAATACCTTCGCCAGCCAGCAGCTCTGAGGCGAGCTTCGGCATTGCCTCGCCGGGCAGGGCGGTCCCTGGCCCCCTTCGACGGGGCGGCTGAAACGGTCTACCCTGCCGGGACATGGAGACGATCGTCGTCTTCTGTGCGGAGGAGGAACGTCATGCGTCGGGTTCTGCTCGGGCCGATTGTTGCCGCTGCCCTGGTTTGCGGCCTCGCTCCCGCCGTCGCGCAATCCTATCCCGACCGGCCGATCCGCCTGATCGTCCCGTTTCCGCCAGGCGGCCCGAACGACATCGTCGCGCGCGTCGTGGCGCAGTCCATGTCGGAGGACCTGAAGCAGCCGATCGTGATCGAGAATCGCGCCGGCGCGGGTGGCGTCACGGGAACCGATGCGGTCGCGAAAGCGGCCCCCGACGGCTATACCATCGCCGTCACCTCCTCGGGCGCGCTGGCGATCTCGCAGAGCCTGCAGCGCATGCCCTATGAGACGTTGCGCGACCTCAAGCCGGTGACGCTGGTCGCGACGGTGGCCGAATTGCTGGTCGTGCCCGGTACGTCGGAAGCCAAGACGCTCCCTGAATTCGTCAAGCTGGCGCAGGCGAAGCCCGGCAGTTTCAACTACGCCTCGACCGGACCCGGCGGCATGCCGCACCTCGCGGCCGAATTGCTCAAGACCGCCGCCAAGTTCGACGCGGTTCATGTCCCCTATGGCGGCGCCGCGCCGGCGGTGACCGACTTGCTCGGTGGGCGCGTCGAAATGATGTTCGCAGATATCCCGGTGCTGCTGCCGCATGTGCAGTCCGGCAAGCTGCGTGCGCTCGCGGTCGGCAGCAGCAAGCGCGCGCCGGCGCTCCCCGAAGTTCCGACCACAGTGGAGCAAGGGTTCCCGGGCGTGCTGGCGGAAAACTGGTACGGCATGGTCGCGCCGGCCGCGACGCCCGCCGACATCGTGGCGAAGCTCCAGGCGGCGACCGCGAAAGCGCTGCGTTCGCCGGATGTGCAGCAGAAGCTGTCGAGCCAGGGCGCGGTGCTGGTCGGCGGTTCATCGGCGGAATTCGCGGCCTATATCGAAGCTGAGACCAAGAAATGGGCCGAGGTCATCAGGGTCGCAGGGGTAAAACTGCAATAATCCCGTATCGTTGAAAGGAAGCATGTCGGCATTAGCCGGCCTGTGAATCGAGCATGTTATACGTCGAAATCGCGACCGTTCTCGTCCTCATCGTCGTGAACGGCGTGCTGTCGATGTCGGAACTGGCTGTCGTGTCGTCGCGGCCCGCCCGACTCAAGGCGATGATCGAACGCGGCGTGAAAGGATCGCGCCGGGCGCTCGCGCTCACATCCGATCCCGGCCGCTTCCTGTCCAGCGTCCAGATCGGAATCACGCTGGTCGGCGTGATCTCAGGCGCATTCTCCGGCGCGACGCTCGCGGTGCGCCTGAGCACGACGCTGATCGAGTTCGGCATGCCGGAACGCTTCGCCGAACCGTTGTCCTACGGTCTGGTAGTCACGGCCATCACGTATCTCTCGCTGATTGCCGGCGAATTGGTACCCAAGCAACTCGCGCTGCGTAACCCCGAGGCTGTCGCCTGCAAGGTCGCGCCGGCCATGACGCTGCTGGCGCGCGTCGCCTCGCCGCTGGTGTCAGCGCTCGACTTGTCTGGCCGCGGGCTGCTGCGGCTACTCGGCGGACGCTCCGAGCCGACCAACCGGGTCACGGAAGAAGAGATCAAGACGCTGGTCGCCGAAGCCGAGACTGCCGGCGTGCTGGAGCCGGAAGAGCGCGCCATGATCGGGCGCGTGTTGCGATTGGGCGACCGGCCGGTGCGCGCGGTGATGACGCCGCGCCATGACGTCGACTATGTCGATCTCGCGGCAGGCGAAGATGAGATCAAGCGGCGCATCACCGACAGCCTCCACTCGCGGCTGCCGGTCTGCGAAGGCTCGCTCGACAACCTCATTGGCATCATCCAGGCCAAGATCCTGCTGAATGCCTATCTCACCGGCGATGCCGTGGACGTGCGGGCCTTCGTGGCGGAGGCTCCGCTCATTCCGGACACCATGGATGCGCTCGAAGTCGTGAATCTGCTGCGCACGTCGCCGGTGCATATCGGCTTGGTTTACGACGAGTACGGGCATTTCGAAGGCGTGGTGACCTCGGCGGATATCCTCGAGGCGATCGTCGGCGAATTCCACACCGAGGACGGCCCGGCCGAGCCCTATGCGACCCGGCGCATAGATGGTTCCTACCTGATCGACGGCGCGATGCCGGCCGACGAGATGGCCGAATTGCTCAGCGTGCCGCTGCCGGCGGATCGCGACTATCATACGCTCGCCGGATTGATGCTGGCGGAATTCGGGCGGCTGCCGCAGGTCGGCGAAACCGTCGATGCCTTCGGCGTGCGTTTCGAGGTGGTCGATCTCGACGGACGAAGGATCGACAAGGTGCTGGCGACACGGCTGCCGCCGGCCAGAAGGCTTGCGCGGTAAACAAGGTGAAGCAGAATGCCTGGCATCGATGAAGCGCGCCAATTCATTCCGCTGAAGATCGCGGTGCTGACGGTGTCCGACACGCGCGCGATCGCCGACGATCGTTCCGGCGCGACCTTGGTCGAGCGAATCGAGAAGGCCGGTCACGCGGTCGGCGCGCGCGCCATCGTCACCGACGATGTCGAGAAGATCCGCGCACAGGTGAAAACCTGGATCGCGGATCCGGCAATCGACGTGGTCATCACCACCGGTGGCACCGGATTCACCGGCCGCGACGTGACGCCCGAGGCGCTGGAACCGCTCTTCGAGAAGCGCATGGACGGCTTCGCGACGATGTTCGTGATGGTGAGCGCCGCCAAGATCGGGACCTCGGCGATCCAGACGCGCGCCACCGCGGGCGTCGCCGGCGCGACCTATATCTTCTGCGTGCCGGGCTCACCCGGCGCCTGCAAGGATGCCTGGGACGAGATCCTGCTGCACCAGTTGGATTACCGCTACCGCCCCTGCAATTTCGTCGAGATCATGCCGCGCCTCGACGAACATCTGCGCCGCACCAAGGCCAAAGGCGCGACGGTTTAGCGCCGGCCAACCCACAGTTTGTCGCCCTCCGCGAAAGCGGGGGGGCCAGCACCCCGTGCTCTATCGATAGAAGCACGAGAGAAATTGCCTTGATCGTTCTTCACGGAGTTCTGGGCCCTCCGCTTTCGCGGAGAGCGACCACCGGTGATTGGAAAACGCGCTATAGCTCCAGCTCCCAGGTCTCGCTGGCCTCGTCCTTGCCGAACTCATTATGGGTCCATTGCTTGACCAGGCGAAAGCCCGAGCGCTGGTAGATCGCGCGCGCCGCGGTCAGCACGCCATGCGTCCATAGCGTTACCGACGTGTAGCCGGCGTTGCGCGCGAAGCTGATGCTCTCGTCGA
>CANKHJ010000309.1 GCA_947481635.1 Bradyrhizobiaceae bacterium
CGCCCAGCCGGTCATGCCGGGCTTGACCCGATGGCGCGCGAAATAGCCGTCGACCGCTTCGTCGAACTGGCGATTGGCAGATCTTCTGCGACACCGCATGCGGGCTCCGCTGCGAAGGCGCTCGCACTCCACCCCACGGGTCGTGGCTTAATCGTTAAGTTTCAAGAAAGAGTAAGTGCGGCCGTCACGTTGCCGTGACGTCTCGTTAACGCCTCGCGGTAGGCGTGCACCACGCCGGAGACCATCGCATCCTGCGAGAAATGTCGCTGCACGTGGGAGCGCAGCGCGGTCGCCGAGGCGGCAAGCGACGCGGGATGATCCAACGCCGTGGCGATCGCCTGCGCCAGCGCGTCGGGATCTTGCGGGGCAACCAGCCGGTCGGCCTGCGTCCCGAAGATTTCCGGAATGCCGCCAACGCTGGTCGCGATCATCGGTACCGCGGCGGCGGCGGCCTCGATCACGACATAGGGGAGGGAGTCGCCGCGCGACGGCACCACCAGCAGCCGCCCGAGCGAGAAGCCTGTCCGCGCCGGCTGGAAACCGGCGAAACGAATGCTGTCGGCCAGCCCGAGTCGCTGAACCTGCTCATGCAGCTTGGCGCTTTCCTCGCCGTCGCCGGCGAGCGTCAGGCTTGTCGCGCGGCCGCTCGCATTGAGGCGGGCAACCGCATCGATCAGCACGTCGGCCCCCTTGATGTGACGGAATTCGCCGACATAGGCCACGTCGCTCGCGCCGGCGGCGGGGATGACCGGCTCGAATTCGGCTGGCGTCACGCCGTTGCAGACCACGCGCACCAGCGAACGCGGCGTGCCGATTGCGGCGAGATACCGGTCGCGCGCAAACGCGCTCTCGAACAGGAACAGGTCGGTGCGCGCCATCAGGAAGCGTTCGAGCGCGCCGTAGATGATGCCGGCAAGCGTATGCGGGCCGTAATGCAGCGAGCCGCCATGGGGGGTATAGACGCGGATCGCGTCCGGCGCGGCTGAACTCATCCGTGCAAACGCCGCGCCTTTGGCGCCATGGCCATGCAGCACATCCGGCATGACGTCATTGATGCGGCGCGCCAACCGCGCCAATGCGAACGGGTCTTTCGGGCTCGGCTCGCGCGGGATCGCGAAGCGCGTGACGCCCAGCGCGAGATCCGGCGCCAGCGCGTCGAGCGCCGCCTTGGCGCGCTCGCCGCCGGTGGTGCTGTCGCAGACGATGCCGACGCGGTGGCCCTGCGCCACCTGTCCGCGCGCGAGATCGACGATATGGCGAAAGATGCCGCCGACCGGCGCGCGGGTCACATGCAGGATCTTCAGCGGATCGGTCATGGGAGGTCTGCTCAGAACCAGCGTTCTTCGATCTGGATGGTATCGCCGGGCCGCAACGGCGCGGTCATCGGCATCGGCCCGCGGAAGCTTTGTCCGTTGGCCATGCGCGTGACGGTGACGCGGCGCTTGTCGGCGCGCGGGCTGAATCCGCCGGCGATCGCCACGGCATTCTGGATCGTCAGGTTTGCAACATAGGGATATTGGCCCGGCGCGTTGACCTCGCCGAGGATGAAGAATGGCCGGTAGGTCTCGATCTCGACGGCGACCAGCGGCTCACGGATATAACCCTGTTTCAGCTTCGCGGTGATCGATGCGGCAAGCTCATCCTTGCTCAGTCCGCGCGCCTGCACCGCGCCGGTCAGCGGTAGCGTGATCAGGCCGGACGGGTCGACGACATAGGAGTTATTCAAGCCCTCCTGCCCATACACCGTGATGCGGACGCGATCGCCCGAGTCGAGCTGGTAGGGCGGTTCGCCATAGGCGCTGACCAGCGGACCGCCTTGCGCCATGGCGTAAGCCGGCTGATAGGCGACCTGCTGGCGCGCGCATCCGGCGACCGCGAGGGCTGCGATGACGATGATCGTGACGCGACTTGGCCGCATGGGCGAATCCGGACCGCACTGGAAAAGTTAAGCCGGATTAACGCCGCAGCATGGTTAACAAAGCTTCAAGCGAAGATCGCATCGCGCCATTAACGCGGCTGAAACCATGTTCCTTCGTAATCCGTACACGAGTCTGGACGGTGAGGCGCTAGGTCGCGCAGACCGGTTGGGGGCTCAGTATGTGTCAGGTGTTCCGATGGCCAAGAGTCTGTCAGGCGATCTTCAAGGCGGTTACCGACCCACGGATTGGAGAGCCGCCCAGCGCGCTCCCGAAGGTGAGCTCGATCTTCACTCGCTTGGCAGCGCGCTTTGGGCCAAGCGCCTGTTGATCCTCGCGCTGACGCTCGGTGTGATGGGGCTGGCCTTCATCGTCACCAGCGCGATCGCGCCGCGCTACACCGCGGAAACCCGTGTGCTGATCGAGCAGCGCGACAATCCCTTCCTGCGCCCCGACGCCGATACCTCGACCGAGCGCACCGCCGTCGATATCGAGGCGGTCACCAGCCAGGTCCAGTTGATCCAGTCGCGCGATCTCGCGCTCGATGTGATCCGCCAGTTGAAGCTCACCGAGAAGCCGGAATTCGATCCGGTGCTGCGCAGCGGTTCGCCGCTGCGGGTGCTGATGAGCCTGGTCGGGATCGGGCGCGATCCGATGAGCATGACGCCGGAGGAGCGGGTGCTGCGCTCCTATTATGAGCGGCTCAAGGCCTTCGCGGTCGATCGGTCGCGCGTCATCACCATCGAATTCGATTCGGAAGACCCGGCGCTCGCAGCGCAGATCGCCAACACCATCGCCGAAACCTATCTGCGGCGTCAGCAGGAGGCGAAGCAGGGCCGGAACCGCTCGGCCGGCCAATACCTCGCGCGCGAGATCGAAAGCCTGCGCAGCAAGGTGGCCGAGGCGGAGGGCAAGGTCGAGGAATTCCGCGGCGGCACCAGCCTGCTGGTCGGCAATAACGGCACCACGCTGGCGAATCAGCAGCTCGGCGACTTCAACGCCCAGGTCGCGGCGGTGCGCGGGCAAAAGGCCGATTCCGAAGGTAAGGCCAAGCTGATCCGCGAGACATTGAAGTCGGGCAAGCCGATCGAATTCAACGGCATCGTCAATTCCGAACTGATCCGCCGCCTCTCCGAACAGCGCGTCGGGCTGCATGCCCAGCTCGCCGAACAATCTTCGACGCTGCTCGATCTCCACCCGCGCATCAAGGAATTGCGGGCGCAGATCGGCAACCTCGAGCAGCAGATGAGGCAGGAGGCCGAGCGCATCGCGCGTTCGCTCGAAAATGAGGCGACCATGGCTGCCTCGCGGCTCGAGTCGATGGTCGCCGGCCTGGATCAGCTCAAGAAGACCGCCTCCGCGACCAACAGCCAGGATGTCCAGCTTCGGGCGCTGGAGCGCGATGCGAAGTCCCAGCGCGACCTGCTCGAGTCCTATCTCGGGCGTTACCGCGAGGCGACGGCGCGCGACAGCATCGAGGCGACCTCGGCGGATGCCCGGGTGATCTCGCGTGCGGTGGTGTCCTCGACACCGTCCTGGCCGAAGAAGACGCCGACCGTGCTGGTGGCCGGCTTGATCGTGCTGGTGCTCACGATCGGCTTCATCCTCACCGCCAAACTGCTTGATTCTGGTAGTGATTCACGTCCCGTCGTGGTGACGCGTGCTCCGACTCTTGCTCGGGCTCCGACACCCGCCCGCATCGGGATTGTCGCGTCATTCCGCAATTGGATGAATAAGCGCCAGCAACC
>CANKHJ010000310.1 GCA_947481635.1 Bradyrhizobiaceae bacterium
CTATCACGGCGACCTGCACGTGATCGGCGGCGTTGACCACTTCATGTTCGGCGAAGCCGACAACCGCGTCGCCGACATCCTGCGCAACTGGCTGCGGCGCAGCTTCCCGGCCGGGTAGCCGTCCACGCCGCCCGAGTATCCGAAAAGGTTCACGCGTTTCTCACGCCGCACACCAACAAAAGGACATCACCCGCCATGCCGCTCCAGATTCGCCGCGTCGTCACCGGACACGATTCCAATGGCAAAGCGATCGTGACCATCGACGAGATCGCCAAGAACGTGATCTCGCCGCGCCCCAACGTGACCTCGGCCGTGATCTGGTCGACCGAAGGGTTTCCGGTCGACAATGACGGCGATGAGGATCCGGCGACGCAGGGATTGAAGAGCACGACGCTGGCCAATGGCACGGTGTTCCGCGTGTTGCAGGTCGAGCCGGGCAACGCGCCGCGGATGCACCGCACCGACTCGGTCGACTACGCGCTGGTGCTTTCCGGCGAAATCGACATGGAGCTCGACGACGGCGTGATGGTGCATCTCAAGGCCGGCGACGTGATGGTGCAGCGAGGCACAGTGCATAACTGGCTCAACCGCGGCACCGTGCCATGCGTGATCGCCTTCGTGCTGATCAGCGCCAAGTCGGTCACCGTGGGCGGAAAGACGCTTCCGGCACACGGCTAGGCCTCGATCCAACCGCAGCGCTCAACGCAGGCCGAGCAATGTGTGGGCGGTGAATTTCGGCAGTGATGCGAAGGCCAGCGGGATCACCCGCTCCGGGCCAAAGACGCGCGCCGTCCTGCGCCTGGCATTCTTCTGCGCGCGCGTGACCTGAGCGGCCTTCGCCTCGGCGGGTGTTTCAGTCTGGGCGGCTGTTCCGGTCGTCTCGGACGCAGGCGCGGCGTCGACGACGTCGTCGAAGCGGGGCATCGGATTGGCCGCCACCTTGCGGACCTGCTCCTCGACCTTGCGGGTGTCATTCACGCTGGTGCCGGCGCTCGCCAGCGCCGGAAGGCCCGCCTTGGCCACCGCCGTGAAGGCGCGATTCTTGTCGTGCCGCTCCGCGACGATCCGGTCGAGGTCTACGTTGAGCGCACGGGCCTGTTTGGCGGTGAGTTCAAGCTGCTGCCCGAGCAGAGCGCCCCCGAAGGCGGCAACTGCCGCCAAGACAATGACACCGCCGAAGATTGCCAATATCCGCATGGCAATCCAACGCCGGAGCGCGGTTCCCGTTCCGGGCCCCCCTGCGACAAAAAAAGCCCCGCTCACGCGGGGCTTTTCCGAGATGTTTTAATGCGTCAGCTTTTCTGAACTGCCGACACGACCCATTTGCCGCCGCGATCGCGCCGGAAGGTCCACAGCTCCGTGGCCTCCTGCGGCTGGTCGCTGCCTTCGACGATCCTGCCGGTATTGCGGTCGGCCATCTGGTCGACCAGCGAGAAGCGCATCGCCACCGTCGCGTAGTCGGTGTCGCCTTCGCTCCAGGCTTCGGACAGGTCGCCCTGCTCCAGCTTCACATCCGACACACGATTGACAACGCCGCGGCTCGCGTTGGCTGCGAGATCGTCGGAGAAGTAGGACACCATTTCCGGCGTGGCCCGGGCGCGCAGCGCCGAGAGATCCTCTTTGCCATAGGCGATCTGGACCTCGGCGAGCAGCCTCTCGAAATCGTCGAAGTCTTCCTTTTCGAGGCTGACCTCGCCGATCTGCATCGCAGGTGCGGCCGCAGGGCCACCACCCATCGCACCACCCGCATAGGGGCCGCGATTGTTATCGCCGCCGCCCATGCCATTCATGCTGCGCGGCATGCCCGCCAGAGCCGGCGCGGCGCCGTTGCGGCGCTGCCACCATTTCCAGGCGAGCGTAGCCACAATGATCACCAGCCCGACCTGCAGCAACAGGCCAATGATCGAGGCGAAGCCGGCCATGCCGCCGAACATGCCATTGCCCATCAGCATTCCAAACAGCCCAGCGCCGAGGAAGCCGGCAGCAAGACCACCCAGCAGACCAGGCCGGTTGAAGAAGCCGCCAGCGGGTGATGTCGCGGGTTGACCGACCGTGCTCGGAGCCTTCTGGGGCTGCGCTACCGTGCGCTCGAGCGGAGCCGCCTGATTTGGCGCGGTCCGCGTCGCGGGCGGTGCGGAGAAGCTACGGGTGCCGCGGGATCCGCCGCCCCCGACACGAGCCGAGGCCAGATCGCCAGCGACCAGCATGAGCGCGGCGGCGACGGCGGCCATTGCGAACAGCGAACGAAAGCGAAGACGTTTCATGCGTTTCCTCCGGGCGCGCTTCGGCGCGCCTTTCGAACACCATATCGGTATGGCGCGACCAAATGTGAAGGGTGGCCTGCGGCCCGCAGTCGCAGCAGCCGGGGCCACTCACCCCGCACGAATCCACCATGCAACTCTGACGTGTTGAAAATTATACGGCGGCAGGTTGCAAAAGCACATTTCGTGCTAGTGAATTGTCATAAACAACAGCGGTAATTGCGAACCGTTTTTGCGTCCGTATGTTATGAAGGGCGACACCTTCTCATGCCGCGTTTGCGCCCCGTGAAATCAAGACCTCGTAATATCGTCGGATTTGCCCTCATTTCGGCTGAGGGCATGATCGCGGATGCCGACCGGCACTTCCCTGACGCGATCGTCAACGAGGCGGACCACAAATTCTTCCACGAGGGGCTCGATCAGGTGCAGGCCTGCGTTCACGGCCGGCATTCGCACGAAGGCGGCCCGCATGCGAAAAACCGATCCCGCGTGATCGTCACCCGCCAGGTCGAGGCGCTGGCGCCCGACCCAGCCCATTCGCATTCCATTTTATGGAATCCGGCCACAACCCCATTCGAGGATGCCTGGCGCGCGCTGGCGATTCCCGACGGCACCATCGCGGTCATCGGCGGCACCGACGTCTTCGGACTGTTCCTGAAGATCGGCTATGACGCCTTCCACCTGTCCCGCTCGCCGGGGCACGTGCCCGGCGGACGGCCGGTATTTCCCGAGGTTCCGGGCCGCACGCCCGAACAGGTTTTGATGAGCTTCGGAATGAAGCCAGGACCGGCACGCGTATTGGACCCCAAAGCCGGGGTCTCGGTCGTGACCTGGATTCGATAGGGTTGGACCGCTAGCCGGGCTTCATTCGGACCAAACTGGGCGGCCCTGACGAGTCGCCCCATCTGTTGCGGATATAGAGACCCGGTCCCGCCTTATGGCGTTAAATCGCGGCTGCGCTTGCGGCGCGGCGGCGGCGGCAACTCTTCGGTCGCCATGGTGTTGCGGATGCAGAATTGTCCGACGCCAACCACAAAGGCGCGGCATTGCTCGAAGGTATAGAACGAGCAGTCGAAGACACCGCCCGGCGTCTCAGCGCACCACGGCGCCTTGCCGCTCGGCCCATCCAGGAAGAAGGCCTGTGCCGGCCGTGAATCCGCGCTGAACACGATCGCCGCGGCCAAGGCAGCGGCGGCAAGTCCCAGCGGTCGATATCCAAGTGGTTTATCGAGCATGACGATTTCCTCTGCTGCGTCGGGCAGACAACCCGAGCCCAGTGCGTCCGTTCCATCGGGGAGAGGCGCCCTCGCGACGAGGACGCCTCGTGGCGCGATCAGCAATAGCGGCGCGAAACCTGGTAATAATTGCCGTAGCGGTCCTGCGCGTA
>CANKHJ010000311.1 GCA_947481635.1 Bradyrhizobiaceae bacterium
CACCTGCGCGGGAGAATATCTATCAACGCGGGCCAAGTATGACACGCGGTCCATTAAGCGTAAAACAACGCCGCTCGCGAAGGTGGACAACCTCGACGCAACGCACAGGAATTTGGATTAGGCCGACTTTCGAGCCGGTTAACGCCCGTCCGGCGTGCGCACGCCGCTCCAGCTGTCGCGTGTCTGCTGGTAGTGGACCATGGCGTCATAGGTCTCGACGCGTAGCCCGAGGATCTGCGGCGACAGCCGCCCCATCGCCGCCAGAGCGGTATAGGAATTGACCACCCGGTCGCGCTGCGCCGTCACCAGCGCGCCGCGGGCCGTGACCAGTTCCTGTTGCGCATTGAGCACATCGAGCGTCGTGCGCTGGCCGACGCGGGCCTCCTCGCGCACGCCGTTCAGCGCGATCTCGGCGGCGCGCACCTGGGCGGTGGTCGATTCGATCTGGGCGCGTGAGGTTTCGAGCAGGCCCCAGGCCTGCACCACGGTCGCCTGCGCCTGCTCGCGCTGGGTATCGAGATCGAGGCGGCGCTGCCCCAGCGTTTCCTTGGCCTGGCGGATGGTCGCGTATTCCTGGCCGCCCTGGTAGATCGGGGCGGTCATCTGGATCGCGGCAAGGCCGGACAGCGATTCGAGCGTGTTCGCGGCGGTGCTCGATCCCCAGGATTTCGTCACGGTGCCCTGGAGGTTGACCGTCGGCGCCAGCGCGCCCTCGGCGATCTTCACCTGAGACTGCGCGGCGTCGACCGCATACATCGCCGCCAGCACGGTCGGATGGCTATCGCGGCCCGCGGCGATGGCGGCATCGCGCGAACGCGCCAGGAAGCGATCCACCGGCATGCCCGCGATCAGCCGCCCGGGCTCGGTGCCGATCACCTGCCGGAACACGGCGCGCGACGAGATGAAATTGCCCTCGGCGTTCTGCATCGACGAGGTGCCGGCCGCGATGCGCGATTCCGACTGCGCCACATCGGTGCGCGTGACCTCGCCGACGTTGAAGCGGTCGCGCACCTGGCGCAACTGCGCCTCGAGCACGTTCACGTTGCTGCGTTGCAACTCGAGGATCGCGCTGTCGCGCAGCACGTTCATATAGGCGGAGACGGCGTTGAGCAGCACCTGCTGCTCGGTGGTGCGCAACGTCTCGCGCGCCGCGAACACCTGGGCCTCGGCCTGGCGCGTGCGGTTGCTGGTCTGGAAGCCGTTGAACAGCGGCTGTGTCAGGGTCCCGCCGATGCTGGTGACGTTATACATCGATGAGGCGAACGGATAGGTGACGGTGCCGGCCGCCGTCGTCGCCACCACGCGGTTGATCGATTCGAGATATTGCTCGCCGCTGCTGGCAGTCGCGGCGATACGCGGCCGATAACCGCCGAGCGCGATTGACACGTTCTCGTCGATCGCACGGGTCGCGGCGCGCTGCGCGTTGAGCTGCGGATTGCTTTGATAGGCCTGGATCAGCGCGGCTTCCAGCGACTGGGCCTGCACAGGATCGACCGACGCCGGCACCAAAGCCGCACATACGGCAAACGCTGCCGACGATAAACGCCACCACACCACTGACATACGCGACCCCACACGCGCCGGCCCCCCACTCACTCACGGACGGGCACCGCGCGCGTCAACATACGAGGCTTCGCGCCGCCGTTAAACCCCTGTGGATAAATCGGATGGGGAAAGCCGGCCGCTGGAGATTCCGCGCCACACTTGACGCAGACCCCAATGCGACAGTTCAGAAAACGAAGGCCGGCAGCTTGGCGAAGCCGGGCAGCAGCGGGGCTGCGGCGTCGAAGATCGGTCGGCCGGTGGCGACCCCGTTGAAGGAGCGGTAGAGCATCGCCTTCGCCGAGGCGCCGCGGCCGAACACCCCGATGAGGCGTCCGCCGTCCTTTAGCTGCGCGAGCAAAACCTGCGGCGGGATCTCGGTCGCGCCTTCGAGAATGATCGCATCATAGGGCCCGGTGTCGGACCAGCCCTGCACCAGCGGACCGTGAACGCAGGCGACATTGGTCACGCCGTGGCGCTTGAGATTGTCCTGCCCCATGCGCACCAGCGCCGGATCCTCCTCAAGCGCGACCACCCGGCCCGCGAGACCACCCAGCAAGGCGGCGGAATAGCCGGTAAGCGATCCAACATCGAGCACGGCATCGGCGTCGGTCAATTCCAACGCCTGGATCATCCGTGCCAGCAGCGTGGAGCGCAGCAGGCAGCGTTGCGCTCCGGCCGCCGCGATCGGCAGGTCGCGGTCGAGATAAGCCAGTTCGGCGCTCTGCGGCGGCAAAAACGCCTCGCGCGGCAGCGCCAGCATGGCATCGATCAGGCGCAGATCGGTCACGTCGGACGGCCGCACCTGGCTATCCACCATCATGCGGCGGGCAGCGGTAAAATCGGTCATCGCGCCTCCGGAGGAGTGGGAATGAGGGTGCGTGCGGCGAGTGTTAACACGAAGGAGCTACCAGGCGCTGGAGGCCGCGCCCGGAATCGAACCGGGATGCAAGGATTTGCAGTCCTCTGCGTAACCATTCCGCCACGCGGCCAGTGGCGGGGCCTATAGCACCCTCGTTCGGGCTAATCCATCAGCCAACTGTAATGAGTCTGCCTTTCAACAGGGCCACGTAACGCGGCCCACTGACTCGAAACCGCGGTGCATTGTTGAATCAGGCAGGAGGTCAGACAGCTGTTACGCTGCTTTCTGCAAAAGCGGGTACGCCGGTTCAATTCCGGCGTGGCCGCCAAATCCCTTTGAAAATACAACGTTTTTCCCCGTCCGGCGCCGAGTCTGGAACTCTATCATTTTTGTGAATTGTGCTATGCAGCAATTCTATTGCTGCTATGCGGTAAGCACCGCTGACATAACTGATATATCAGCTTATATCCCTCTCCAAGAGAGTTGCTTGAGATTCGAATTTCAAAGAGGGATGACTTCCATGACCACTGCGACCACCTCCTGGTTCACCGAACCCGCCACCGCCGTCAGCAACACGCTCCGCGGCATCCGCATGGCCTTCCAAGGCATCGGCGAAGGCCTGACCCTGCGCTCGCGCTACGAAGAGCTGTCGCGCCTGTCCGACAGCGAGCTGCAACAGCGCGGCATCCACCGCGAAGACATCGCTCGGCTCGTGATCAACGGCCGCTACATCTAAGCCGCCGTTTCCGGCCCAAACGACCGAAACACGCCGGGCCCCACGGGTCCGGCGTTTTCTTTTGGCTGGAACGGTGGGGATTTGGCGGCGCGCCAGCGTCGTGATCGGGGGCGCGGTGGAAAGCCTGTGCGGGAACCCGTCAACTTCAACTTGGCAAGCCCGCCCGCCCCTTGTAAGACGACCGCGCGTTACGACGCCATGGTCCTCGGTAGCTCAGTGGTAGAGCATTCGACTGTTAATCGAATGGTCGTAGGTTCGAATCCTACCCGGGGAGCCAAATCTCATTTTTCGCTAAATTCGTCTCGGTCCCCGCATCGCTGCGAGCTGTGATGGCGGTGGTTTCCGCCAACAAATCAAACGGTTGACGGAAAGTAGCGACCACCTCGCCATCTTCCCATGAGCAGTTCGATAGTAAAAAATTGAGCAGGCGGCGTTTTTGGCGCGGTTGCTGGCACGCGAACAGCCGTTGCGCGTCGCGCGCGAGTTCGAGAAGCTGAACA
>CANKHJ010000312.1 GCA_947481635.1 Bradyrhizobiaceae bacterium
ATCGCACCGGCGGCGCAAAGCCACGTGCGATCCGCCGCTCCGGAAGGCCTGATGGACTTCCTTGCGGACCCGAAGTCGCGCTAGGTACCGGCCATGCGCAAACCGAAACAGACCCCCGTGCTGGGCCGCCCGGCCCTGATCCCCGCCTCGCCCGAGGACGCGATCCTCGACCGCGTGCCCAATCCGCATCCCGACACGAATTATGTCGCGCGCTTCGCCGCGCCGGAATTCACCTCGATGTGCCCGGTCACCGGCCAGCCGGATTTCGCGCATCTGGTGATCGACTATGTGCCGAACCGCTGGCTGATGGAATCGAAGTCGCTCAAGCTCTATCTGCAGAGCTTCCGCAACCACGGTGCGTTCCATGAAGGTTGCACCGTCGATATCGGCAAGCGGCTCGCCGAGGTGCTTAAACCGCGCTGGCTGCGCATCGGCGGCTATTGGTATCCGCGCGGCGGCATTCCGATCGACGTGTTCTGGCAGACCGGCAAGCTGCCCGCCAATACCTGGGTGCCGGATCAGGGCGTCGCGCCGTATCGCGGGCGCGGCTAGATCAAACTTATCGCGGCGCGATCGGAAAATCGTAGCTGCGACCGCGTGGCGCTTTCACATAGGCGAAGTGCCACCACTCCCGGGCGTAATTCTTGAAGCCGTGGCGCTCCATGGCGGCAAGCAGCGTCATGCGCGCGTGCCGTTGCTCGAGACCGAGAGTGGCGTTGGCGGTGCGGCTCGCAAGATCGAAGCAGTCGAAGCCGGTGCCCATGTCAACACTGTCATCCGCGCGCTCCGCGGCGGTCGCGGTGCAGGGCGCCTTGCTCATCGTCCTGGCTGATGCGGACGCGCTGGTTCGCACCAGGGTGAGATCGACGGCCGTTCCGCTGGAGTGAAGCGACGTCGCCGAAATATAGCCGGCGAGCAGGCTGCGTTTTTCGATCTTCGGATAAAACCGCTTGTCGCCGTTATCCGGCGTGCCATCGCGCACCCACGCCACCATCGCGCTCACCGCGCGTTGCGGGCGGTAGCAGTCATAGACCCGAAGGCCGAGGCCGGATGGCGCAAGCTCGGCTTGGACTTGCCTGAGCGCGGCAGCAACCTCACGCCTCAGGACACATTCGGCGGCATCATAGCCGGGCAATTTCCGCCCCACGAAATTGACCGGGCCGGCGTAGCGCAAGTCCTGATCGATGCTCGGGTCGATGGCGCGCAGATACGCGAAGTCGGCCGGCATGACGTTCTGCGATCCGGCGGGGCTCCCGCACACGACCAGCATCGCTGCCGCCAGCAGACGCGCCTTGTGCGTCATCGGTGCGATTGTGACCGCGCGGAAGCCTGGCGCACGCCGCGCGGCTTCGGCACCCGCATCTGCGGTGCGGGCTTTGCGACCATTTTCGGGGTGTAGGCGCAGAATTCCTCGACGGCGCTGGTCACCGCCGCGGTGATCGATGCCCGGCGCTCCGACGAACCGGATTCCAATTCCTCATCGCGATTGATGATCGAGCCGGCCTCGAGCAGAACCGCCGGCATGCGGGCGTGACGCAACACGATCAGCTGGTCGTAGCGGTAGACGCCGGCCTCCGCGTCGACGAGTTGCCGCCGCCGCTTGCCCATGATGGCCTCGGTATAATGCGGCGTGTATTGCAGGCCGCGCGCCTTCATGTGGGTGCCGAGCATCCGTCCGAAGCGCAAGCTGCCCTGGTATTCGGGGCTGTCGTTCGACACGAAGATCGAATGTCCCTTGAACGCGTCGCTGAAGTGGCGCTCGACGCCGTCGACGTCCCACAGCTTCAGGAATGACTCCGGCACCGAGTCGTGATGGATCGACAGGAACAGCTGAGCGTCCAAGGCGCGCGCCTGATTGACGCGCTTGAACAATCCGGGAAGGGCCGGACCATCCGTCACCAGCAAGGTGGTCTGGCCGAAGCCGATGTCGAGCAGCGCCTGTTCAATCTGGGTCGCGAGCCGCAGGTTGTATTCGTATTCCGAGATGCCGCGTGCGCTAGTCGCACCCGGCGCTTCGAGCGAATGTCCGACATCGACGACAATGCGGAATTGGGTGCGGTCGCAATGCGGCTCTGGGCGCGCCTTGGCGGACGCGCCCGAGGCCCGGCTGAAGCCGCCGTCGGTGATCGGAATGAACAGCGCCGCGGCGGCGGCAAGTATCAGAATGCCGATCCGCCGGCGGCGACCAATGGCATGGTCCATCGCGCCCTCGCTCGCCTGCTGAATCTGGACCATTCGGGGCCTTGGCGAAAGCGGAAAAACGGGCCGGCCCGCGCGGAACCTGAACTAACCTAATTCAGGCCGCATCGCCGAGCGATGCAGGAACCGCGCGCAGATCAGCGCGATGGCCATTATCGCCGTTGCTGCGAGCAGCAGCGTCGGCATGATCCCGATCGCCGAAAACCCGGCGGCATAGATCACCGGTCCGCTCGCCATTCCAAAAAAGAAGAACGCGGAATGCAGCGCCATCGCGGTGCCGCGTGACTCAGTCGACAATTCGCTGGCGTAAAGCTGGATCACGCCATGCAGCAGATAAAAGGAGATTCCAAGACTCAGGAACACCGCGAATGCAATCTGCCAGCGCGGATCGAACGACATCACCACCAGCGACGACGCGGTCAAACTCCCGCCCATGATCATCAGCGAGCGTTCCGAAAAACGACGCAACAGATGCACGATCATCATCGAATAGATGAAGCCGCCAGCGCCCCAGGCGGCAAGCACCAGGCCGGGGATGGATGAGCGCTCCTCACCCTGGTCGTGCAGCATCACCGACACGAACGGGAACAGCCCTTGGATGCAGATACCCTCAACCAATACCGCGCCGAAACAAACCGGCGCGAGGGGGTGACGCAGGATCGATTTGTAGCCGGCGACCACCGACGCGAGCCCTCGCGGCTCCGGCTTTTCGGCCAGCATCGCGCGCAGCCCCGCCGCGCAGGCGACAAAGCATATCGCGCCGAGAAATGTGTTGAGCCAGAACACGCCGCGCCAGCCGATCAGGTCGCCCGCGACCCCGGCGCCGGCGGCGCCGAGCACGACTCCGGTCATCGAGGCAGCGAGCATCCGCGCGATCGCCACCTGCCGTCCGTGGACCGGAACGAGGTCGCCGGTGATCGCCACCGAGATCGGGAAAACGCCACCGGTGCCGATGCCGAACAGCACGCGCGCCGCGAACAGCATCGGGAAACTGGTCGCGACCGCGCTGATGAACGCCGCGATCACCAGGATCAACGCGCAGAGCAGCAGTAGCCGCGCCTTCCCGAACATGTCGGCGAGCGCGCCGAGCACCGGCTGCATCACCGCGTAAGGAATGGCGAAGGCGGTGGCGAGCAACGTCGCGGTCGTCGGCGTCACAGAGAGGTCGTAGGCGATCTGCGGCAGCACCGGATCGGCCGAGCGACTCGACAGCGATGCGGCGAAACTCACCAGCGCGACGATATTCAGCAGTCGAAGATTGGCGCTGCTGGGTTGGCCCGTGAGGTTGTCGTTATCGCTTGGCGAGATGATCGAACTCCATCAGCCGCCGCAGCAATCCCTCCAGCTCCTTCAGCGGCACCATGTTGGGACCGTCGGAGGGCGCCTTGTCCGGATCTTGGTGCGTTTCGATGAACACGCCGGCGACGCCGACCGCGACCGC
>CANKHJ010000313.1 GCA_947481635.1 Bradyrhizobiaceae bacterium
CAACGGCTGGGTAGACCGGGGGTTTCCTCGACCGAAGAGGAATTAAACGCTGCCGACGGTCTTCAGCCGCACCCGCGGATGGATTTCGGCCTGCGACAGCACCGGCGTCTGGGCGCGGAAGCGCTCGACGATGCCGCGCACATAAGGCCGTGCGGCGGCCGAGGTGACCAGCACCGGGGATTCGCCAATCCGCGCGGCTTCCTCGAAGCGCTCGCGCACCGCGACGATGAATTCCGACAAGCGCGAAGGCTGCATCGCGAGCGTGCGCTCGTCGCCCTGGCCGGCCATCGATTCCGCGAAGGCCTGCTCCCATTTGGGCGAGAGCGAGATCAGCGGCAGATAGCCGTTCGGACCGGTATATTGAGCGCAGAGCTGGCGGCCGAGACGGCCGCGCACCTGCTCGGCGAGGAACATCGGATTGCGCGTCGCGCCGATGGCGTCGGCGATGCCTTCCAGGATGGTGGACAGGTCGCGGATCGAGACGCGTTCGGCGAGCAGGAATTGCAGCACGCGCTGGATGCCCGAGACGGTGATCTGCGTCGGGACCAGATCCTTGACCAGCTCGGCCTGTTCCTTCGGCAGATCGCGGATCAGCTTCTGCACTTCGCCATAGGACAGCAGCTCCGAGACGTTGCCTTTGAGCAATTCGGTAAGGTGTGTCGAGAGCACGGTTGCAGAATCCACCACGGTGTAGCCCTTGATCGACGCCTCTTCCTTGAGCGCGACGTCGATCCAGGTTGCCGGCAGACCGAAGGTCGGCTCGGTGGTATGGGTGCCGGGCAGCGTCACCTGACCGCCGCTCGGGTCCATGACCATGTGCTGGTTCGGCCAGATCTTGCCGGTGCCGGCTTCGACTTCCTTGATCTTGATGACGTAGCTGTTGGCCTCGAGCTGGACGTTGTCGAGGATGCGCACCGCCGGCATCACGAAGCCCATCTCCACCGCAAGCGAGCGGCGCAGCGCCTTGATCTGGTCGGTGAGGCGGTCGCTGCCGTCGGTCGCGTTGACCAGTGACAGCAGCGCATAGCCGAGCTCGATCTTGAGGTCGTCGATCTTGAGCGCGGCGCTGATCGGCTCTTCGGCCGCGGGCGCCTTGGCGACGTCGGCCTTGCGCGTGACGTCGGCGGCCTGGCGCTTCTGCGTCCGGTCGGTGTAGTAGGCGAGCAGCCCGGCGCCGCCGCCGAGCAGGAGAAACGGCAGCATCGGCACGCCAGGCAGCAGGCCCATGATCAACATCACGCCGGCTGACATGCCCAGCGCCTTCGGATAACCGGAGAGCTGCGCCAGCAGCGCCTTGTCGGCGGCGCCTGCGACGCCGGCCTTGGACACCAGCAGGCCGGCAGCCATCGAGACCACCAGCGCCGGAACCTGCGTCACCAGGCCGTCGCCGACGGTGAGCAGGGTGTAGGTGCGCGCCGCGTCACCGAAGCCCATGCCTTGCTGGGCAATGCCGATGATCATGCCGCCGATGATGTTGATGAACACGACCAGCAAGCCGGCAATGGCGTCGCCACGAACGAATTTCGATGCGCCGTCCATGGCGCCGAAGAAGCCGCTCTCGTCTTCCAGGTTGCGGCGGCGCAGACGCGCCTCATCCTCGTTGATCATCCCGGCCGAGAGGTCGGCGTCGATTGCCATCTGCTTGCCGGGCATGGCGTCGAGGTGGAAGCGCGCGGCGACTTCGGCGATGCGGCCGGAGCCCTTGGTGATGACCACGAAATTCACGATCACCAGAATCGTGAATACGATGATGCCGATCACGAAATTGCCGAACGCCTCGATGACGTGGCCTGCGGCCGCGGTGCCTTCATGGCCGTGCGACAGGATCAAGCGCGTTGACGCCAGGTTGAGCGACAGCCGCAGCATCGTCGAGATCAGCAGCACGGTCGGGAAGGCCGAAAACTCAAGCGGCGTCTGGATGAACAGCGACGTCATCAGGATCAGGATCGACAGCGTGATCGAGATCGCGAGCGCGACGTCGAGCAGCACCGCCGGCAGCGGCATGATGAGCACCACCAGGATCGCCAGCACGCAGACGGCGAGCGCGATGTCGCCCCGGCGCAGCATGATGCCGAGTTCGCCGAAGCTGGGGAGCGAGAAGCTGTTGGAACTTTTGTTGCCGCCGGCCGTCAGGTCGGTCATGGATGTTTTCGAATCTCGCTTTGCCCGGTCTCGGGCATGAAAATTATGTGCGGTGGCGGCCGGCCCGCCAGGGCGCAGGAGCGGTAACGCGCTGGCGTCCAAGGCGCGCCTCAGGTCCGATGTGTGAGTGGATTACGCAGAGACTCCCCAGGCAAAATTTGCCCAGTTTATGGTTAGCGGGGGGTTAACAACGGTATCGGATGGGGCAAAAAGGAGAATTGAAATGCATCTCATACCGGCGCTGACGATTGTGGCCATGCTGCTGGCATCGATGACGGCGGCTCAGGCGGACGGCCTCGATGCCGGGATGTGGCAATTGACGACCCGGGCGGAAATCAACGGTCAGCCGATGCCACCGCAGCAGAGCATGCGCTGCCTCAGACCCGAGGATGTCGCCGACCTCGACAAGACCTTCAGCCCGGTCTTCAACACCGTGAATTCGGCCTGTGAGCGCACCGAGCACGAAGCGACGCCGCAACGGGTGAAGTGGCGGCTGATCTGCAAGGGCCAGGTCGACATGGACGTGGCTGGGGAGTTCGTGTTCGAGACCCCGCAACGTTACGTCGCGGCGGTGGCGACGTCAGCCAGCATGCTGGGACGCCCGATGCAGAGTTCGCGTTCAGTCATTGAAGCGTCCCGCGTCGGGGCGTGCCAGTAATGGTCATTCCGGGGCGTGCGTGCGCACGGACCCGGTGTCCAGACGCACGCGCGACCGCCGCGAAATCGATCGGCTGCCACTCCCCGCTTCGGGCCAACACTGTAAGCGAAGATGACCTACGAAAAGCTGATTTTGATCGCGGTGGGATTTGTCGTCGTCGTCTTGTTCGGGTCATGGATGATCATGGCCAACGCCAACCCTTTGGACACCAAAGAAGACAGCGACACTGGTGACGGCGCCACCGGCGACGCCTCAGGTGGTGATGGTGGTGGCGGCGATTAGGAGCGGTCGCCGGAGCGTCAGCCTTTGCTGTCGCTCACGTCGGTTTCAGGGCGATCGGAACCGGGCGCGTTTTCGGTGTGCCACTTTCCGTTTTCGTCTTCGTATTCGATGACTTCGGTTCGCCCCGGCGCTCGCTGCTCTACAGCCGCCGCCTTTGCCTTCGTCAGCGCAGCCTTATGGGTCGGAAAGGTTTCCGAGAAGGTGCCGTCGACGGTGTAGGCCCAGCCACCGTCGTGTTGGACGATCTTGTAGGTGACGTGTGCCATGGGTCCATCCGCTGCTTGAAGCGCCGCCGACAATCGACGTCCCTCGAACATGGGATGCGCCGCCGAAAACCCAAGACCCGCCGCGTTGCCGCGGCGGGCTGGAGCCGAGAGGTCCGTCAGCGAGAACGACCCCTCCGATACAACCCGCGACAGCTTGCCGCAGCCACCTCCCGCACGGTAATATCGTACGTCGCGTCGATTCACGCTGAAACGGCTTCTGTATCTGGGAAATGGGAGGTTCCAATGGCTAAATTGTTGAACCGGG
>CANKHJ010000314.1 GCA_947481635.1 Bradyrhizobiaceae bacterium
AGGCGCGCGGCTATACGGTCCGGCTGCGCAAGCTCGACCCCTATCTCAACGTCGATCCGGGGACGATGTCGCCCTATCAGCATGGCGAGGTCTTCGTCACCGACGACGGCGCCGAGACCGATCTCGATCTCGGCCATTACGAGCGCTTTACCGGCCGTCCCGCAACCAAGCAGGACAACATCACCACCGGGCGCATCTACCAGGACATCCTGACCAAGGAACGCCGCGGCGATTATCTCGGCGCGACCATTCAGGTGATCCCGCACGTTACCAATGCGATCAAGGACTTCGTCCGCGACGGCAACGACGATTTCGATTTCGTGCTGTGCGAGATCGGCGGCACGGTCGGCGACATCGAAGGGCTGCCGTTCTTCGAGGCGATCCGCCAACTCGGCAACGACCTCCCGCGCGGCGAGGCGATCTACATCCACCTGACGCTGCTGCCATTCATCCCAAGCGCCGGCGAACTCAAGACCAAGCCGACCCAGCACTCGGTGAAAGAACTGCGCTCGATCGGCATCCAGCCCGATATCCTGCTTTGCCGCAGCGACCGTGCGATCCCGAGCGAGGAGCGGCGCAAGCTCGGCCTGTTTTGCAACGTGCGCGAAAGCGCGGTGATCGAGGCGCGCGACGTCGACAACATCTACGGCGTGCCCGAGGCCTATCACGCCGCCGGGCTCGATCGCGAAGTGCTCGCCGCCTTCGGCCTCGAAGCCAAACCCGAGCCTGATCTCAAACGCTGGTCGATCATCAACGAGCGCATCCGCAATCCGGAGGGCGACGTCACGATCGCGATCGTTGGCAAATATACCGGAATGAAGGACGCCTATAAGTCGCTGATCGAGGCGCTCTCGCATGGCGGCATCGCCAACAAGGTGAAGGTCAATCTTGACTGGATCGAGTCCGAGGTGTTCGAGCGCGAAGACGCCGCGCCTTTCCTCGAACACGTCAACGGCATCCTCGTTCCGGGCGGCTTTGGCCAGCGCGGCGCGGAAGGAAAGATCAAGGCCGCGCAATTCGCGCGCGAGCGCCACGTGCCGTATTTCGGCATCTGTTTCGGCATGCAGATGGCGGTGATCGAAGCCGCGCGAAACCTGTGCGGCATCGCGGATGCGAATTCATCCGAGTTCGGCCCGACGCCGGAGCCGTTGGTCGGCCTGATGACCGAATGGCTCAAGGGCAACGAGTTGCAAAAGCGCGGCATCGAGGGCGACCTCGGCGGCACGATGCGGCTCGGCGCGTATCGGGCGAGCCTGCAACGCGGCAGCCGCGTCGCGGAGATCTATGGCGGCACCGAAATTTCCGAGCGGCATCGTCATCGTTACGAAGTCAACACCGGTTACAAGGGCCGGCTGGAGCAGCACGGCATGCGCTTCTGCGGCATGTCGCCCGATGGGCTGCTGCCCGAGATCATCGAGTATGCGGATCATCCTTGGTTCATCGGCGTGCAATTCCATCCCGAGCTCAAGTCGCGGCCGTTCGAGCCGCATCCGCTCTTCGCCTCCTTCATCGGCGCGGCAGTCGACCAGAGCCGGCTGGTGTGATCGCTCCTCCGCCATGCTATGGCATCGGCAAGCATGATAGGGGGAGGGCGACATGATCTACGAATTGCGAATCTATAATTGCCTGCCGGGCCGGCTGCCCGCGCTGCTCAAGCGTTTCGAAGGCGCAACGCTCGCGTTGTTCGAGAAGCACGGCATCAGGCAGGCCGGATTCTGGACAACGACGATCGGCGAATCCAACAACGACCTTCATTACTTGCTGGCGTGGCAATCGATGGCGGAGCGCGAGACCAAGTGGACCGCGTTCGGGCTCGATCCGGAATGGACCAAGGCGCGTATCGAGAGTGAGCTAGACGGCCAGATCGTTGCCAATATCAGCAGTCAGTTCCTCACGCCGACTGCGTTTTCCAGCGTGAAATAGCCGATGGCGCGCGGGCTCGACCATATCGTGCACGCGGTGCGCGACCTCGACGCCGCGGCGGAGCTTTATCGCCGCCTCGGCTTCACGATCGGCGCGCGCAATCGTCATCCTTGGGGAACGCATAATCATCTCGTGCAATTGCCAGGCTTCTTCATCGAGGTGCTGACGATGGCCGAGCCCGGCAAGCTCGGGACCGACGGTTTCTCGACGCATTTTGGAAAGTTCAATCAGTCCTTCTTGTCGCGGCACGAAGGGTTTTCGATGCTGATGCTGGAAAGCACGGCGATCGAGCCGGACGCCGCCGCGCTGGAAGCCGCGCAGGTCGCGTCGTCGGATGTGTTGCGTTTCGAACGCGAGGGCAAGCGGCCGGACGGCGCCAGCGTGACGGTCGGATTCTCGCTGGCTTTCGCGCGCGACCCATCGACCGCCGAGACTGGCTTCGCGCTCTGCCAGCAGCACCATCCGCAGAATTTCTGGAACCCGGCCTTCCAGCAGCACCCCAACGGCGCGACCGCGGTGGCGGGCGCGGTGCTGGTGGCGGAGAACCCAACCGACCATCACATCTTCCTTTCGGCATTTTCCGACGAGCGCGAATTGCACGCGACCTCCCTCGGCGTGTCGGTCACGACCCCGCGCGGCGACATCCAGATTGTCGATGCGGCGGCCTTCCAGAGCCAGTTCGGGGTGGAGCCTCCGTATACCGGGGCGGGTCTGCGGCTGGCGGCGCTGCGGATCCGGGTGCGTGAGCGCGAGAGGCTGATCGCGGCGCTCGAGACCGGCGAAGTCGACTTCGCTGACCGCATGGGATTGATCGTGATTCCGCCTGGGCAGGCATTCGGCGCAACCCTGGTGTTCGAGCAAGGGTGACGGCCGCTTTCAGCAATTGACCCCTGAGCGGCTGCGCTCCATGGTCCGCCGATGTCGACGATCAATCCACCCGCCAATGCCATCGTGGCCGTGGGCGCAGCGCGTTTCGCCAACGCGGCGCCGCTCGCGCTGATTGCCGGTCCTTGCCAACTCGAAAGTCGGGCGCATGCCTTCGAGATGGCGACCGCGCTCAAGGAACTGACCGGACGGCTCGGGATTGGCTTCGTCTACAAGACCTCGTTCGACAAGGCGAACCGCACCAGCGCGTCGAGCGCGCGCGGGCTGGGGCTCGATCAATCGCTGCCGATTTTTGCGGAATTGCGCGAAAAACTCGGCGTGCCGATCCTCACCGACGTGCACGAAATCGAGCAATGCGCGCGCGTCGCCGAGGCGGCGGACGTGCTGCAGATCCCGGCCTTCCTGTGCCGCCAGACCGACCTGCTGGTCGCGGCGGCGCAGACCGGCCGCGTCGTCAATGTGAAGAAGGGGCAATTCCTCGCGCCCTGGGACATGGCCAATGTGGTGACCAAGATCACCGGTGCCGGAAATCCCAATGTGCTGGTGACCGAGCGCGGCGCGTCGTTTGGCTATAATACGCTGGTGTCCGACATGCGCGCGCTGCCGATCCTGGCGCGCACCACCGGCGCGCCGGTGATCTTCGATGCGACCCATTCGGTGCAGCAGCCGGGCGGGAAGGGCACCACCTCGGGCGGCGAACGCGAGTTCGTGCCGGTGCTGGCGCGCGCGGCGGTCGCGGTCGGCGTCGCCGGCGTGTTCATCGAAACGCACC
>CANKHJ010000315.1 GCA_947481635.1 Bradyrhizobiaceae bacterium
CTCAAGATGGTCCCCAGACGGAAGGACCCGAGCTCACCACTGGGCAGCGAATTGCAGATGCCGTTGCTGCCACGATGGGCTCTTGGAGATTTATCATCATCCAGACTGCGGCTCTGATGTGTTGGATAGCTCTCAACGTAACCGCCTACGTGCAGCAGTGGGATCCTTATCCGTTCATCTTGCTCAATCTGGCGCTCTCATTCCAGGCCGCCTATGCAGCGCCCTTCATCATGATGAGCCAGAATCGCCAGCAAGACATTGATCGCAAATCTGCCGAGACCGACTATCAGATCAACATAAAGGCCGAGCTCGAGATCGAGCTTTTACATCAGAAGATTGACCAGCTTCGCGAGACCGAGGTTCTGCAACTCACCGAAGCTGTAAAGGTTCTCACCGGTCTGCTCCGCAACGCCAAGATTGAGCCCGGTCAAGCCGCAGCCACTTAACGAAGGTGACGATTGCGCTCGCGGCTGTGGCTTTGGTCGGTTCGGTCTCGGCAGGATGGCGGCGAGTTATCCGTGGCGGGACAATTGGTAACAGCGACAGCGGGTCATCCGCGCGCGGCTAGGCCAGCACGCAGGCGGCCGGTTTCGGGGATCGGCCGTCTGCCTGTTTTTTTATCTGGACCACCTTGGTCCGACGCCATTTCCGGTTGGCCGCCCGCGTCGCGCGCGTTAAACCTCGCGCATGTCCGCGACGCATGACGCTCAGCCTGCCGCATCATCTTCTCCCCCGTTCAATCCGTCGCTGCTCGATATCTTCGTCGTGTTCGCCTCGGTCTCGCTCTCCGGCTTCGGCGGCGTGCTGGCCTGGGCGCGACGCGCGCTGGTCGAGCGGCGCAAATGGATGACACCGGAAGAATTCAACGATCTGTTCGCGCTGTCGCAATTCCTGCCCGGCCCGAACATCGTGAATCTTTCGGTGGTCTACGGCGCGCGGCTGCGCGGCCCTGCCGGTTCGGCCGCGGCGTTTTGCGGGCTGCTCGGGCCGCCGCTGATCATCGTCACCATCTTCGGCATCCTCTACGCCCACTTCGCCGACGTTGACGGGGTGCGCCGCGCTCTGGCCGGTTTGTCGGCGGCCGCGTCCGGCATGCTGATCGCGACCGTCGCCAAGATGAGCCAGCCGCTGCGCGCGAGTTGGCTGGCGGTGGTGATCGCGCTCGGGACCTTTGTGGCGATCGGCGTGATGCGATGGCCGATGCCGGTGGTATTGCCGCTGCTGCTGCCGATGGCGATCGGCCTCGCGTGGTGGGTGCGGCGATGAAGGGCTCGGATACCCTCGTCACGCTCGGGCTCTATTTCGCGCTGATGTCGCTATTCGCGATTGGTGGCGGCATGTCCGCGGTGCCGGAATTCCAGCGGCTCGCCGTTGAGACCAAAGGCTGGATGACCGATCGCGAGTTCACCGACCTGTTCGCGATCGCGCAGGTCTCGCCGGGACCGAATATTTTGCTGGTGACGTTGATCGGATATCACGTCGCCGGATTCGCCGGCGCGGCGGTGACGACGGCGGCGATCTGCGGTCCGAGTTGCGTCTTCGCCTACGCGGTCGGCCGGGCCTGGGACCGCTTCAAGGGTGCGCGGTGGGCCATGATTATCCAGGCTGGAATGGGGCCGGTCTCGATCGGATTGCTGGCGGCGAGTGGGCTGATCGTCGCAAGGGCCGCGGCCCAAAGCTGGATTGCGATCGTAATTATCGCTGTCGCGGCGGCTGTTTCGTATTGGACGCGGTTGAATCCATTATGGATTTTCGCGGTATCCGCGATTCTCGGTTTTGCTGGCCTCACGTGAAATTACAGTGGTGAATTCTTTCCGTTCCGACTCTGGTGTGCTATCGCCAGCATGCTAGGGAAGCCTCCGGGGCAAGCGAGGCGAGGGGAAATGTGTAATGTCTGAGTCAGGGGCATCCCGCGGTTTAGGCGGCCTGCGTATTCGGAATCAGCAGGACTTCTGGGGCGGCATCGCGATGATCGCGATCGCTCTGTTTGCCTTCTACGCCTCGTGGAACCTTCCCGGTATGCGCGGCTTCAGCTTTGGGCCCGGCACGGCGCCGCGGCTCTTCTCCGGCATGCTGCTGATCTTCGGGCTGATTATCGTGGTGATGGGCGTTTTTGCCGACGGTCCGGGATTCCCGAAATTCGCCTATCGCGGGCCGGCGCTGGTTACTTCGGCCATTCTGCTTTTCGCTGTATCGATCCGCCCGCTCGGGCTCGTGATCTCCAGCTTCCTGATGTTCGTCTTTTCCGCGTCCGGCTCGAAGGAGACGCGCTGGATCGAGGCGCTGATCGCGGCGGCGGCGCTTACGCTCATGTGTACGGTGCTATTCGTCTATCTCCTGAACCTGCCCTTCCAGCTCTGGCCCCGCTTCACGCTGGGTCCGCTGCGTATCGGCTACTGAGCGCGCCATGTTAGAGCTCCTCTCCAATCTCGCGCTCGGCTTCTCGGTCGCGGCGACGCCCTACAACATGCTGTTCTGCCTGATCGGCGCATTGGTCGGCACGCTGGTCGGCGTGCTGCCGGGCATCGGCACCGTGGCGACCATCGCCATGCTGCTGCCGATCACCTTCGGTCTGCCGCCGATCGGCGCATTGATCATGCTCGCCGGCATTTATTACGGCGCCCAATATGGCGGTTCGACCACGTCGATCCTGGTGAATATCCCGGGCGAGTCGACGTCGGTGATGACGACGCTCGACGGGCATCAGATGGCGAAACAGGGCCGTGCCGGTCCCGCGCTGGCGATTTCCGCCATCGGTTCGTTCCTGGCGGGCTGTGTCGCGACCGTCCTCGTGGCCGCGCTCGGCGCGCCGCTCACCGCGGTGGCGTTGAAATTCGGTCCTGCGGAATATTTCTCGCTGATGGTGCTCGGTCTGATCTTCGCGGTCGTGCTGGCCAGGGGGTCGATCGTCAAGGCGCTCGCCATGATCGTATTCGGCCTGCTGCTGTCGATGGTCGGTTCCGATCTCGAGACCGGCGCCGGCCGCATGACATTCGATTTCCCGGAACTGGCCGACGGCATCGGTTTCGCCAATATAGCGATGGGCGTGTTCGGTTTCGCTGAAATCATCCGCAACCTGGAGCAGGATGCGAGCGAGCGGATGCTGGTGCATGCCAAGCTCACCGGCCTGATGCCGACGCGCAAGGACCTGAAGGACTCGGCCGGCGCGATCGCGCGCGGCACGGTGATCGGTTCGATCCTCGGCATCCTGCCTGGCGGCGGCGCGGTGATCGCGTCGTTTGCGGCTTATACCTTCGAGAAGAAATGGGCGAAGGACTCGTCGCGCTTCGGCCGCGGCGCGATCGAAGGCGTGGCCGCCCCGGAAAGCGCCAACAACGCGGCCGCGCAGACCTCGTTCATTCCGCTGCTCACGCTCGGCATCCCGCCGAATGCGGTGATGGCGCTGATGGTCGGCGCCATGACCATCCACGGCATCGTGCCGGGCCCGCAAGTGATGACCAAGCAGCCCGACCTGTTCTGGGGCATGATCGCCTCGATGTGGCTCGGCAACCTGATGCTGATCGTCATCAACCTGCCGCTGGTCGGTA
>CANKHJ010000316.1 GCA_947481635.1 Bradyrhizobiaceae bacterium
ACATAATTCACTACGGCCAGATTGTGACTGATGAAGAGATAGGTCAGACGGTGCTCGCGCCGTAGTTCATCCAAGAGATTCAGGACTTGAGCCTGCACCGAGACATCGAGCGCGGACGTCGGTTCGTCACAGACCAGAAGGTCCGGCTCACTGGCAAGCGCGCGGGCGATCGCGATCCGTTGGCGCTGGCCGCCCGAGAATTCGTGCGGGAATTGCAGACCATCGCTCGGAACGAGCCCCACCTGCGTCAGCAGATCGTCGACCCGGTTCTGGATCGCGGCGCGGCCGCGCCGCAGCCGGTGGGTGCGGATCGGTTCGGCGATGATGTCACGAACTCGCCAGCGTGGGTCGAGGCTGGCAAACGGGTCCTGAAAGATCATCTGGGTCCGGCGGCGGACCGGAAGCTGTGCGCGCCGCGTTCGTAACTCGCTCAGATCTTGTCCGTCGAACCAGACCGTGCCTTCCGTGGGACGGAAGAGGCCGGCCGCCATTCTTGCAATGGTCGACTTGCCGCATCCCGACTCTCCCACGAGCCCGAACGCGGTGCCCCGCGGGATATCGAAGCTGACGGCATCGACGGCTCGCAGGCTTCGCCTCGCTTGACCGGAGACGAGTTCGGTGACGGATCTCCGCAGATTGAAATCCTTGGTGACCGAATCCATTCGCAGGAAGACGCGATCGTCCGTCATTGCACGGTCACACCGTCGTAGCGCCAGCATGCGACCCGTGATGCACCTTCATAGCGGTCGGGTGGCACCTCAATCTGACATCGGACAACGGCCGACGCGCAACGCGGGTGAAAAGCGCAACCTGAGGGGATATCGGACAAGCGGGGCATCACTCCGTCGATCTGGACCAGCCGCTCCGTCCGTTTCTGGATCGTCGGAATCGCGGCAATGAGGCCTGAGGTGTAAGGGTGCGCCGGCCGTCGGATCACTTGCTCAACCGAGCCTAGCTCAACGATGCGTCCGGCATACATCACCGCCATTCGGGAGGCCGTTTCCGCGATGACGCCGATGTCATGGGTGATGAGAATGATGGCGGTCCCATGCTCGCGCGACAGCCGCCGGAACAATGCGATGATCTGTGCTTGCACCGAGACGTCCAGCGCGGTTGTCGGTTCGTCGGCGATGATCAGCCGAGGCTTTGCCGCCAGTGCCAGCGCAATCACCGCGCGTTGCCGCATACCGCCGGAAAACTCGTGCGGATAGCTGTCGATCCGCAGCTCCGGTGCGGGAATGCCGACCTCGCGCAGCAACAGCAAGGCGCGCTCGCGTGCTTGGCCGGGCGAAACGTCGAGATGCGCGCGGATGGTTTCGACCAGCTGGGATCCGATGGTGAGAACGGGGTTGAGGCTGGTCAGTGGATCCTGAAAGATGGCGCCGATCTTGGCGCCGCGGATGTGGCGCATCGCGCGCTGATCGAGATTGTCGATTCGCCGGCCCTCTAGCCGGATCTCGCCTCCCGCAATCCGCGCAGGAGGTTCGATGAGGCCCATTACGGCTCGTCCGGTTATCGATTTGCCGGCACCGGACTCGCCGACGATCCCGAGAATCTCACCGGCCTCCACGGACAGGCTGATGCCATTCACCGCCGTGAGCGGACCGCGCCGGTTGTCGAATGAAACGGTGAGGCGATCGATTTCGAGCAGTGGGGGCATGCAGGTCTCCGGCGCAGATCATAAGCACAATCACTAAGCAATAAACGCGCCATCGAGAGCCCTTGTTTCGGGCACCCTGCCTGCAGAGTGTTCGTTGATGCCGAAATGCGAGCACGGGTGCGCTCAAATGATGCTTTACAGGCCATGACCCCCGATCTTGAATTTAAAGTCCGCGGGCAGCCCCATGATCCGATTTGTTCTTTCGCGAATAAGACAGGCACTTCTCGTCCTGCTGGCCGTAACCTTTGCCGGCTTCGTGTTGTTCGAATTTATCGGCGACCCGGTGCAGAACATGCTCGGACCAGAGGCCACGCAGAAGGAGCACGCCGTACTGCGCGCGCAGCTCGGCCTCGATGATCCCCTGGCCGTGCGCTTCGCTCGCTATGTCGGAAACGTAGCGACCGGCAATCTTGGGATTTCCTATCGCTTCGGCCGGCCGGTCAGCGACCTGCTCGCAGAGCGGACGCCGGCGACGGTCGAACTGGCGCTGGTCGCCGCCATCATTGCCATCGGTGCGGGTACCTTGCTCGGCGTGTTCGTTGCCACGCATGAGGGGAGTTCCGTCGCAAATATTATTCTGACGGGCTCATTGCTCGGCGTGTCACTGCCGACTTTCGTCACCGGCACCTTTCTCATTTATGTTTTCGCTGTCACATTCGACCTCCTGCCGGCCTTCGGGCGGGGCGAAACAATCAGGATCGGGGGGTGGTGGCAAACCGGCCTGCTGACCTCAAGCGGCCTGAAGTCGCTTATCCTGCCAGGTCTTACGCTGGGGCTTTTCCAGATCGCAGTATTCATCCGTCTCGTGCGCTCTGAGATGACCGAAGTGCTCAAAGCCGAATTCGTCATTTTCGCGCGGGCGCGCGGACTCCCCAGCCGCTCAATCTTGTTTCGCCATGCACTGCGCAACGCCCTGGTTCCGGTGGTCACGATTGCAGGCGTCACCATCGGCGGACTCCTTGGCTACACAGTGATCACTGAGGCGGTGTTTCAGTGGCCCGGCCTCAGCTCATTATTCATGACCGCCATCCAATACGCGGACATTCCGGTCCTGAGCGCGTATCTCGTGCTGATCTCAGCGATCTTCGTGTCGGTGAATTTTCTCGTCGATCTGCTTTACCTCGCCATCGATCCGCGTCTGCGGAGGCCGAGCCACGGCACAACGAGCACTGCGTGGTGACGGCGAAACGGTGGATCGTGACCAGAATAGCTCAGACCACATTCCAGCACTGGCCCGCGAAGTCATCAGTCGCCACGCGCTGGATGCAGGTTTGGGACAGCGAGTTCTTCCGCAGTTTGCGGGCTTCGCCGGCCGCCATGGGTGCGGCGATCATTGTCGGCGTCTTTCTGCTATCGTCGGTCTTCGCACCCTGGGTCGCGCCGCACAATCCATACGATCTGGCGACGCTTGACCTTCTGGATTCGCAGCTCCCCCCGGCTTGGCTGAAGGGTGGCCGTTGGACATATCTGTTCGGAACGGACGACCAGGGCCGGGACATCCTGTCCACGATCATCTATGGGAGCCGGGTTTCGCTGATCGTCGGCTTTGCGAGTGTCGCGTTGTCTGCGGTGCTCGGCTCGCTCATCGGTCTGGCGACCGGCTACTTCGGAGGCTGGATTGAAGCACTCGCGATGCGGCTTGCCGACCTTCAACTGACGATCCCGGCCATTCTGCTTGCGCTTCTCATCAACGGCGTTTCGCACGCCCTCCTGCCGCGTGATCTCCGCAGCGCCGTCGCGCTCTATACTCTCATCTTTGCCATCGGCATCGCGCATTGGCCGCAATTCGCGCGCGTCGCGCGGGCATCCACCCTGGCCGAGCGC
>CANKHJ010000317.1 GCA_947481635.1 Bradyrhizobiaceae bacterium
AATGCATCTGGCAACCGTGGTGCTTGGCGACGAAAACAGTCAACGCCGTGCATAATGGCGGCTAACTCTCCACCCATCCCGTATTTTCCACTTTTTGGAGCCGATTGGTGCTGTTCTGTGCCGGTTGGCGGTTGCGGAAATCGACAACAGTTAGGGACTAACCTTTGATGTGACTCGACAACGGGCGGGCGGTTACCGGCCATTGGACGGTCGACCAGCGAATGTCGGCGTTTGGGCTTTTTGCCCTCAAGTTCATCGGCGAGCGCATCGAGGCGCTCCATAGGGAACTACCGCCTAACGCGCTGTCAGCCGCGTCGTGGCGACTGCGAGAACGCGCGCACCCGCGACCACATCGCCTGCGGTCGCGCTCTCCCCTTCGTTGTGGCTGATGCCCTTGAGGCAGGGAATGAAGACCATCGCCGCCGGGCAGATCTTGGCGAGATGCATCGCATCGTGACCGGCGCCCGACATGAGTTCCAGATACTGGTACTGCAGCAAGGCCGCCGACTCGCGCAGCAGAGCGATGACGCGCGGATCGAACGTCGTCGGCAGCACGCGTGATATCCGCTCCACCCGGCCGGGGCAGCCGTGCGCGCGCGCGACCGCCTCGACGGTTGCGCCGATCGTCTGATCGAACGCCGACAGTGTCGCATCGTCGGGGTGGCGCAGATCGATGCTGAAGCGCACGGCGCCGGGCACGGTGTTCGGCGAACTCGGCGACACCGCGAACGTGCCGACGGTGAAGCGCAGCGCCTCGCCGACGGCATCCGCCTCGCGGTTGAGCGTCGTGATGGCGTCGATGGCCGCGACCAGCGCGTCCTTGCGGAGACGGCGCGGCGTCGTGCCGGCATGCGCTTCCTCGCCGGTTAAATCGACACTGAAACGCCGGATGCCCTGGATGCCGCCGACGATGCCGATCGGTATGCCCGCGGCTTCGAGCAGCGGTCCCTGCTCGATATGCGCTTCCAGATAGGCCGCCGGCCGCATGTCCGCCATCGCGCGGAACGGCGCCGGCGCGCGCACTGCAACCTGCGCCAGTTCATCGCCCAGCTTCAATCCGCTGCGGTCTTTCGTCTCCAGTGTGGTATCGAGCCGATAGCTGCCGGCAAAGACGCCGGAGCCCATCGCGCCCGGCGTGAAGCGGCTGCCTTCCTCGTTCGTCCACGACACGACTTCGATCGGTCGCTGCGTCGCGATGCCGGCATCGGCGATGGCTTCGAGCACTTCGAAGGCGGCCAGCACGCCATAGGCGCCATCGAACTTTCCACCGGTCGGCTGGCTGTCGAGGTGCGAGCCGATCACGATCGGCGCCGCCGTCGCGTCCTCGCCGTCGCGGCGGATGAAGAGATTGCCGATCTCGTCGCGGAAACTCGCAAAGCCGCGCGCCGCGCCCCACGCCATGAGCTGGTTCTGGGCGGCGGCATCCTCGGCGGAGGCGGCCTGACGATTGACGCCGCCCTTCGCGGTGCCGCCGAACGCGGCCATCGTCAGCACGCGCTGCCACAGTCGTTCCTCGGACACGGCGGCAATGACCTTGTCGACATCACTCATGGCAACTCGCTCTGTGCGCGATCGTTATCAAAGCAAGGCGGCGCACGCATCGCGCATGCGGCGGCAGCCCTCGGCGATATCGAGTTCGGATATGGCGTAAGACATTCTGAAGCAGGGCGACAGCCCGAACGCCGCGCCGTGCACCACGCTGACGTAGGCTTCGCGCAGCAGATACTGCGTGAACTCGAGGTCGCTGGCGATCAGCACACCCGACGGCGGCGCCTTGCCGATAATCGCCGAGCAATCGACGTAAACATAGAACGCGCCATCCGGCGCGTCGCAGGAAAGGCCGGGGATTTCGTTGATCAGCGTGGTGACGAGGTCCCGCCGCTGCCTGAAGGTCTCCCTGTGCTCGGCGACGTAGTCTTGCGGCCCGTCGAGCGCCTCGACCGCCGCCGCCTGGCTGATCGAGCACGGATTTGAGGTCGCCTGCGATTGAATGTTGGCGATGGCGCGAATGAGCGGCGCCGGGCCGCCGGCATAGCCGATCCGCCAGCCGGTCATCGCGTAGGTCTTGGAGGCGCCGTTGACCGTCAAGGTCCGGTCGTAAAGCTCCGGGGCCACTTCCGCGATCGTCGCAAAGCCGCCGTTCGTGTAGATGAAGTGCTCGTAGATATCGTCCGACAGGATCAGCGTGCGCGGGTGGCGGACGATGACATCGGCCAGCGCGCGCAACTCGTCGCGGGTATAGGTCGCGCCGGTGGGATTGGACGGCGAATTCAGGAAAATCCATTTGGTGCGCGGCGACAAAGCGACGGCAAGCTGATCGGCCCTCAGCTTGAATCCATTCGCGCGGGCGCAGTCGACGATCACCGGCTTGCCGCCGCAGAGTTTGACGACCTCGGGATAGGTCGTCCAATACGGCGCCGGCACGATCACTTCGTCGCCCGGATCGAGCGTCGCCTGAAGCGCATTGAAGATGACGTGCTTGGCGCCCGAGCCGACGGTGATCTGGCCGGGTTCGTAGCGAAGCCTGTTCTCGCGTTCGAACTTGCGGCCGATCGCCTGCTTGAGTTCGGGCGTGCCGTCGGTCGCTGTGTAGCGGGTCGCGCCGTGCCGCATGGCCTTGGCGGCGGCGTCCTGAATATTGACCGGCGTATCGAAGTCCGGCTCGCCGATGCTGAAGTCGGAAACCATGCGCCCCTGCCGGCGCAACTGCGCGGCTTCGATCATCGCCGCGGTGATCGGGTTCGGCGCCAGGGCACCAAGACGCGCCGACAGCGCGGCCTTGATATCGAACGCGCGCGCGCCGGTGATTGTCGCAGGGATCATTGTCGCTTCTCCGCGCCGGCATGCCGCAAGAATGAAGCCGGCATCGCTGCCGCCGCGCCGGCCAGCGACAGGCATTGCCAGAGAATGGCTTGATTGGTGGTGACGACTGGCTTGCCGATCTCGGCGGCGAGCGCATCGACGACGCCCGCGGTCGGGAGATCGGTCGCCAGGATGCAGATGGCCTCGGCGTCTGCTGAGTTTGCCGACAGCACCAGCTCGCGCACGGTGGCGGGCGGCGTCTTCCAGAGCGTGCGGGAATCCTGGACGTCGAGATTGCGGACGGTCAGCGGCTCCAGTCCAAAGGACTTAAAGAACGGCGCGACGAGCGCCCCGATGCGCTGGGTGTAAGGCGTCGCAATGCCGATGCGGGTGGCGCCGGCGGTCTTCACGGCGGCAATCGTTGCCGTCGCGGCCGTTGTCGCGGGGCAGCCTGTCACCGACACGATATCGGCCCGGATGGACTCGTCCCAGTCGCGGCCCTTGACCAGGCTGGTCGCGAGACAGGCATAGGCGATAACGCTCATGCCGCCGGGCTGAAGCTCGCGCACCGCGCGCGCGGCATTTCTCTCCATCTCGACGATGCCTTCCGGCGTATTGCCGCCGCTGAGCACGCGCGCGCTGTGCACGGTGACCATGTCCGGCACCGAAGCCCAGAACTCA
>CANKHJ010000318.1 GCA_947481635.1 Bradyrhizobiaceae bacterium
CCTGCGGCCGTGGCTCGTAACCACGCACTCGGGCGACCCCGGGACTCCGCCCGGCGGGCATTACGACCCGCCCGCGAGGAGCTCGCTGGACTGGATCGGCGCGTTGCCGGTCAGGTTCGCGCGGCCGGGTCGATAAATCCGCAAGTGGAGCGCCGAGAGGCGGGCGCGTCGATCGCAAGACGCGCGCTGTGCCTCGCAGGCACAGTTCCTGATATCGCGCCTCCCGGCGCTCCGCTCCCCCTCGCGTGTCTGCGTATGGGGGACATGGCAAAGCTCGAGCGCATTGCGCTGCGAGAACAATTCATCATGTCTGGAGACTCACGCTGTCACGTCCCGCTGTTGTCATACCTCGCACTTCATTGCTGTCATGCCCCGCGAAAGCGGGGCATCCAGTATTCCGTGCGCTCTCGGCAGGCCTCGGAATACGGGGTCGTCCGCCTTCGGCTTTCGCGGACGATGACAACGGGAGGAATTGTCCCCGGCCGGACGCCGTTGCTGTCATCGCGCGGCGTAAACATGAAAGATATAGATGTGTAATGTTTTGATTGACGGCCCGCCGCGACCTGTGCTTCGTTTGGGACGGGAAGAAACGCCGCTGCGTGAGCAACGGACACGCGGCCACGAAGGATCAGCATCGACGCGCAATGCGCGGCGAGCGATTTCGGTCGTATGGAGGGCGAATGAGCTATTATATCGGCACCGATATTGGTGGGACCTTCACCGACCTGGTAATGCTGTCGGATGACGGCGAGGTCACCATCGTCAAGTCGCCGACCACCCCGAGCGATCGCACCAAGGGCGTGCTGAATGCGCTCGACAGCGTGGCGCGCCAGATCGGCATTCCCCGCGACCAGCTGATCGAAAACCTCAAATATTTCGCGCATGGCACCACCGCCGCGACCAATGCGTTCATCGAGCGCAAGGGCGTCAAGACCGGCCTGCTGATCACGCGCGGCTTTGCCGATACGCTGCGGATCCAGCGCTGCATGGCGAGCTGGGCAGGGTTGGCCGATCACGAGATCGCGCATTTTTCCCAGCGCACCATTCCGGTGCCGATCATCCCGCTCGACCTGATCGAGGAGATTTCCGAACGCGTCGACGAGAATGGCGACATCGTCGCTCCGCTGTACGAGGCGGCGGCGCGCGCCAGCATCCGCAATCTTGCATCGAAAGGTGTCGAGGCGGTCGCGATCACGCTGCTCTGGTCGTTCCGCAATCCCGCGCATGAGAACCGGCTGGCGGAGATCGTGCGCGAGGAAGCGCCCGGGATGTTCATCACGATCTCGTCGTCGCTGATCCCGATCCTCGGCGAATACGAGCGCGCCTCGACCACCTCGATCAACAGCTATCTCGGTCCGGTGATTCATCGCTACATCAACGGCCTCGAGAAATCGATCCGCGGCTATGGCTATGACGGCCCGATCTCGATCATGGAATCCGGCGGCGGCGTGCTGCCGGCGGAGGAAGCCGCGTTCCAGGCGGCCAACCTGTTGACCTCGGGCCCGGCCGGCGGCGTGCTGGCGTCGCAGAAGCTCGGCGAACTGATCGGCTTCAAGAACATCATCACCACCGACATGGGCGGCACCAGCTTCGACGTCGGCCTGATCGTCGACGGACAGCCGATCCTTGAGACCTCGCGCGAAGTCGGCCGCTTCCACGTCGCGCTGCCGTCGATCAAGGTGACCGCGATCGGCGCCGGCGGCGGTTCGATCGCGCGCGTGGCCGGCGGCCATCTCGCGGTCGGTCCGGAAAGCGCTGGATCGGAGCCGGGCCCGGCCTGCTACGGCCGCGGCGGCGAGGAGCCGACGATCACCGATGCGGATATCGTGCTCGGCATCATCGATCCGGCCTATTTCCTCGGCGGCCAGATGAAGCTCGATATCGAAAAGTCGAAGGCCGCGGTCGAGGAGAAGATCGCGAAGCCCCTCGGCCTCGACATCTACGAAGCGGCCGCGGGCATCCGCGAGGTCGCCAACAACAAGATGGCGGACCTGCTGCGCCGAGTGACGACGCGCTCGGGCTATGACCCGCGCAACTTCGTCATCTTTGCCTATGGCGGGGCGGGCGCGACGCACGCGCATCTCTATGGATCGATCGGCGGCATCGCGACAGTGGTGGTGCCGACCACGGCGTCGGGACATTCCGCGCTCGGCTCGGTGACCGCCGACCGTCACCGGTCGTTCTCACGCTCTTTCGGGCAGCATGCGCCGCCACGCTTCACCAAGGCGTCAGATCACATCGATGCCACCGCGTTGAATGCCGGCTTCGAGGCGCTGGAGCAGCGCTGCCACGACGCGCTCGGCAAGGATTGCCAGATCCAGCGGCTGGTCGCGATGCGCTTCCGCCTGCAGGTCCACGAAGTGCCGATCGAGGTGCCCCAGAAGGTGCTGACGGCCGCCGACCTTGACGATCTGGTCGATGCCTTCGAGCAGAAATACGAGCGCATCTACGGCAAGGGCAGCGCGTTGCGCAGCTCCGGCGTCGAGCTCACGGTGTTGCGCACCGAAGCGCTCTCGCCGGTGCTCAAGCCGAAGCAGGCCAAGGCCGTCAGCAAGCCGACGCCGAAGCCGGTCCAAGTGCGAAAAGTCTATTTCTATCGCACTGGTTTTGCCGACACGCCGGTGTATCGCTCCGAGGATCTCGGCCCGGGACACAACCTGACCGGTCCGCTGATCGTCGAGCGGCCGGACACCACGGTCGTCGTCGGTGCGGGGCAGCGGCTGGAAGTCGAGCCCTACGGCAACCTGATCATCCATCTTCAAGACAAGAAGGCTATGTGACATGGCCGAGGCGGCACTGCGCAATCCCAAGACTTATCAATACAAGCGGGTCGAGGCCGATCCGATCACCTTCGAGGTGATCCATCACCGCCTGATCTCGATCAGCGACGAGCAGGCGGCGACGCTGGCCGCGATCTCCGGATCGCCCCTGGTCAACGACGCGTCCGATTTCAACACCGGTATCTTCCGCAGCCACGGCGAGATCGTGACGCTCGGCAAGACCGTACTGTTCCATGCCGCCTCGGTCGCCGAGATGATCAAGCACATCATCAAGGATTGCGAGCCGAACCCGGGCATTCGCAGCGGCGACATGTTCATCGTGAACAATCCCTATAAGGGCGCGCTGCATCAGCCGGATTTCGGGATCGTCGCGCCGGTCTTCTACAATGGCGAGCGCATCGCCTGGATCGGGACCTGCGCGCATCAGCTCGATGTCGGCGCCGGCGTCGGTACCGAGGCGACCGACGTGTTCGCCGAAGGCATGCTGATCTCGCCGGTCAAGATCGTGGAGAATGACGAGCTGCGCCACGACGTGCTGTCGATGATCCTCGGCATGTCGCGCATGCCGACCAATCTCAGCCTTGATTTCCGCGGCATGATCGCGGCCAACCGCGTCGCCTCCAAGCGCCTGCATGAGACCATCGACCAATACGGAATCGATGAGGTTCTGTCGGTGATTGATGGCGCGATTGA
>CANKHJ010000319.1 GCA_947481635.1 Bradyrhizobiaceae bacterium
CCAGCAGCGCAACCTCGAAAAGGCCTGGAACGCCAAGGTGCTCGATCGCACCGGTTTGATCCTGGAGATTTTCGGGCGCCGCGCCCAGACCAAGGAAGGCTCGCTTCAGGTCGAACTGGCGCATCTCAATTATCAGAAGAGCCGCCTGGTGCGGTCCTGGACCCATCTCGAGCGCCAGCGCGGCGGCTTCGGGTTTCTTGGTGGCCCGGGCGAGAGCCAGCTTGAAACCGACCGCCGCCTGATCGAGGAGCGCATCGAGCGCATCGAGGGCGACCTCGAGAAGGTGAAGCGAACGCGCAAGCTGCATCGCGACAGCCGCAAGCGCGTGCCGTATCCGATCGTCGCGCTGGTCGGCTACACCAATGCCGGCAAGTCGACGCTGTTCAATCGGGTCACGCAGGCGCAGGTGCTCTCGGCCGACATGCTGTTCGCGACGCTGGATCCGACCTTGCGCGCGGTCGACCTGCCGCATGGCACGCGCATGATCCTCTCCGACACCGTCGGCTTCATCTCGGACCTTCCGACCATGCTGGTTGCCGCGTTCCGCGCCACGCTGGAAGAAGTCATCGAAGCGGACCTGATCCTCCACGTGCGCGACGTCTCGCATGAAGATACCGAAGCGCAGTCGCACGACGTCGCGCATGTGCTGGAGCAGCTCGCGATCGACGTCGAAAAGACCGAGCGCGTGCTCGAAGTGTGGAACAAGATCGACCATGTCGATGCCGACGCGCGGCTGAGCCTGATGAACACCGCGGAACGGCAGCCGGCCGAGCAGCGGCCGCTGCCGGTGTCGGCGCTGACCGGGGAGGGGATCGATGCCCTCATCGCAACCATCGAGGACCGGCTGGCCAAGACGCGCCAGACGCTGGATCTGCTGCTCGACGGTTCCGACGGCGCCGGCCTGAGCTGGCTGCACCGCCATACCGAGGTGCTCGAGCGCTCGATGCGCGACGACGGCCGCATCGCGGTGACGGTGCGGGTGCATCCGTCCAAGACCGCGCAAGTGCGCGCGAAGTTTCCGACGGCGCTTTAAGCGTTCTTTTCCGCCGCCTTGGCGGCGTCCCACAGCGCGTCCATCTCAGCGAGCGACGACTCCTTCGGCGTCTTCCCCCGCGCGGCCAGCGCGCGTTCGATCGACGCGAAGCGGCGTTCGAATTTCCGGTTCGTTCCGCGCAAAACGCTTTCTGGATCGGCACCGACATGGCGCGCGAGGTTCACCACCGCGAACAGCAGATCGCCGACTTCGGCGCCGGCCTCGGTGCTGTCCTTGGCTTCCAGCGCGGCCTCGATCTCGTCGGCTTCCTCGCGGATTTTCGCGAGCACGGCGCGCGGATCGTTCCAGTCGAAACCGACCTTGGAGGCCTTGGCTTGAAGCTTCAGCGCGCGGGTGAGGGCAGGCATCACCGCCGGCACCCCGGCCAATGCACCAGCCTCTGCAGGCGTCTCGGCCTTGCCGGACCGGACCGCCTTCGCGGCTTTCTCGTCACGCTTGATACGGTCCCACAGGCCTTTGACCGCCTCGGCGGTCTCGCCTTGCTCGTCGGCGAAGACATGCGGATGGCGCCGGATCAGCTTCTCGGTGATGGCTTGAACGACGTCGCCGAATTCGAACGCGCCTTGTTCCTGCGCCATCCGCGCGTGGAACACGACCTGGAGGAGAAGGTCGCCGAGCTCCTCGCAGAGATCGCCGAGGTCGGCGCGCTCGATCGCGTCCGCGACCTCGTAAGCTTCTTCCAATGTGTAGGGGACGACGCTGGCGAAGTTCTGCTCCAGATCCCAGGGACACCCGGTCTCCGGCGTGCGCAGCGCCGCCATGATCTCGATCAGGCGCGCGATGTCGCGCGACGGGGCGAAATCTGAGGACGCGAATTTAGGGGAGGACGCTGATTTAGGGGAGGTCATGGAGGGGTCCGCCAATGCTGACGGCTCCCCATAGCAGGACGGCCGAAGCGCCGCGAGGGCGCCCCGGCGTTAACCTGTTAATGCCCGGTGCGATCTTCGTTGCGGCTCGACTCGAACAGGAACCAGCAGCGCTTCTCGGCCTGGTCGATGAAGTTTTCGAGCTGGCTCGCGCCGGCGACGTCGTCGTGATCGTCGCAGACGCCATGGGCCTTGCGCATGCCCTCGATCGCCAGCTTGTTGTCTTCCATCAGCTCGATCAGCATGTCACCGGGCGCGACGAATTCGGCCTCGTTGTCCTTGATGCTCTTGAGCCTTGCGATCTCGCCGACCGAACGGATCGTGACGCCGCCGATCTTGCGGACGCGTTCGGCGACCTCGTCGATGGTCGTGATCAGCTCGGCCGCGTGGTCGTCGAGCATCAGGTGATAACCGCGGAAGTTCGGCCCGCTGATGTGCCAGTGGAAATTCTTGGTCTTCACGAACAGCGCAAATGTGTCCGCCAGGACCGCGTTCAGCGCTTTGGAGATCGCCTGGACGGCCTTCGGTTTGAGATCTGTCGGTGTGTGAAGCGGCGGCGCGACGTGGCGCTGGTCGCGGCCTTTAGCTTTTTTCGCCATGGGAAGCCCCGTGAAATGAAAAGAGAAAAGCCGCCGTATGGCGGCGAGCCGTCAACGCGGAATCGAGCGGAAAGGTCCCATCAGGGGACAGAAAGTTCCATGAGAGGCTCGTATCGAACGGCCCGCACCTGATTCGCATAAGCTATATTATGGAATATATAGAAATATCCAATAATGACGTAACTGCAGCATCTTAATATCACAATCTCGATAAAACTTGAGCTAAGTAGTCTTGCTCAGTTCGCCGCTTAGTCCGTCAAAGCCAGGCTCGACACCCGCCGGAAGCTTGCCGCTCAGCTCGTTGAAGTCCAGATCGGAATGCAGGTTGGTGAGAATCGCACGGCCTGGCTTGAGGCGATCAATCCAGCGCAGCGCGTCATCGACGCTGAAATGGCTCGGGTGCTGGCGGTACCACAATGCATCCACGATCCAGATGTCGAGGCCGCCAAGTTGGTCGATGCTGGCCTGGGGCAGGTCGACGACGTCGGCCGAATAGGCCAGCCCTGCGACGCGGTAGCCGAGCGAGACGATGTCGCCATGGTCCTGGAGGAACGGCATCGCCGTGATCGGGCCGCCCTCGCCTGTGATCGTGATCGGCTGGCCGGCGGTCACCCGGTTCTCGTTCAGGATCGGCGGATAATGGCTGCCCTCCGGTGTCCGGAAACAATAGCCGAAGCGGTTATTCATCATCGCCGAGGTCGGCTCATCGAGATAGACCTCAAGGCGCCGCCGCTTGTGGATGAAGAGCCCGCGCAGGTCATCGATGCCGTGGGTATGGTCGGCGTGCTCGTGCGTGAACAGCACGCCGTCGATCCAGTCGACCTGCGCCTCGACCAGCTGCTCGCGCAGGTCCGGCGAGGTGTCGATCAACACCCGGGTGACCTTACCTTCGCCGTTGCGGCGCTCGATCAGCAGCGAGCAACGCCGCCGGCG
>CANKHJ010000320.1 GCA_947481635.1 Bradyrhizobiaceae bacterium
CATGGAGGGAAAACCGCGGCTCATGATATGCTCCTGGATCGAGAATTTGTGAGGCCGATGCCGTGGACCTTGCGTCGCGGTCCCCGTGCAATCGCACACCAACGTAAACCTTAGACAGAGGTTCCCCGTCGCGCCAGGCGCCGTGTCTTGCCCGGCAACAGTCCCGACGCCGACGCCTCGGCCGGCCCCATTCCCAAAACGCCGGTTGCTCCCACCGGTTGGTTGACGGCAACAGTCATGTTGCCATCATCATGGCGCCGAGCGCTCGTCGATCTCGTCGGGGGCAATCGCTTTTCGACCTTCCGGAGTTGCCGCAAATGCCGAGTGACCGGACGGACACGGCCGCAGAGGCAGCCTCCGCAAAGACGATGGTGGCGATCGAGGCTGACGGACTAGAAAGCGCCGCGGCCTACAAACTGATATCCGGCTCGGTGACCCCGCGCCCGATCGCCTGGGTGTCGAGCCTCAACGAGGATGCCTCGGTCAATCTGGCGCCATTCAGTGCGTATGTTTTTCTTACCTACGATCCGCCGAAGATTGGCATCAGCATCGGCCCCAGCACCGCGTTCGTGAAGGACACGCTGCGCAATATCGAGCGCAACGGCCATTTCGTCGTGAACTCGGTTTCGCCGGATCAATTGCAGTCGATGGTTGAATCCTCGCGCCGTTATCCGGCCGGCATGAGCGAAGCCGCGGATCTCGCCGTCGCGCTCACGCCCAGCCTGCGCATCGACACCCCGCGCATCACCGACAGCGAGATCGCGCTCGAATGCGTGGTCGACCAGGTTGTGGAAATGGGAGACCGCGATGCCCATCGGCTGGTGATCGGCCGGGTCGTCACCTTCCAGGTGGATGAGCGCGTGCTGCAGCGCGACCGAATCCATGCCTTTGCCCCGGTGGGGCGGATCGGGGGCCCGCTCTACGTCATGCCGGGAGAAATCCGGCAGGTCCGCACAACGCCGGACGATCGCCTGCCCTGAGGCAATAGCTATTCCTGCCGGCTATAGGTCGGCAAACTATGTGACTGCTCACCGGCGGCATCATTCCGCAAACTTGGCAAGAACGATCTTGGGCCTGAACGATCATTGGGGAGAAGCAAAATGAAAACCTTCAATCAATCCTTGTCGCGCCGCAGCCTTCTGACCGGCCTGACGACAGGCGGCGCCGCGCTCCTCTGCGGCGGCATTCCGGTCATGGCGCAATCGCCGACCAAGCTGGTCTTCATGGAGCCGTTCGATCTCGGGCTCGAATATATGCATGAGATGAATGCCGTGGTCGGCGGCCATTTCGAGAAGCAAGGCCTCGACGTCACCGTCACCAATGCGCGCGGCACCGCGGTCGCGATTCAGCAGGTGGTCGCCGGCCAGGCCAGCCTGACGCGGGTCGGCGCGCTGGATCTGATCAAGGCGGCGGCAGCGCAGGACACGCCACTGATCTCGATCGCGACCAGCCTGCAGGAGGCGATCTTCAGCCTGATTAGCATGAAGGCCGCGCCGATCAAGACTGCGGCCGACATGAAGGGCAAGACCATCGGCGTCGCCTCGATGGGCGGCGGCCAGGAAAACACCCTGAACCTGCTGCTGGCGAGCGGCGGCGTGCCGGTCTCCGACGTGCCGCGCCAGGCGATCGGCTCGAGCGCCGGCAATATCGAAATCCTGAAACAGGGCCGCGTCGCGGGTTTCTTTGCCACGGTCGAGAATACGCTGCTGCTGCAGCGCGCCGGTGAACCGATCGACACCTGGAGCGCCTCGCAGGCGGCGCCGATGCCTGGCGGCGTCATCATCGCTACCCGCGCCTTCGCGGAGAAAAATCCGGAGACGATGGTGAAGTTCGTGCGGGCGCTGCGCGAGTCCGCGCTCGAAATCTTGAGCGCCGACACCGGCATGATCCTCGATCGCATGGTCAAGAAATTCGAGATCTCCGCCAATGCGGATCGCGCGTTCCGGATCGAGGCGATCAAGGCCTATAATGGCCTGACCATTGCGGCGGGCAAAGAGAACGTCATGCGTAACGTTCCCGCGGTCTGGGACAAGGCGGCCGAGCTGATCACCAAGGCCAATGTCGCCAAGGTCGCCGACATCAAGGCGCTCTACACCAACAGGTTCGTCGACGAGGCGTCGAAGTGAGCCAGGCGGCGCTCAGCGCTTTGGACGGGACCGCTCCCGTGAATGCCATCGCGCTGCGCGATGCAGCCAAGCAGTTCAACACCGTCGAGGGCCCGATCCAGGCCCTCGCACCGACCAATTTCGCGGTGCGTGAGGGCGAATTCGCAGTGCTGCTTGGCCCCTCGGGCTGCGGCAAGACAACGATGCTGCGCATGATTGCCGGCCTCGAAGAGCCGACCGGCGGGCTGGTCGAAGTCGGCGGGCGCAATCTCTGGAGCGGCCACACGCGCGACAACCAGGCGCTCGCCAACATGGGCATGGTGTTCCAGGACCCGAACCTGTTTCCCTGGCTGTGGATCGAGGACAACATCGCGTTGCCGCTAAAGCTGCGCGGCATGGGCAAGCAGGAACGGCACGAACGCGCGCGTGAGCTCTGCCGCCTGGTCGGGATTGCGGGCTTCGAAAAGCGCTATCCGCGCGAGTTATCCGGCGGCATGCGCCAGCGCGCCGCGATCGCCCGCGCGCTGAGCTACGATCCCGCGATCCTGCTGATGGACGAGCCGTTCGGCGCGCTCGACGCCATCACGCGCGATGCGATGAACATCGAATTGCAACGCATCTGGCTGGAGACCCACAAGACCGTCGTGCTGGTGACGCATTCGATCCCAGAGGCAGTCTTCCTTGCCGACCGCGTGATCCTGTTGTCGGCGCGCCCCGGCCGGATTCAGGAAATCGTCGACGTCCCGTTCGCGCGTCCGCGCCAGGTCGATCTCCACGGCGATATCGAATTCCAGACCATCGTCCACCATTTGCGCAGCCGGCTGCAGCACTGACCCAATGACCGCAGACAATATCGCAGACGATGCCGCGACCGCGGCGCCCGCCGGGCGCCTGAAACGCCGCCGGGAAATCCCCGCCTGGGTCGGCAGCCTGCTGCTGCTGATCATCTTCCTGGGCGGCTGGGAGTTTTATGTCCGCACCTTCGGCGTCAGCAAATTGATCCTGCCGCCGCCGTCGCTGGTCATGGAAGCCTGGTGGGAGAGCCTGACACGCAGTTCGACCTGGTATCACACCGGCATCACCGCCTGGGAAACCGTGCTGGGCTTTTTCTTCGGCGCGGTGGCCGGGGTCGGGCTCGGCGCCTTGCTCGGCAAGATGCCGCGGCTGGAAAAGATGCTGAACCCTTTCATCATCGCCACCCAGGTCGTCCCCAAGGTCGCGCTGGTGCCGCTCTTCGTCGTCTGGTTCGGCTTCGGCATGACCTCAAAGGTCG
>CANKHJ010000321.1 GCA_947481635.1 Bradyrhizobiaceae bacterium
AGCTGCCGAGCCACGGCGCCTTGGCGAAGAGGTCGTAGAGCGCCTCAAGCCCATTCTTGACCCGCTCCTCAAGGCCGACTGTCAGCAGGTTCTTCTCGACGCCAAGCAGGTCGCGCTTCGCCGCCGGATCGGCCGCCGTCACCGCTTTCTCTGCGAGGTTCAGCCATTCCGCCTTGGTGACGCCGATAGCGAGACCCGAACAGGCGAGATTGAGCTGCGGAAGCGGCCGATACCCGACCTTCCGCCACGCCGCAAAGGCGAGGTTAAAGGCGGCGATCTGCGTGCAGCGCGGGTCGATCTCCAATCCGAACAGGTTGTCCTTAAGGACCGCATCGACGGCGGCCGATTGCGACAATCCCTCTTCCGCCATGCGGAATGCGACGAGGATCGGCAGGGCGAAGACGAGGAAGTGTCCCGAACCCATGCAGGGATCGAGCGCGGTCAAATCCTTGGCCACTTTCGGCCAGCCTTCGAACACGCCGGCGGCGGGACGCCACGGCCCCTCCGTTCCGTCTTCGGCCGTATCTCGAACACGGCGCAGGTAGGTCCAGTCGATATCGCCGACCTTGCAGGCCGCGCGCAATGCCGCCTCGTCGGCTGTCGACGTGGCAAGGAGCGCGTTGCTGGCGAGCACCTTCCCTGCCCACCAGGCGCCGAGCGTGTTGTGAAGCAGGAAGAGGACCATGTAGTCTTCGGTGAAGAGCTGCGTCACCGCCGGCAGCTCATCAGCGCCGATCTTCACCTCGGACCTGTTGACCTCGTCCTTCTTGTCCGACTGCCAGAACTGGTAGACCCAGCCAAGGCTGTCATCAGCCTCGAACACCGGCTTCGTCAGGTCCTTGAGCAGGTCCTCCATCTCGGAGCGCGTTTCCGGCGGCAGCGCGATATCCAGCACAGGATCATCCTTGCGGAAGATCTGCGGTAGCATCCGTTCGGCATAGTCGCTGGCGAGCGGCAACCAGTCGGTCGCCTTCTCGCGGGCGAGTTCCTGCACCTCGTCCAACGTGATCGCCATGCCGGAGTCCGGCTCGATCAGCAGGTCCGTTTCCGCGAGGAACCGCGCGAACAGCATGCGATGCCACTGCTCGTAGGCGCACTCCTGGACGAGACGAATGGTGGCCTGCACGCCCTTCGGATCGCGCCGATCGCCGAGTTGCCGGCCATGCGCCCGCAAGCGATTGCGCAGCGCACGTTGCTCGATTGTCAGGTGTTTCGGAGCCTCCGCTTCGCCGACGCCGATTTCCTCGACTGCCTTGCGGGCACCTGCTTCGGCAACCCGCCGCGCGTGCTTGACGGTCTTTTCGAGATCTTTGCGGAGCATTCGTTCCAGCGACGCCATGCGACTTACTCCTCAATTCACCAGAACGGGGCCGGCGACGATCTTTGCCAGCAGCGTCGCCTTCTGCCGCTCGACCCAAGCCTCAACCTCGGCCGCGTCTCGCAGCGTGCTGCGTTCGAGCGTCACAGTCTGGACCTTGGGTTCCAGCAGACGCGCGGCCCGCTCGATGGCCTGATTCACCCGACCAGCTATCGCGTCGATCTCCGCCTGGATGCTCGACAACGGTTTCCGATCGAGATGAGCCGCCAGGGCGTCGTCGCTGGTTATGTCGGCCTTGATCGGCGCCTGCAGGCCGACGGCAGCCTTGGTGTTTTCCTGGTCGGCCGGCGCGACCTTAACCCAGACGCTGTTTGCGGCAAGAGAGGCCATGGCCGCGTTGAACGCGGTTTCGTGCGCCGAATGACCTTTCTGGACGGCGTCCCGCAACAAGCCGGCCAGCGCAACGCGGATGGCGTTCGCGGGGTCGGATTTTTCGAGAAGCAGGCGCTGATCTCGGATGGCATCGATCTGGTCAAGATGCGGCCTGGCCTCGGGGATCGCTGCTGCATGTTTGGCAAGGCGTTCGACAATGGTCCAGGTCGGAACACGCAGCGCGATCAGATCGCGGGCAGCCATCCAGACCTTGATCTTGTCTTCCCAGTCGGACGCTTTGGCCTTGATGGCAACCAATTGTTCGTTTCCAACCAGTCGCTGGGTATCCTCGATCTCGGTGATTGCAGGTGAGGCAGGCACCGGCGCATCCCCGCCGGCGGACTTGGCGAGTACGATAAATCCGCTCAGAAATTCGCCTGCACGCACAGCTTCCTCACCGCTCTTGCAGGACATGCCGAGCGCCTGAAACAGCTTCCGGAGAATTAGGCGGTCACCGACCGAGACTGTTGCGTGCTCAACCCGGAAGTCCGCTTTGGCGATCTTGTTCTGGTCCAATTGTCCGAGCGCGATAGCCTGTCCGTTCAGGGTAGCGGTGATGTGCTGTTGCCGATGAAGGGCGATAAGGGCCGCGTCCACGCTGTCGCGCGGCCAGCCAAAGGGTGTTCCACCTAGAGTTTTCCGCACGTCCGAACCCGACTTGCCGGCCCCGATAGTGGAAAGTACTTGCTGGCAGACAGCATGCTTCTCGGTGGCGTCTGTGTGTCCTGTCGGCTGGAAGGGGTGATCAGCGCCATCGCGAGCGCGCTTGATGACCGCCTCCCAAGCGACTGAATCAGCTTCCTTGAAGCGCGGGAACATTCTAACGAGTGCCGCGTCAGTTGCTGCCTTGATACGATCATCCAGTGAGGTGAGTAGAATTTCGCTGCCGCCGCCCTGGAATACCTTGGCATTAGCAACGACCTCACGGATCAGTCGATCCCTGTCGCCTACCGCACGCGCCCGCCGGCTATCCATACTTTGACGAGCTTCCTGGCCTTCTGCAGTTGTTGGGTTGCCCTTGGAGTCGAGGGTTTGCTGAGTTGCTTCAGCTTCGACAATTAAGCGCTGAAAGTCTTCCGCAGATTTCTTTGGTATGAATACGAATAAAATCGGGCTCTCTATCGTGGCGGACCTAGCTGCCTCGAGCACGTCTTTTTCCGCACACGACCAGCCATCACGAATCCAAATCGGTACGCTACTTCCGTCGACCGCAGGCACAGTCTGTTCGCGATGAATGAGATATTGACGTGCTTCTTTTGCGGTGCCCTGGATCACCTTGATAGCGCGCACACTCTTATCAATCTCCCCATAAATCAGTTGGTCGCGCTTAAACTGAATTGCTGGGTTGTCACTATTGAATTTTGTTTGTCGATTGCGGAACTCGCGGTCCCAGTCGCTACCTTCGCGCGTTTGTAAACGAAATTCATCACCAACAAGCATAAGGACACCCTGGTCGCTCAGCTTTTTTAGTTTTTCCTCAACGTCTGCCCGAAGCTTCCCGTTATCAGCTGTCAAGTCATCAATCAGCAGATCTGCAATATGGTCCTTGATCGCGCGAACGCCGATATCTGCGCCCGCTTCGCGTTTAAGTTTTCCGATCAGAAACACCAAACCGCATATG
>CANKHJ010000322.1 GCA_947481635.1 Bradyrhizobiaceae bacterium
CCGGAACGGAGCCTTGCGGCCCCGCGCTTGAGGGTATCCTTGCTCCTGCGGGTCGCTTTTCGGTTCGTGGCCATGGCTCGGCATACTATGACTGACCAGTCAGTCATATTATGCCGAGCCATGGCCACGAACCGAAAAGCGACCAGCAGGAGCAAGGATAACCTCAAGCGCGGGGCCGCAAGGCTCCGTTCCGGCGCGCCAGAGGCTGGACCCGAAACCGCCGTTGACACTGTGGCGCCCGGACGGGCTGATCGCCGCGCCGAGCGGCGCGCCGCGATCCTGACAGCAGCGCTGGACGAGTTTTCCACGCGCGGTTTCGCCGCCGCGCGGCTTGACGACGTCGCACATCGGGCGGGCGTCGCCAAGGGCACCATCTATCTGCACTTCGACGACAAGGAAGCGCTGTTCCAGGAACTGGTGCGCAGCTTCTTGATCCCGCAGGTGGCGATGATGGAGCAGGCGCCGGTGGGCGAATTGTCCTCGCGGGAGTTGATCGAACGGTTCCTGGAGCGCTTCCTTACGGAGATTTACACCACGCGGCGCCGCGAGGTGCTGCGCCTGATCCTGACGGAAGGACACCGCTTCCCGGCGCTGGCGGAATTCTATTATCGCGAGGTGGTTGCGCGTGGCATCGCGGCGATCCGCATGGTGCTCGCGCGTGCTGTCGCGCGGGGGGAATTGTCCGGCGACGCGCTGGTTCGATTCCCGCAGCTTCTCGTGGCTCCGCTGTTGATGTCGATCGTGTGGAGCGGATTATTCGACCGCTTCGCGCCGCTCGACATCCCCGCGTTGCTCCGTGCGCATCTCGATCTGGTATTCGGCGAAAGGAAGACGACATGAGCGCGTTCCGTTTCGCTCTCGCAGCGGGTCTGGCTGTCGCGCTGGCGGCATGTTCGCCCAAGCCCGAGCAGGGCTTCCAGGGATGGGTCGAGGCCGACCTGCTGTTCGTCGGTCCGGACGAGTCCGGGCGGATCGAGATGCTCGCCACGCGCGAGGGTGAAACGCTCGAGAAGGGCGCGAACATCTTCACGCTCGATTCCGAATTGCAGAAGGCTGACCTCGCGCAGGCCGAAGCCGCGTTGACCAACGCACAGCAGGCTTTCGATCGCGCGGCGGCGTTGCTCAAAGCCAATGCGGGCACGCAGCGCGCCTCCGAGGATGCCGAGGCGGCGTTGCGCAGCGCGCAGGCGCGCTACAATTCCTCGCAGACTAGGCTGGCGCGGCGCCGTGTCGCGAGTCCCGCGACCGGCGTCGTGCAGCAGGTGTATTTCCGCACCGGTGAGATGGTCACGGCCGGCCGGCCGATCGTCGCGCTGCTGCCGCCGGACAATGTGAAGGTGCGGTTCTTCGTCTCGGAGCCGCAATTGCCCAAGCTCGCCATCGGCGCGCCGGTAACGCTGCGCTGTGACGGCTGCGCCGCCGAGCTCAACGCCAAGATCAGCTTCATCTCGCGCAGTGCGGAATTCACGCCGCCGGTGATCTTCAGCATGGAGGAGCGCAGTAAGCTGGTCTATCTGGTCGAGGCGCGACCCGAGACGCCGGAGAAGCTCCGTGTTGGGCAACCGGTCTCGGTGCTGACCGAGGGCATGCGGCGGTGAGTGCCGATCCCGCCATCGCGATCGACGTGCATGGCCTGACCAAGTCGTTCGATGGCCGGGTGGTGGTGCATGACCTGTCGATGCAGGTGAAGCGTGGGACGATCTATGGCTTTCTCGGGCCGAACGGCTCCGGCAAGACCACCACGATCCGCATGCTATGCGGCCTGCTGACCCCCGATGGCGGCGAAGGCACGTGCCTCGGCTTCAACATCCGCACCGAGGCCGACAAGATCAAACGCCAGGTCGGCTACATGACGCAGCGCTTCAGCCTCTATCAGGACCTGTCGGTGCGCGAAAATCTGGAATTCGTGGCGCGGCTCTATTCGGTGCCGAAGCCGGTCGCGGCGGCGCGCGCGATGGTCGAGCGGCTTGGCCTGCAAGGCCGCGAGAACCAGCTTGCCGGCCAGTTGTCCGGCGGCTGGAAGCAGCGCCTCGCGCTTGGCGCCTGCACGCTGCCGAGCCCGCAATTGCTGTTGCTGGATGAGCCCACCGCAGGTGTCGATCCCAAGGCACGGCGCGAGTTCTGGAACGAGATTCACGCGCTCGCCGCGGACGGCCTGACCGTGTTGGTCTCGACCCACTACATGGACGAAGCCGAGCGCTGCCACGAGATCGCGTATATCGCCTATGGCGAGTTGCTGGTGCACGGCACCGTCGACGAGGTGGTGCAAGGCTCGCACCTCGTGACCTACAACGTCAACGGCAGCAACCTTGCGCCGTTGATGCATCAACTCGACGGCAAGCCGGGCGTCGACATGGTGGCGCCATTCGGCACCAGCCTGCACGTCTCCGGCCGCGACGCGACGGCGCTCGATGCGGCGATCGCGCCGTTCCGCAATGACGCGGCGCTGACCTGGACCAAAGCCGAGCCATCGCTCGAGGACGTGTTCATCGAGTTGATGAGCCGCTCGAAGGACAATTTCCAATGAGCGGCGCTCTGTTGTCGCGCGGCTCCTGGGGGCGCACCCGCGCGATGCTGGTGAAGGAATTCATCCAGTTGCGTCGCGACCGGCTGTCATTCGGCATGATCATCATGGTGCCGCTGCTGCAATTGCTGCTGTTCGGCTATGCGATCAACACCACGCCGCGCCACCTCCCGACCGCGGTGCTGGTGCAGGAGCAGAGCGATCTCGGCCGTTCGATCCTGCGCGCCCTGGAAAATACCCAGTATTTCAAGATCACCCGCGTGATCTCGACCGAGGCCGAGTTCGACCGGGTGCTGGCGGCGGGCGAGGTGCTGTTCGCCATCGAAATTCCGCGAGGCTTCGAGCGCGCGTTGCGGCGCGGCGAACGTCCCGCGATCCTGATCGCCGCCGACGCGACCGATCCGGTGGCGGCAAGCGCAGCGCTGTCCGCGCTTGCGGTGGTGGCGCAGACCGCCTTGCGCAATGACCGTGCGCTGCCGGATCCCGGCGTGCCGCTCTTCGAGATCCGTTCGCACGCGCGCTACAACCCGTCCGGCTCGTCACAGATCAACATCGTGCCGGGCCTGGTCGGCACCATCCTCACCATGACGATGCTGATCTTCACCGCGCTCTCGGTGACGCGCGAGATCGAGCGCGGCACTATGGAAAGCCTGCTGGCGATGCCGATCACGCCGGTCGAGATCATGCTCGGCAAGATCGTGCCTTATGTGATGGTCGGTTTCGTCCAGGCGACGCTGATCATCGGCATCGGTATCTTGTTGTTCGGCGTGCCGGTGCTCGGCAGCCTCACGCTGCTGGCAGCGCTGAGTACGCTGTTCATCACCGCCA
>CANKHJ010000323.1 GCA_947481635.1 Bradyrhizobiaceae bacterium
AGGCGGTGATCTCCGGCGGCGCCGACCTCGGCATAGCCGGCGGGATCATGGGCGTGCTGAGCGCGTTTTCAAAAGGCGCGCCCGTGCGCCTGATCGGCGCCGAAACCACCGGCGCCAATGACCTGTTCTGGTATGTCAAAGCGGACTCGTCGATCAAGACGCTGAAAGACACCGACGGCAAGACGGTGGCCTATTCGACCAACGGCTCCTCGACCCACGGCGTGGTGACGGCGCTTGTCAATGAATACGGCCTCAAGCCAAAGCTGACCGCGACCGGCGGCCCCCCCGGCACTTTGACCTCCGTGATGAGCGGACAGATCGACGTCGGCTGGGCGGCGCCGCCCTTCGCGCTCGATCAACTCGACCGCAAGGAGATCCGCATCATTGCCACCGGCAATGACGCGAGCGTCTTCAAGGGCCAGACGGTTCGCGTCAACATCGCCAATCTGCAAACCATGCAGTCGCGCAAGCCCGTGGTCGAGCGCTACATGAAAGCCTATCGCGAAGCGCTAGAGCTTTTATACACGCCCGAGGGCCTGAAGATTTATGCGGATTTTGCCGGGATTTCCGAAGCCAAGGCCGAGCGGTCGCGCGAGTTCTTTCCGAAGGCATCGCTCGATCCAGACCGCGTCGTCGGCCTCGACACCATCGTCAAGGATGCCGTGGAGCTCAAATACACCACGGCGGAATTGACCAAGGACCAGCTCGCGCAACTCATTCAAATCCCGCCGCGCTGACCCCTGGCTGGTGAGCGTGCTTCCGCTTCCGAAGGCCCAGGCCGCCGCCGATCCGATCCTGGCGGTGGACGATATCGTCATGGAGTTTCCGACCCCGGACGGCGTCGTGAAGGCGCTCGATCACGTCTCGCTGTCGGTGCGTGCAGGCGAATTCCTGTCGGTGATCGGTCCCTCGGGTTGCGGAAAATCGACGCTGTTCAACATCGTTGGTGGACTGCAACGCGGCTATCAGGGGCGCGTGTCCATCGGAGGTGAAGCGGTCGAGGGTCCACACCCGGCAATCGGGATGGTGTTCCAGGAGGAATCGACGTTCCCCTGGCGTACGGTCCTGCAGAATGTCGAATTCCCGCTGGAGATTTCCGGCGTCGCAAAGGCCCGGCGGCAGGAGATGGCGCGGCGCTTCATTGCGATGGTTGGCCTCGGCGGCTTTGAAAACCGCTATCCGGCCGAGTTGTCCGGCGGAATGAAACAACGCGTGGCGATCGCCCGTACGCTGGCTTTCGAGCCCAAGATTTTGCTGATGGATGAGCCGTTCGCGTCGCTCGACGAACAGACCCGGCTGCTGCTCGGCGACAAGGTGTTGCAGATCCAACAGGAGTTGCAGCAGACCACCTTGCTGATCACCCACAACATCACCGAGGCGGTGCAGTTGTCGGACCGCATCCTGGTGATGACGTATCGGCCGGGCCGGGTGAAACGCATCCTGGACATTGATTTGCCGCGGCCGCGCACCTCCGAGACCATCGGCAGCGAGGCGTTCGGCCGATTTGTCGCCCAGCTCTGGAGCGACCTGCGTGATGAAGCCACGCGCGGCATGGACGAGCAGCAGGAACTGATGCGCAACGCTGGCCGCGGCCCATGACGTCACGGCTTCGCATCGATGACGGTCCCTTGCCGGCGCTCATGGGTCTCGCCGGCATCGCCGCGCTGCTCCTGCTCATCGAGGGCCTGATCAGCGTCGGCCTGCTCAACCCGTTCATCGTGCCGAAGCCGTCGCAGGTGATCGGGAGCTTCTATCGCGTCGTGGTGGAAGAGAACGTGCTCGAGCGCTTCGTCCTTACCATCAAGGAATGTCTGTTCGCGGTCGCCCTGGTGACGATCGTTGGCGTTTCGATCGGTGTGCTGCTGCACCGCGTGTCGTTGCTGCGCCAGGCAACGGAAACCTGGGTTGCTGCCTTTGCCTCCGCTCCGGTCGTGCTGATGTATCCACTGTTTCTGGTGATGTTCGGCCGCAGCGCACTCACAATCGTGATGATGGGCTTCGCTGCCGGGCTTCCGCCGGTCATCCTCAAGACCATCGAAGGTCTATCGAGTACGCGCCGCGTGCTGCTCGCCGTCGGCCAGAGCTTCAAGCTGACGCCGCGGCAGATGTTCTGGAAGATCCAGCTTCCATCCTCGTTGCCGGCGATCTTCGTGGGGCTAAAGCTTGGGTTGATCTTCGCCCTGATCAACATCGTCGGCGTGGAGTTCCTGATCAATTTCGGCGGGCTCGGCCAGCTGATCAATGACCTGGCCGAGCGCTATGACCTTCCCGGGACTTATGCCGCCATTTCGTTCGTCGTCGTGGTCAGCGTGGGTTTCTTCATGATCGCGGAACGGGCGGAAAGATGGCTGATACGCTAGGCGCGCCCAGCCGCGCAGCAACCCGTGCGGCCGGCGTGCTCGGGCCGGTGACGATGGTGCGCATCGCCATCGTCGCTGCGATTGTGCTGATCTGGGAAGCCGCTGCAGCGTCCGGCCTGTTCTATCGCGACGTCGTGCCCTCGGTCGTGGCGGTGGCGCGCGCGTTGGTGAGGGTTCTGGCGGACGCCAGCTTTTACTGGCATCTCAGCGTCACGATGCTCGAGATTGCAGCGGCGCTGGCGATCGGCGGCACCGCCGGCCTCGTCATCGGCATCGCTCTCGGCGGCAGCCGCCTGCTCTCCAAGGCGATCGAGCCGTATCTGTATTATCTCGGGCCGACACCGAAGATCATCTTCTTTCCGGTGCTGATCATGCTGTTCGGCATCGGGCCCGGCTCGAAGGTGGCGATGGGTGCGATCTCGTGCTTTTTCCCGATCGTGCTGTCGGTTGCCGCCGCGATGCGCCAGATCCCGCTGGTTCTCATTCGGGTCGGACAAAGCTTCCGGGCGGGCCCCTGGGACATGGCCCTGAAAGTCTACATTCCGGCGATGCGGCATCCGATCATCAACGGCTTTCGCCTCGGATTGGGCATCGCCTTGATCGGAACCCTGCTGGCCGAAACCAAGATGTCCAACCGGGGCATCGGTCATCTGATCATTCAGGCCTATGCGCTGTTTGACATGCCGCGCATGTACGCGATGCTGATCATTCTGTTTGCATTCGCCATCGGCGCCAACTCCTTGCTCGCGCGCGCTGGCAAGGCCGATGGCACGATGGGCTAGCCTCTTCGAGGTATGGCGGTGAAGAGATTCAAAACGGGGGTAGATGCGATGGGCTTGCGTATTGTCGTCATGGCTTCCGCGTTTTTGTTAGCGACCACACACGCGCAGGCTCAGGCCCCGTACCCAAACAAGCCGGTCCACATCATCATCCCGTACTCGCCGGGATCGCCGACCGATACCTACACGCGCAAGATCGCCAATGTCGCCC
>CANKHJ010000324.1 GCA_947481635.1 Bradyrhizobiaceae bacterium
CATTCGCTGCGACGAAGAGCTTCTCGATATATTCGCCGCTGTATTTGCGGATCGCGTCCTGACCGGCTTTCGGCAAGCTGTCGAACTTCTGCTTGCTCATCAGGATGGCCATCGGCAGGTTGCCGAGCCGAGCAAAATAATGCGTGTTCGTGACCGAGGCGAAGCCGAAGTCGAACAGGATCGAAGCCAGCGACGTGACGCCGTCGACGTTTCCGCGACTGACGGCCTCGATGACCTCAGGCACGGTGAGCGCGACCGGGACACCGCCAAGCGCCGTGATGGTCTGAGATTCGAGCGCGCCACCCGCACGAATTTTCTTGCCCTTGATGTCGTCCAGCGAGGCGATCGCGCCGCGCGAATGGATGCTGGTCGGCCCGGTCCCGAACAGCCCGATGACATGAAACTCCTCGAATCCCTGGAAGGTGTTCTTGATCATCATCCGGCTCGCCACAGTCGATGCATCCGTGACGTTGCCGAAGAGTGCGGGAAGTTCGAGCACCTCGGTCTCACGGAAGCGGCCGCGCTGCTGGGGCACGACCACAAAGGCGATGTCGGCGACGCCATCCGTGATCATCTGCGCCTGAGCAGTCATGTTGCGCCCTAACGCGCCATTGCTGAACAGCTCGATCTCGACGGCACCCTGCGATTCTTTTTTCACGGCTTCAATGAATGGCATGAACACCGCTCCGGTACTGACGGAGTCAGCGGGGATCGTACTGGCGAAGCGCAATTTGACGGGCTGTTGCGCCGCCGCCGCGGCTGGAAGAAGCAGAATGGCGGCAGCCGCGGCCGCCCGAAGCATGGTCTTCATCATGATGATATCCTCCCTGTCGTCTCGTTGTTACGCACCGGGTGGTGCAACGCAGATCAGTCCACAAGCCAGAGACACGGCCATTCCATCGACACGACGCTAAAGCAGGTCCGCAGCCAGGCGCGCCCCTTCCACCAGGCTTGCCAGTTTTGCCCAGGCGATCCGGGAATCGACGTATCCGGCGCCGGCAAAGGTATCGAGGCCGCAATCGGTACTGCCGATCACGTTCTCAGGACCGACGAGTTCCGCGTAACGCGCGAGGCGCTGCGCGACCAGTTCCGGATGCTCGATGTAATTGGTGGTGGAATCGATCACGCCGGGGATCAGGTACTTGCCGGCCGGCAGCTTGACGTCGCGGAACACCGCCCATTCATGCTCATGACGCGGATTGGCGCCTTCGAACGAGATGCCGCCGACATTGGCCTTGAACACCGTCTGGATAATCTCCTTGAGCGGCACATCGCGATGATGCGGCCCCTCGTAATTGCCCCAGCACAGATGAAGCCGCACACGATCCTGCGGAATGCCCCGGATCGCGTCGTTGATCGCATCGATATGCAGGCCGATCCGCGCAAGAAATGCGGGCGTCTCAAGGTGGCCGAACCGAGTATGGCGGCTGACGGCGAGATCCGGACAATCGAGTTGCAGCACGAAGCCGGCATCGGCGATGGCCCGATACTCGTCGCGCATCACGTCCACGAGCGCCTGTAGATAGGCTTCATCCGACGGGTAATATTTGTTGTCCATGAATTGCGTGACGACGCCCGGCGACGCCGCGCTCATGAACACGTCGCCGGCCGCTTTGCCGACCGTCGCCGCCTTGAGATTGTCGATGTCGATCTGAACCGCGCCCTTGTCTTTCCATGCGATCGGACCGGTACAGGCCGGCAATTTCAGCGCGCGGACGCCTTCGCGCTGGCCGAACTTCTTCATGAACTCAGGAAAGTCCTGGAATTCCTTGCTCGGCGGGAAGCCGCTGACCCCGTCAAACCCGGTCAGACGTTCCTTGATGTAGGTCGCATAGGTGATCTTGCTCATCTCACCGTCGTTGACGATGTCGATTCCGGTCTCGGTCTGCTGGTGCACGATCGCCGCGACGCCTTCGCGAATGGTCGCTTCCATCTGCTTGAGGTCGGCAAGCTCCCGATCGTCCCTGGCGCGCAACACCGCGAGCACCTCGGGCGGGCGTGGCAAGCTGCCAGTGTGGGTGGTGCGGATCCTTGCGCGTGCCATCACGAAGCCTCAGATGTGCCGACTGTGGCCGATAGTTTGGGATTCCACTGCCACGACTTCAGCGGAGCGCCACTCTCCAGGGCCCGCAACTCGCGAAGCCACAGCTTGCGGATCAAGGCGACCCCGACATCCGAGCGGCCGAGCCGTTCTCCCGCGCGGCGCGCAACCACGCCCTGGCCGACCTGCACGATGTCATCCTGCACGCCGATAATGTCCGGATGATCCTTGATATCGTCGAAGCTCAAGTCGCCACGCCGGAAGGCAGCGCCGACTTCCTGGACCGAAGGGACATTGACCGCGGCATTGGCGGCACGCTTCGCGGCGAATTCCTTCGCCGCATTGCCATGAACGCGATGCAGCCAGACATTGAAGCTCTTGTGCGAGACGTCATCGACCGGGATTCGCCAGGCGAACAAATCTCCCCATTCCGCCCCATGCGTCGCGGGCACGATCCTGATGTGGATCATGTTGGGCATTCCGATCTGCGTGACGCGAACGCCGCCGCCTTCGCGCCTGGCGGAAACGGCCAGACCCCAACTGGTTTCCTCCGCCGAGACCAGCGGAACACCGGTGAGCCCCCCTTCCGTGAAAGAGGATGTGCGATGCGTGAATGCAACATGCACCGGGTCGCACTGGTTTTCGATATTGTTGAAGAAATTGCAGTCGCGCCAGTATTCGCTCGCTTCGACGATGCCGTCGTCCTCGAGGTCCGAATAGCGCGGGAAGTCGGGCGCATCACCCTCGCCGAGAAACGCGAAAACCAGACCGAGATACTCGCGTGTCGGATAGGACTTGATCGAGATATTCGAGGCAAAGCCCTCGCGCTCGGCCGGAGCTTCGATGCATCGGCCGTCGGGTCCGAATTTCCAGCCGTGATAGAAGCAGCGCAGCGCATGGCCCTCCACCCATCCGGTGGAGAGTTGGGTCCCGCGATGCGGACAATACGGCGCGATGACCTGCGCCACCCCGTCCTGTCCGCGATAGAGCGTGAAGGCCTCGCTCATGATCTGAAGCGGCTTGGCCCGCCCCGGCGCGAGTTGGTCGGAGAGGGAAACCGGCAGCCAGAAGCTACGCAGATAACGTCCGCCGATAGTGCCGGGACCGGTCTGGGTAATGTCGGCAAAATCTTTGCTGATGCCGTGGATGTCCGACAACGCTACCCCTCCTCCCCGATCGATATTGAATCCAATCTTGGCTGCAATATTGGATCCATTTCGTTATGGTATAG
>CANKHJ010000325.1 GCA_947481635.1 Bradyrhizobiaceae bacterium
CGAGCCGGCGGCGAAAGCGCACCGCATGGTCGATCAGGTCGCGCGGCCCCGCCAGTAGCGAGCCGCCCGGCGCGCCCAGCCCCTTCGACATCGCCACCATCACGGTATCGAACGGCTTGGCCAGTTCCGCGGTCGACATGCCGGTCTCGGCCGCGACATTCCACAGCCGTGCGCCGTCGAGATGAGCGCCGACCTTGTGCAGATGCGCCGCGGTGCAGATCGAGATCACTTCGTCCTGCCGCCAGATCAGGCCGCCCATCCGGTTATGCGTATTCTCGATCACCACCAGCGTGGTCGGCGAATAGATGTCGTGGATGCGCGGCTTGATCGCTTGGGTCAGCTCAGCGGCCGTGAACAGCCCGTTGCGGCCGATGGTGGTGAATTGCACCCCGGCATTGGCCGCGCCGCCGCCGGCTTCATGCCACGCGACATGCGATTCCTGGCCGACGATCACGTCGTCGCCGGGCCTTGTGTGGACCAGCAAAGCCGCCTGGTTGGCTTGCGTGCCGGAGGGAAACCACAGCGCCGCCTCCTTGCCGAGCAGCGCGGCGATCCGCTCCTGCAACCGGTTCACCGATGGGTCGTCGCCATATTGAACGTCGCCGACCTCGGCCTCGGCCATGGCCTTGCGCATGCCGGGCGAGGGGCGGGTGACGGTGTCGGAGCGCAGGTCGATGATCTGGTTGTGCATGGCGCGCAAGCTAGAGCATGATTCAGAAAAGATCACCCTTGCAGTCATTCCGGATTCGATGCTTCGCATCGCCCCGGAATGACGACGACCTACTTCACAACAATCGGCCAGGCCATCATGATCAGCGGCGTGCCAACCACGATCACCATGACCGACAGCGGCAGACCGAGTTTCCAATAGTCGCCGAAGCGATAGCCGCCCGCGCCCATCACCAGCGTGTTGCATTGGTGTCCGATCGGCGTGAGGAAATCGCAGGCCGCGCCGATCGCCACCGCCATCAGGAAGGGGTCGGGATTATAGCCGAGCGTCTTGGCAAAGCTTGCCGCGATCGGCGCCATCACCAGCACAGTCGCGGCATTGTTGAGGAACGGCGTCACCGCCATGGCTGCGATCATGATCAGGGCGAGCGTGCCGATCGGCGGCAATTGATGCGCCGCGACCGAGAGCCAGCCGGCGAGCAGATCGGTGGTGCCGGTCGAGCGCAAGGTGTCGCTGACCGGGATCAGCGCCGCCAGCATCACCAGGATCGGCGCGTCGATCGCGCCATAAGCCTCGCGCAAGGTCAGCGCGCGGATCAGCAGCAGCACCACGGCAGCGCTGAAAAACGCCACCGCGACCGGTACGATGTTGGTCGCGACCAGCCCCATCGCGACCGCCAGCACCACGACCGGCAGGATGCGGTTGCGCACCCGGCCGATCGGAATCCGCCGCTCCGCAAGCGGCAGGCAGCGCAACTCGCCGAGCGCCTCAGGCATGGTTGTGAGATTGCCCTGCAGCACGATCACGTCGCCCGGCTTGAGCCGCACACTGCCGAGCCGGTGCTGCATGCGATGGCCGCTGCGGCTGACCGCGACCAGATTCACCTGATGCCGCTCATAGAGCCGGAATGACGACGCGGAGCGATCGAGCAGCGGCGACGCTTCCGTGACAATCGCTTCCATCACGCCGATGTCGTCGTCGGGCGCATCGTGCAGGTTGGTGTGGTCATGGCGCACCAGCTTGAGCTTGGCTTGGGCCACCACGCGTTCCAGCGCGGCCGGTTCACCTTGCAGGATCAGGGTATGGCTGGCGCGCAGCCTGGTGCCCGACGCGGGCTCATAAAGCCGGTCGTTGCGCCGATGCAGCGTGATGACGTCGACCTCGCCATCCGCGAGTTTTTCCAGGTCGCCGACGGTCTTGCCGACCAGCGGCGATTCCGGCGAGAGCGAGACCTCGGTGGTATAGGCCGCGAGGTTGAAGGCCTCGTCGATCGAGGCCGCGCCCTTGCGATCGCCCGGCAGCAGCCGCCATGCGAATGAGAGAAACACCACGCCGCCGATCGCGAGGCCGAGGCCCACCGGCGTGAAGTCGAACATCTTGAACGGCTCGCCGGTGATCTCCTCGCGCACCCGCGCGACGATGATGTTCGGCGAGGTGCCGACCAGCGTGACGATGCCGCCGAGCAGCGCGCCGAACGACATCGGCATCAGGAGGTGCGCCGGCGAGGTGCCGTGCTTGCGCGCCAGTTGGAACGCGACCGGCATCAGCATCGCAAGCGCGCCGATATTCTTCACGAAAGCGGAGAGGATCGTCACCGCGGTCACCAGCACCACCACCTGCGCCGCGGTGGTGGTGAGATAACCCGAGAATGGCCGCACGATCGTCTCGATGATCCCGGAGCGTTCCACGGTGGCGCTCACCAGCAGGGTGGAGGCGACGATGATGACGATGTCGTCGGAGAACCCCGAGAATGCCTTGTCGAAAGGCACAATGCCGGTTGCGAGCCCGGCCAGGAGCGCGATCAGGGCGACGAGGTCGTAGCGGATCCGCCCCCAGACGAACAGGATCATCGTCCCCGCGATGACGAGGATCGAGAAAATCTGCGGATAAGTCATCCAATGCGCCCCGGCCTAGAATGCGCAAGGCAACGGCCGGGCGGGTTCCAAGTTCCATCCGACGCCAAGCCGCGACGTCTACTCACGTTTTGCTCGCGGTCGGCGGGTTTCCAGCGTAAGGTGCGCCGGTAACCCCCCTGGATCGCGCCACGCATGATTGACCAAACCGACTTTTCCGTTGTCGTGAAGAACCGGGCGCGCCCGCCGAAATCCTGGCGGTGGGAGATCTATCGCGCCGGCCGGTCGAGCCCGATCGAGCATTCCGCGGCCTATTTCGAATCGATGACCGAGGCCGGCCGGGCCGGAAAAGAAGCGCTCAAGCTGATGCTGAGCGCCTACCAGCGCTGAAGCCGGCAACGCTGCCAGATCACACCTGTGCCGATCTGGTCCGCCTCGCGGCGGATAGCGGCCCCGCGTGAGCCAAACAGATCGGTTTATTTTCGCCGTTGAGCAGTTTTGAACAGCCGGCGTGAGGCCTGGTAGGAGAGCTTGCGAGCAGCCTCGGGATACCACCCAAGGCGCGGCCGAGGACCTTCGGCCGCTCCCCGGAAGGGCCTATTGTACTTCGGGATGATGCGCCCGCCCTGGCCCCCGCCAGGGGCGGGCGTATTCATGACTCCACCGGCGTGCGGGGCTTAGCGAATTTGGTCGCCCACGCGAAACGGCGATTGCGCCGACACGTCTGCTGGCGCACCCTAG
>CANKHJ010000326.1 GCA_947481635.1 Bradyrhizobiaceae bacterium
ACGCCGACCGCGAGACCGCCGAACAACGGCAGCGAGGCGGTTTCCAGCGCGCCGGCGTCAAGCCTGCGGCTATCTGCAGAGAACACCTCAAGCAAACCGTTCTGCAGAATGATCGACAGGCCGAAGGTCACCAGCAGCGGCGGCAGGATGTCCTTGCCGAGGGTGCGATTGAGCAGCACGAATTGCAACGCATAGCCGACGACCGACATAACCAGGGCCGCGACGATGAAGGATGGAATCATGTGAAGGCCGAGACCATGCATCAGCGCGAGGACAAGATAAGCGCCAAGAATGATCAGGTCGCCATGGGCGAGATTCACCAGCCGCATGATGCCGAAGATCAGCGACAGGCCGGCCGCAAACAGCGCATAGAGGCCGCCGAGCAGCACGCCTTGGATGATGGTGTCGAGCCAGATCAGCATCACTCAGCTTCCGAAATACGCCGCGTGGATCTGTTCCTTGGTCAGTTCGGACGCGCGGCCAGACAGCGACAGCCTCCCCTCCTGGAAGCAATAGACACGATCCGCCACCGCGAGCGCCTGCATGATGTCCTGTTCGACCAGAATGAGGCTGGTGCCGCCGGCCTTGATGCGCGGCACCGCGCGATAGATGTCCTTGATGACGATCGGCGCGAGGCCAAGACTGATCTCATCGCAGAGCAGCACGCGCGGGTTCGACATCAGGCCGCGCCCGATCGCGACCATCTGCTGCTGGCCGCCGGAGAGGGTCGTGCTGGGCCGGTCGCGCAATTCACGCAGCATCGGGAAGAGATCGAGCACCGTCTCGAGCGACCAGTGGCCAGACGCGGTGCGGGCATGGGCGCCGATCAGCAGATTCTCTTCCACGCTCAGGGAGGGAAACAGCCGCCTGCCCTCCGGCACCAGTGAGATGCCGAGCTTGACGATCGCCGGCGCCGGCAGCGCCCCGATCATTTGTCCGTCAAACATAATGCTTTCAGGCGGTCCCGCGATCAGCCCCGCGATGGATTTTAGAAAGGTCGACTTGCCCGCGCCATTCGCCCCGATAATGGCGATGGCCTCTCCGGCTTCCAGCATGAAATCGATGCCGAACAGCGCCTGAAAGTCGCCGTAGAATGCCGTCAGGCCGTGGGTCTCGAGCAGCGCCATGTATCCTCAGGCCGGGATGCCGACGTAGATTTCGCGCACATTCGGCTGCCGCATCACCGCATGCGGCTCGCCTTCGGCGATTTTCTTTCCGAAATTGAGCACGATCAACCGGCTCACGACCGCGGTCAGCGCGTGGACGATATGCTCGATCCAGACGATGGTCATGCCACTGCGATGGATGCTGCGGATGGTCCCGATGAGTTCCTGGCATTCGCCTTCGGTGAGCCCGCCCGCGATCTCGTCGAGCAGCAGCACCTGCGGGCCGGTGGCGAGCGCACGCGCCATTTCCAGCCGCTTGCGCTCCAGCAGCGTCAACGAACCGGCCAGCGCATTGGCGCGGCGCATCAGATGGCATTGCTCGAGGATCGCGCCGCAAGGGTCGATCACGTCGCGCTCGCGCTGGCCGCGCCCATAGACCGCGCCGACCAGCAGGTTCTCGAACACGGTGAGGTTCTCGAACGGCCGCGGGATCTGATACGAGCGGCCGATACCGGCACGGCAACGCAGATGCGGCGCGGTCGCGGTGATGTCCGCGCCGTTGAGCGCGACAGTCCCGGCATCCGGCCGGATGTCGCCGGTGATCAGATTGAACAGCGTCGACTTGCCGGCCCCATTCGGCCCGATGATGCCGACCGCTTCACCGGCCTCGAAGGTGAGGTCGAGTTCGTCGGCGGCCCGGAGCGAACCGAAGGATTTGCTGAGCCGCCGCGTTTCGAGGATCATTTTTTCAGTCGCTTTGGCACGCTCTTGTTCCCAAACCACCGCTTGTCGCCCCCGCGAAATCGGGGGCCTAGTACGCCGTGAAGAGTGATCGAGGCATTTTCTCTCATGCTTCGATCGATGGGCCGCGGAGTACTGGACCCCCGCTTTCGCGGGGGTGACCACCGTGGTTGTGGCGAGAGAACCGCCTTACGAAATCGCTTCCATCTTGCCGGCCACCGGGATCGAGGGGAATCCTTTATTCTCGGTGATGACGATATCGTATTTGTTGCCGTCCTTGACGCGCCACTGGCCGCCGACGAGGGATGTCTTGGTGACATTCTTCGCGGCGAAGGGCGGCACGCCGGCGCCGTTCCATTGCACCTTGCCGACCACGGTCTCCAGGTTGGTCGCGGCGATGGCAGCGGCGTTCGCCTTGGCATTGCCGACATCCGCGCTGCGCTTGAGCACGTCGAACGCCACCTCGTAAAGCGAATGGGCGAAGCCGATCGGCTGCGACCATTGCCGCTTGGTGGCGGTTTCGAACGCGGTGGCAAGCTGCCGCGCAGTCTGTCCGGTCATCGACGACTTGAACGGATGGTTCGGCGTCCACCAGATCTCGGACGAGAGATTGTTGCCGTCGCGGCCGAGCGCCTCGACCGACGACGGGAACAGGATCGCCTTGCCGATCGACGCGGCTTTCGGCTTGTAGCCTTGCTGCAGCGACTGCTTCCAGAACGTGGTGAAGTCGGGCGGCAGCACGACGCCGGTGATGATCTCGGCGTTGTTGCTCTTGAAGGCCGAAATCTGCGCCGAGAAATTGTCGGTCAGGTTCTGGTAGCGGCCGGGGTCGAACAACTTATAGCCAAGCTTGTCGAGCGCCGGCGGGAAGCCGACCTCCTTGTCGCCCCAGGCATTGCCATCGCCGTCATTCGGAAACAGCGCGCCGACCGTCTTGTTGGTCTGCAACTGGCTCCACATGTTGGTGAACACCGAGATGACGTCTTCGAGCCCCCAGAAGTAATGATAGACGTAGTTGAACGGCTTCCATGCAGGCGGGCCGCCCGCCGGATTGGCCTGCTGCCCGATGAACCAGGGCTGCCACGGCGCCAGCGAGGATACGCACGCCACTTCCTCGATCTCGCATTGGGTGCAGACTGGGTTGGTGGTTTCCGGCGTATTGCCGACCAGCATCAAGTTGACCTTGTCTTGCACGATCAGATCCTTCGCCACCTGCGCGGCGCGGTTTGGATTTGACTGGCTGTCCTTCAGGACGACCTGAACCTGATAGGTGACGTTGCCTTTGCGGATTCCGTTCTTGGTCGCCTCGCGGAATTGCTGCAGCATGAACTGGTCGGCCGCGGCAAATTCCGCAAGCGGACCGGTCGCCGGGCTCACGTATCCGATCTTGATCACGCGCGCCTGCGCGAT
>CANKHJ010000327.1 GCA_947481635.1 Bradyrhizobiaceae bacterium
CAAAAGCGGTACGCGCCGTGACCATCCGGCAAAGTGATGCCAGGACGCGCTATGCAAACCAATGCGGTCGGGCAGGTGAGGTCCTCTGGGGGACTCCTAAGGACGGTTATCGCAAGGTGACCGTCGGAGAAATTCGGCAGATTGTTCGCGAAAGCCTGGAAGACGAAGACAAGAACGTCAAGAAAGTCTGCGACTGGGTCGACGTGAACGCGTGGCAGACTGCCTGCACCAACGTGCGGGAGGCGGATGCCAGCATCGCGGCATGCACACGGTTTATCGCCGTCAATCCGACGGATGCTTCCTCCTTCTATTATCGCGGCGCCGCCTATCGCGTGAAAGGTCAGCTCGACCGGGCGATCGCAGATCTCAGTGAAGCGATCCGTCTCGCGCCGGACGTGACCGAATTCTATCTGGGCCGCGGTACGACGAATTTTGCAGCGGGTCATTTCGAGGCCGCGGTGTCCGACATCGCCCGCGGGGTGCGGGAAAAGCCGGGAGATGGTTATGCGGTGGTGTGGGTCTATCTCGCGCGGCTGCGCGCCAATGGTCCGGACGCGCTCGCTGAATTGAAGATCAACGCGGAATGGGTCAAGCGGGACGAATGGCCCTACGCGGTTGTCACGTTATATCTGGGGCGGGGCTCGCCGGAGGCCGTCCTCGCAGCGGCAGGCAAACCCGACGATCGCTGTGAAGCACACTTCTATATCGGCGCCTGGCGGCTGGCGCGCGGGGAACGCGCCGAGGCCTCTGAGGCGCTGAAGGCGGCGGTGGACACCTGTCCGAAGGATTTTGTCGAATACAGCGGTGCGCAGGCCGAACTCAAGCGGATGGCCGCGGCGGTTTCCTCCGAGCGGCGCGAGGTCTGGGTGCGTTTCGGCTGCGAGACGGTCAGGTCCGACACCGATCGCAGCATCATCAAAGCCGAACGCCGCGAGGGATATTTCAAGTCGATCCGGCTGGTCGCGAACGGCCCGATTGAATTCCGCGATCTGAGGATTCATCACATCGACCGCACGTTTCAGGATGTGCGGATGCCGCGCGCGGAGCAGCCGGCGGGTGCTTCCACGCCTGCGATAGATCTGACGGTCCAGAACAACGCCATCGAGCGGATCGACGTGATCTATCGCGCCAAAGACACCACGCGCATCTGCGTCGAAGGCCTCGACTGACGTCCGCCGCTCGGCGCTTTATTGCGGCGTCACGCCCGCATCCTTGATCACCTTGCCGAGCCGGTCGATGTCGGATTTCACCAGCGCGCGGAATTCATCCGGCGAGGCGCTGGTTTCGGCATAGAGGCCGGCGTCGGACATGCGCTTGATCGTATCCGGCTGCTGCAGCACCTCGACCGCCTTGGCGCGAATTGCCGCGATCACCGCCGGCGGCGTCGCCGCCGGTACGCAGAGGCCGGACCAGACGTCGAAGAACACATCCGGATATTTCGCTTCGGTCATGGTCGGGATGTTCGGCAATTCATTCATGCGCTTCTTCGAGGTCACCGCCAGCGCGCGCACCGCGCCGCTTTCGATATGGCCCTTGGCGGATGCGAAGCTCGAGAACAGCATATCGACACGGCCGGCGATCACGTCCGGCAAGGCCGCCGCCGAGCCCTTGTAGGGCACATGGGTCTGCGGCTTGCCGAGCGAATTCTGGAACATGGTGCCGAGCAGATGGCCGCCCGAGCCGACGCCCTGCGAGGCGTAATTCAAACCGCCCGGCTTGGTCTTCGCCGTGTTGATGAGGTCGTCGATGGTCTTGGCTGGCGAATTGGCCGGCACCACCAGCACGCTCGGGAAGCTGAAGGTCATCGTCACCGGTGCGAAATCCTTCTGCGGATCATAGGCCAGATCCTTGATCAGCGAGGGGTTGAGCGCGAGCACGGTGACGTCGCATTGCAGCACGGTGTAGCCGTCGGCCGGCGCCTGCAACATGGTCTGCGCGGCGAGCACGCCGCTGCCGCCCGGCTTGTTCTCGACCACGATCTGCGGCCAGCCGGCGTCGGTCATCCTGGTCGCGATCACGCGCAGGCCGACTTCCTGGCCTCCACCCGGCGCATAAGCGGAGATGAAACGCACCGGCTTGTTGGGATAATTCTGCGCCTGCGCCGCGCCCGTCAGAACACCAAACGCCGCGACGACAGTGATCACCGACTTGAGCATCGTGTCCTCCCAGGATTGATTTTGCGCCAGCATGGCACAAGCTAACGCCCGCGTCATTCCGGGGCGCGCGCAACGCGCGCGAACCCGGAATCCAGACCCGGATGCGATGCGGCTTATTGACGACTGATGCCGTGTCTGGATTCCGGGTGCCGGCTTTCAGCCGGCCCCGGAATGACAGTCCTCAGGTCCAGGTCAGATCCTGGCTGCGGAACGGCGTCTCGCGGACGCGTTTGCCTGTCGCGTAGTAGATTGCGTTGGCGACCGCCGGAGGCGCCGGAGGGCCGGCCGGCTCGCCGAGACCGCCCCATTTGGTCCCGCCGGACGACGCGAAGATGGTCTCGACCTCCGGCCGCTGGTCGATGCGCAGCAGGCTGTAGGTGTCGAAGTTGGTGTTGACGAAGCGGCCGTTTTCCAATTCGAGACCGCCGGTCCAGGCATGTGACAATTCCCAGACAACCGAACCTTCGCATTGCTCGGTGGCGGCATGCGGATTAATGACGCGGCCCGCATCCAGTACGACCAGGATCTTCTCGATCTCGAGCCGGCCGCGGCGGCTGACCTTCACCGTGGCGCAAGCAGCGGCGATGGTTCCGTGCGACTCGACCACGCCGATGCCCATGCCTTCGCCCTTCGGCAGGTCGGTGCGGAAGCCGGCCTTCTCCTTCAGTGTCTTGAGCACGAGCTGCCAGTCCGGCATGCCTTCGGTCATCTTGATGCGCCAGTCGAGCGGATCCCATCCGCCGGCAATCGCCATCTCGTCGACGAACACCTCGGTCATGAACCCCATTTGGTTCGCACCGGGGGCGCGATGCGTCGAACTCGGGATGTGAGTCCTCGCATTGTGCCGCTCGTGCTGACGGTTCGGGATCAGATACGGCATGTTGTAGATGCCGTAGTCCGAGGTGGCGCCGCCGATCTGGTTGGCGCCGTCTTGCGAGAACCACGCCGCGCGCGTGAACAGCGCGGTCGGCAGGCCGTCGTCGCCAATCGCCGCGCTGAGCTTCGCGACCGCGAGCGGGCGCAGCTTGTCCTGCGCGAGTTCGTCCTCGCGCGACAAGATCTCCTTCACCGGCTTGCC
>CANKHJ010000328.1 GCA_947481635.1 Bradyrhizobiaceae bacterium
CGCATAATCGGTGCGGCGCTGATTGACCATCGGCATCGGCTTATCGAGCGTCTGGTAGACTTCGTTGTCGATCACGAAGTGCTTCAGGTTCTTCGGCGCCTGCTCTGCCTCAGTCAGCAGGCAATTGAGGTTCATGCAAAGCGAACCGTCGCTGTTCAACACCCAGACCGGCACATCCGGCAGCGACAAGGCGATGCCCAATGCGATGCTGGCAGCGAAACCCATGCCGCCGGTCATATACATCGTCTCCTCGCAATGCGTGGCAGCCCACCATTGGCTGCTGGCGGTTCCGAGCGCAGTAACCACCACGGCATCGCCGCGGTTCGCCTTCAGCGCCTGCATCACTTCGCGCGCATCCATTTTCATCGCTACTTCCCCGCTCTCAGAAGACGGCGCGTCAGAAACAGAAGATAGGGCCGCTTCTGCAACCGGCTATGCGTGTAGATTTCCGGGATCCGCTGGATGTCTTCGGGCTTTTCCAGCGCGACATAGGGCATATCGTAGGCCTGAAGCATCGGAATGGTGCGCCGTCCCTGCTGCTCCTGGTAGACCTGATGATCCTCCGGCGTGCCACGCAGGCTGCAGATGACCAGCACCGGGATGCCATGACGAAGATTGATGGTCATCATCTCGCCGATGCAGGAGTGAAGTCCGGTGGTCCCCATGACCGCGACGGACTTCACGCCGGCAAGGAAGGCGCCGGTACAGATGGCGATGGTCTCCGCCTCACGGCCGACCGGCACGTGCTTGATCTTGGGGTCGGCGGCCAGTCTCCGGATCAGGGGCGACACCCAATCGTCCGGCAGCGACGCCGCGAGGGTCACACCGCATTTGGTGAGTTCAGCGTGGATCAGTTCGGGGATATCCATCATATGGCCTTACAGCTGAATCGATCGATGAGCGTGAAATCGACTTCGAATGAGACCGCAGGATGAGAACCTGCGCTCACGGCGCGGATACGCAGCTTCGGCTCGCCGGATGCTGGTTTGGCCGCCCTGCTCTAAGGCGTCTTGTTCGAGACCGCACAAAAAGTTGTCAGTCTTTTTGAGCCCCCACCCCCAACCGCTCCCGGCGAGGACGAGGGAGCGCAGCGCCATTCACTGGACCTGAATCTTGCTGATTTCGACCAGCTTTTTCCACTTTTCGATCTGGTCGTCGCGGAACGCGTTCAATTGTGACGGCGGCGTATAGAACGGTTCGAAGCCAAGATTGAGAATGAAGCTCTGCGTCTCGGGCATGGCCACGATCTTCTGCATCCACTCCTGGAGCCTGTCCACGATCGGTTGCGGCGTGTGCGCCGGCGCCGCCAGCGCCATCCAGCCATTCACCTCGTATCCCGGGAGCCCGGCTTCGCTCATGGTCGGAATATCCGGAGCCAGCACGGAACGCTTTGCCTGGGTGACGGCCAGCGGCTTGACGTGGCCAAGCTTCGCCTGCGCCAAGGCATAGGCGGCGTCGACCAGCACGAAATCGACCTGGTTGCTCATCAGATCGCGCACCGAGTCCGCGGTTGATTTGTAGAGCACCTGCTGCGTGCCGGTCCCGGTCGCCGCCTTGAACATCTCCGCGGCCGCGAGCATGTTGGTCGAGGACGTGCCGTACATGCCGCCGCCCTTTTTCTTGAGCTGTTCGATCAATTCGGCAATGCTGTTGACTGGATTATCCTTGTTGACGAGCAGGATGAATCCGAACTGCGTCACCGTCGACAGCAGCAGCAGGTCGGTCCGCGGGTTATACGGATGATCCTTATACATCAGATGATTTGAGGCGTAATTCGAGCTCGCGGCGAATAGCAGCGTGTAACCGTCCGGTTTCGCCTTCACGACCTCGTTGCCGGCAATGATCGCGTTGGCGCCGACCTTGTTGATCACCACGAAGGTCTGTCCGGAGAGTTGACCGAGCTTGTTAGCCAGGTAACGCGCAATCACGTCGGTGATGCTTCCCGCGGCCAGCCCCGTCACAATGCTGACATTGGTGCGCGACGGATAATCCTGCGCCCGCGCATTCTGCATCAGCCCGAAGGCGAGCGTCGCGACTACAAGCGTCCGGAATATCGGTCGTATCAAGCGACGCATTTTGATCTCCTTTGCACGCAACTTCCGCGTTCATCCGCCGGCACGGCAGCAAGCTTGATCAGCAAATTCAATGCCAGAAGACGCGTTCAGATCAGGTCACGCGCCGTTGTGGAGACGCCCCATGAAATGCGTTCGCTCTTCCACCTGTGCCATGGCCGGCGCGGGCGGATAGGGCGACGGCTCCATGTCGATTCGCACCGCGAGCAAGGCCAAGCCGGGCTGTTTGAGGAATTCCTGAATTGCGCCCTCAGCAGCCGCGTCATCGCGCACGTCGGCCGCGTAGGCGAAGCCGGCGCCACGTGCGATCGCTGCGAATGAATAGCTATCCGCGCCCGGTAGAAGTTGGCTTCCACCGGTTTCGTAGCGGCCATTATCGAAGATCAAAATCTTGAGATTCTGGATCTTCGTTCCAACCACGGTCAGCAAGCTGCCGATGCCCATCATGAAGTCGCCGTCGCCCACGACCAGCAAAACGTCGCGCTTGGGCTGGGCCAGCGCGAGCCCCAGCGCCATCGAGACCGAGATGCCCATCGGATCGGTCCCGTAATAGGTCAGCTGCGACGCCTCTTGTGCGCGCCAGGTGCGCGACGCGGTGCCCAGCCCGGCATAGACCAGCGAGTCGGGATTGAGGTGCTTCTTGATCGCCTTGCCGCAGAGATCGCGCTTCATGATCAAGGCCCCTCGCCGTCGCCGAGCAAGGCCTGGCGCGTGAACAGCAGAACGACCGGCATCCTGGCAAGGAACGCCTGGCGCGAGGACTGCTCGATGAGATGATAGTCCTCCGGACCGTGCACGACATGATTCGGCAGGCCGATGGCGTTGACGACCGGGATCGTCACCTTGCCTTTGTAGATTTGATAATACTGATTGTCGTCGGGTCCGCCGCGCTGCGCCAGCAGCATCAGCAGCGGGATCTGATGATGCATCGCCAGACCCGCCAAGGCATTGGTCGAAAGCAACATGCCGGCATTCTGCGCGACGACCGCACCCTTGCGGCCCCCCAGGAACGCGCCGGCGCAGATCCCGACGCCCTCATCCTCGCGGGTGACGCGCACCATGGTCATCGCCCGGTCCGCGTTGATGGTCTCAAGCAGATCGGTCAGCCACGCATCCGGCAACGTCGCGACCAGATCGATGCCG
>CANKHJ010000329.1 GCA_947481635.1 Bradyrhizobiaceae bacterium
GCCATCAGCGCCGAGAAAGTCGAGCGGATCGCGAATTGGCCAAAGAGACCCTGCCCAGGACAGCGGTGGATGCGCAAGCGAGCTTTTCCTATTGGCTGTTGCGGCTTGCAGTGCGGCAGCGACATGAGGAACCGTGATCGGACCTGCACCTTCCAGCGAAGGCAAGGCTTTCGGCTTGTGCGATGTACGCCCCGGCCATGCCTCCGTTTTCCGGCGACCCAATTTTTCGATTTCGCGATTCAGAGCCGTAACCGTCGGCTCCGGCTCAGCCAAAATGTAGTGATCAACCGGCGCAAGCTGCAGATAATCCATGCTCCAGCCGTTATGGATATGCTGGTCGACAGCGACACGGATGATCTTTGACGTGACAGGCGCACCTTTATGTGCGGCCTGGAGAATACCACCGAGATCTCGCGCTTCGAGGCTCAGGATCACGTCCGCATTCTTGAGCGCGTCAACGCTTCCTGCCGTAAGGCGGCTTCCCGCCGGCGACGCATGCAGCGGGTGCTCGGTCGGGAATGCACCGCAAAGCTTCAGGTCGGTAATCACTAAAGCGCCGAGAGACTCGGCCAACTTGACGCGTTCGTCCCACGCACCTTGGTCGCGGGATACGCGTCCCATGACGATGACGGGGCGCTCCGCCTCATGCAGCAACTTTGCGATATCGGCGATCAGGTCGGCCGGCGGAGCCGCTGGCACGGGCGGCATATAGCGGGATACATCGCGCGCGGGCAGGGGTGTCTCGACCTTCTGTTCCTGTAATCCGACGTCGAAGCAGACATAGGTCGGCCCGCGTGGTGCGGTTTCAGCGATCTGACGGCCGCGAAGAATGGCCTCCGGCATCGCCGCCACGGAGTTCGGTTGATCGTCCCACTTCGTGTAGTTGCGGATCAGCGCGCCCATGTCCTTGGACGTATGGATCCAGTCGATCCATGGGCGCCGCTTCGCGGCGTCCATCGGACCGGTTGCTCCGTAGAGAAGGAGCGGCATGCGATCGCACCACGCATTAAACAGCGCCATCGTCGCGTGCATGAGGCCGACGTTGCTGTGAACGATCGCCATCATGGCACGGCCGGTAACCTTGGCCCATCCGTGCGCGATACCAATGGCGTGCTCTTCGTGAAGGCAAAGAAGCATCTGCGGCGCGCGGTTGCCAAGGTGGTTGACGAGGCTGTCGTGCAATCCGCGATAGCTTGCACCGGGATTCAGGGCCACATATGGAATGTCTAAAGACCGGATCGCTTCCGCAGCGACGTCGCTCCCCCAGAGGCTGGTGCCTGTAGAAGGAACGGGAATCTCGATTCCGTCCGGCTCATTCTTACCCTTGACGCTTTCGTCCATTTAATTTGCCCTGTGATTTTTGATCTCGATCAGTCCAGTTCGAAACGCTGCTAGCCGTCATATCCTCGTACTGACAGATCGAAATTATTGCCGTCAGGATCATGCGCGCGGGTCTCGGCGAACGCTCTATCGGCGGGACGCTTTGCTGGCGCCGCGACGCCCGCCTTGGACAGTCTCTCCGAGATTTCATCCTGATCGGCCACATGAAACCCGAAGTGATTCAGTCCGGAGGGGCGACCGTCGGCTCTGTTATGCAGCAAAGCCAGAGTGATGTAACCATCCGTCATGTAGATGGCCTTGCTTCCACCCGCGCCGGCTCTCGGGATGCGCTCCATCTCAAAGACCTGCTCGTAAAACTTTGCGAGCTTCTCCGGATCAACCGTCATGATTGCAAGATGTCGGATTTGCGGCTTAGCCATCCCGTCCTCCCTTATCGTTAGTTACTCACTCACTGACACGAAGTATCCGGCGCTGCAATCTCGCGCAATTCCGGCCGACGATCCGCGCGGTGAAGATTCTCATTGGTTAGCGGTCACTTAAGTCTCTAATTAGCGACTGCTCCCTTCGAAGCCCTTTCGATGATGGCCGCGGGGATTTGCATTTCAGCATTGACGAGCGCCTGGAGTTCCTCGCCGGTCTTGGCGGTTATTTCCAAACCCGACGCATCGGCTTCCTTGATGAATTCCGGGTCAGCCATGGTCTCCTGGAAGGCTTTTCGGAGCGCTGCAACGCGATCGGCCGGAACGTCAGGGGGCGTCAACAAGGGCCTGCCCATCTCCATGCTCGATGAAAGAAACTGAAAAATCTGACGGTCTTCTTCTTTCTTGATGAACTCAAAGATACTGGGAACGCCGAATTCCGGTACGCGGTTCTTTTCCATGTTGAAGATCAATCGGACATGACCCGCCAGCACATGCTGTCCGCGCGTGCCCTTCATCGTTGCAATGGTCTCAACGACGCCGCCAACTTCGCCTCTCTCCATCGCGAGCAATACGTCCTGCGGCGCATGATACCCTGTGACCACTTTCAATTTCATGCCGAGGATGTTCTTGAGAAGGATCGGCGCCGTCGTGACAGCCTGGCCAGCGCCCACGGCGCCAATGATCAGTTCGCGTTCGAAAAGATCCTCTGGCTTCGAGATGCCCGAGTTCGTGGAAACAATCAAAACGCGGTGTGCTACCTCGGGGCTGCCAAGCCAGTTGAACCTGCGCGGATCGAACCGGACCCCGGGGAGTTTCATAACGGCGGCATCCGGGATGTTACGGGACAGGATCCCGAAGGCTGAGCCGTCGCGGGGTGCGACGTCGTAGAGGTAGTTGGCCGCAATAACATGACCGGCTCCGGGCATGTTCTCCACAATAATTGTTGGCATACCCGGTATATGCCGACGCATATGGCGCGCAATCAAACGCGCCCAAAGATCGTATTCCTGTCCGGCTGCCGTTCCGACTATGAAGCGGACTGTCTTGCCTCGGTAGAACTCCTCTGGCGTTTCGGCCGAGGAGGGCTGGGCGCCAGCGAGGGTCAGCAGGCCTAGAACAAAAAATACCCATTTTTTCATCGCTTGTTATCCTCCCAATTTCACTACTTGCTGTAGTGTTTACAGAAAGGTACCAATAACTTTCGCACTCGTCCATGTCTGTTGGCCTACAAGAGAGGAAACAAATGGCAAAGATCCGGCATATTGTATTCAACACAACGGACCCTGAGAGACTCGCCAAATTCTATGTTGAGGCCTTGGGGCTTACGATCCAGCATCGCGCGGAGAATGGCGGCATCGCTTTGACCGATGGGTATATGAACCTCTCGATCCATAAGAATAAGATCGAC
>CANKHJ010000330.1 GCA_947481635.1 Bradyrhizobiaceae bacterium
AGCGACCATCGCGTCGGTGCGCTTGGTGCTGGCAAGGTATTCGGCAATGAGCGTGACGGCGCGCTGCGCCTGCTCTTCCGAAGCGATGCCGCTGGCGTGGCCGTCGAGATAGGTCTGGAGAACGGCGAGCGTCAGGACTTGATCAGGGCCAGGCGCGCCGGACCGCGTGATCTGCGGGGCCGTGGCGACGATGCCCGCGAGCTTGGTTTTCGCCTGTTCAAAATCTGATGTGCCAAGGCTTCGCCGGCGGACGTTGCGAGTTCGGGCGTCATACCGGCATGCGTACCAGGCGCCTCCGTGCTCGGGGTGAGTTCGCTCCAGGTAATAGCCCCCAAGCTCGAATCTGTCTTCGGCTGGGGCGGGGGGCTTGGACATTCAGCGACCTTAAAATACGTCTGAGTGATGTAGCTTTGGACCGCGTCGGAAGTGTAGCAGGGACCTCCGCGGGATTTCCGGAAGGCGAAGAAGTCGATCCGCGGCGGGTGCGCGCGCCTGGCGCGGCGAAGCTCGGCCTTCGTCAGCTGCGGCCATCGCGCCAGGACCTGGGCTTCCGTCAGGTATTCGTCGGGCTCGAGGACGCGACCGGTAGCTTCGTTCATGATAGCCGCCGCGCCCCGTCCGGGATCGGCGGCACCGGCGCGACGTGCGTGACAGTGCCGGCCAAGCCCGGCCACGCCCAGCCGCGGAGTGTCCACCGGCCGACGTGCCAGCCCTGCCATTGCGCAAGCTCGACCGGGTCGCCGGCGGCCGCGGCGTTCGGATGCACAATGAAGAGCAGCACGTCTTCGCCGATGGTCGGCTTCCACTGGTCGACGGGAACCGCCTCCCTTTCGATCCTCACGCCTGCTGTCCTCGAAGGGCGGTCAAGCGATCGCGGATATACCCGTCGATCACGTCACCATGCGGGTCTTTGAACACGCCGCACGCGCTCCGGAGCCTCCGCTCCGGGCCGCCCATGTAGCCGTTGTCCTCTTTGTTTGCGCGCCAAGCCTTCAACTCGTCGGCGTTGGTGAAGGTATCGGCGAGCGCTTTCACGCGCGCGATGTATTCGTCGGCGTTCTTCGGCTCTGCCGGGGGCTGGCGTTCCTCCACGTGATCGGTGTCGGCTTCGGTGAAGACGGCGTCGCCGGCATCCTGTTGGCCCGATGCCCCGGGGTTTTGATCGCCGTTGGGTTTCGGCGCCGCGTCGTTCGGTTTCTCCCCAGCGGGCTGTTCGGTGGTCGCGGGCCTGACCGCTTCCTTGGCCGGATCTTGCGTGATGGCGCCGGCCTTCGCGTCCGTCGGCTGCACGTCCTCGAACTCGCCTCCGGCTTCACCGGCTGTAGCCTCGCCCTGGTCGCCGGCATCGGCCTCGTGGTCGATCGCAGGTCCGCCCGCGAACTGGTCGAACGCCGACCCGACTGACGCAACGCGGCGCTGCTGACGATCTGCGATCTGCTCTTCGCTGCGATCGTCGAGGCCGAAGGCTTCGTCGTCGCGCTTGATCATGTCGTCAAGGTCGGACGAATGCGGCAGCTGCTTATAGTGCCGGCGAGCGATGGTCTTCTTGCACATTTCGCCGAAGAAGGTCGAATCGTTCCAGGGGCCGTTCGTCGCCTTTGACTTGGCCTTGATCTTCATGAGATCGCGGATCGTCATCACGTCGCGCGAGATTGTTCCATCCTTCAGCCATGCGACGCTGTATGCCGCGACCACCTCGCCCGGATCATCGGCTCCGATATAGGGCTCGTGATCGATGCGAGGCGCGTCGCCAAGCACGACCCGAAACGCGTCACGGGCCCGCACGGTGAACGCCATCCAGTCGGATATCTCGCCGCTATTGCGCGCCTTCTTCCGAAGGCCTTCGATCATCGGCATCCACGTCGCGATCTCTGCGACCTTCTTGCCTTTCTCGTTCTCGCCATAGGGGACGATCGCACCCTCGCGACCGTCAGGCATCAGACCATCCTGCGCGGCGAGAAGGCAGGCGTTCCAGAGCGATTGCTTGGTGCACTTTAGAAGCTCTGGCTTCCGCTGAAGCGCGGTGAGCACAATGCGTGTGAAGCGGTCCGGCGAAATGTGCGAGGGCAGGGCGAACTGCAGCTGCTCGGCGCGCGCGCCCAGGTACTCCTGAAACGCCGTCAGCGGATGCTTGAGCTTCTGCTGGTCCCGAGCCGCGGGCAAATTGCCCGTAGGTGCCTCTTGCAGCGGCGGCGTGGCGGTCTGTGTCGGACGTTCGGCGGTGCGGGCGGTGGCCATTGTTCTTGTGCTCCTGGTTAGCCGCGGCGGCTGACTTGCGCGTTTGCGGATTGGAAAATCTTGACGCCGGCCAAGTCGCGGCCGCCGTTCTTCACGTAGATGCCGATTGCCGCCTCGATCGCGTCGCGCTTGAAGAGCAGGCGCAGCTTGTCGAGCGGGATCAGGTCGACGTTCTCGATCTCGAACGTCCACACGGTTCGCGACGACATGGTCGCGCCGCTGTCAGTCTTGAGGCGGGTCAGGTCGGCTGCGGACTGGACCGGCGGCGTCGATGCGCGCGCCTGGGTTTCGATAGCGACGGCATCTTCGATATCGGCAAAGGCGTCTTCAGCCCGGCCCGCCGCTGCAGATTCCTCGGCCTGCCGCCGAAGCTTGTCAGCTTCCTCACGCGCTTTCCGCTCGGCCTCGTCGCGAACACGCCGCTGCTCGGCGATCACCGCGTTGTTGTAGGCCGTGACGCGGGCGAGCATCCCCGTCTTGATCCGGTCAAGCCGCTGAAGTCTTGGATTGAAATGACCGTCCACGTCTCGGACGCCCTTTAGGAACGGCGCCTTCTCAGCGACGCGAACCGTCTCACCCACATTCCAGAGCGCGAGCGCATCCGCGGCCACGTCGCCGGCGGTAGCTTTCTCGGCATCGGTCTTGAAGACCGCGGGCAACGCGTTCGCACGCACGGCCAGGGCCTCAGTATCAAGGTCAAGCTGCGCATGCTCGGCTGCCAGGCGCTCGAGCAGCGTCGGCTCCGGGGGGTTAGTGTGACCCGGTCCCGGTGGGCGCTCGATCGGGTCTGGATCGAGGTCGGCCTTCAAGTGCTCAGCGTACTGTTCAGCCGGGATCGCGAGAGCGTCAGAATTGCCCGTCATGGGCGACTTCCTTCGGACGATGGTCGGTGACCTTGAGGGCGCGATAC
>CANKHJ010000331.1 GCA_947481635.1 Bradyrhizobiaceae bacterium
GAATCACAACTGAGATAAAAATTCGGCCTGCGGAACGATGTCCGCAGGCCGTAAGACTTCTCAATTCAGCAGTCGTTCTTCACTCGCGATGGTCGATGGTGCCGCGCCGATAGCAGGCACGGCACCGCGTCATCCGCCTCAGCGCGGCAGTTCCTTCTTCAGCGCTTCGATATACGCCGAACGTTCGCCGGCATAGTAGCTGTAGACGTAGTCATCGATGGCGTATTTGGTGTCGGGCTTCACGCGGACGTAGTCCGGCACCGCATCGCCCGTCTTCACGTCGGTGCGCAGGCTCGTCTCCATCATGTTCTTCTCGTAGATTTCCTGCGCTTCCTTGCCGCCGATCCAGTTGGCGAAGACCTGCGCCGCGTTCGGATGCGGGCTGTTCTTGAACAGCATGATCGCGCCGAAGCCGCCGGTCAGCGGTGCGCCGCCGAAGCCGTCATTGATGGCAACCGGCGCGATCGGCAGGCCTTGCTTGCGGTAGATCTCGACCGCGAACGGCACCAGCGCGATGCCGAACGGGAATTCACCGCGCGCCACCCATTCCGCGAGCTGGCGGCTATCGGTGGAGAGGCGGACCTCCTGGTTGACGTAGAGCTTCTTGGTGAAGTCGTTTCCCATCACCTTGCTCAGATAGGCAACCGGCGTTTCGCCGGGGCCGGAGCTGCGCACATCGAAGGACGCGATCTTGCCCTTGTATTCCGGCTTCAGCAGGTCGTTCCAGCTGGTGATCGGCGTCTTGATGACCGACGGATTATAGAACAGGAACGTGAACACCCATTCCGTGAACTGGAAGGCGCATTTCGGATCGTTCGGTCCGGTGCCGGTCGCCGACAATTCGTTGAGCTTGGGCTTGCCCAGCCGCCAGCTTTCTGGCTTGAGCAGATCGGGATCGACCAGCTTGCCGTTCATGTCGAGCAATTGCCCGCGCGCCGCGAATATCCAGCATGTCGACATGCCACCGATATGGGCGTCGATCGACAGCTTGTTGGCTTTGAATTCGGTGTCGATGCGCGCCATGATCGCGCCGGTCGTCTCACCGAAATAATTCAGCGTGATGCCGTGCTTCGCCTTGAACGCCGCGCTCAGCGCGGCGCGCAGCGGCGGCGATGGCGGTCCGGTGACGTTGAGTTCGCCTTCAGCCAGCGCGGCCTTTTGAATCTCGGCCCATTTCGCGGCATCGGGGACCTGCGCCGTAGCGCTCGCGGTCACCGCCGCGAGCATGGCAAAGGCAGTCAGAAGCGTTATCGAGCGGCTCGGCATGGATTCTGTCTCCAGCGTTAGGGTGCGGTGCGTTGGTATTGGCGATCAGGCATTCGTGAGTTCGGGCTTGAGCGCCGCGTAGGAGCGGCGGAACATTTCGTTGACGTGCTCCTGCGCCGTGCAGGGTTCGAATTGTGCCGGCCGGTCGTCGCTGACGCAGGTCGGCAATGCGTCGATCACGGATGACGGCCGCGGCCCGAAGAAGAACGCCATCGAGTAACGATCGCGGCCCGAAACATTATTCATCACGCGATGGAAGTTTGAGCGATAGATGCCGTTGGTCCAGCGCGACATCAGGTCGCCGAGGTTGACGACGAAGGTGCCGGGGATCGGTGTCGCGCGGATCCAGTCGCCGGATGCGTTGCGCACCTCGAGACCGCCGACGTCGTCCTGCGCCAGCAGCGTGACGCCGCCCCAATCGGTATGCGCGCCGGCGCCCATCTGGTTGAAGTCGACCCGTGCGGGCTGCGGCGGATATTTGAGCATCCGCAAGGTCGTGTTCGGCATGTCGAACATCGGCACGAAGTAATCGATCGGCAGGTCGAGCGAGAGCGCGAGCATCCGCACCACCTGCATCGACAGGCCCGAAATCGCCGCGTGATAGGCCAGCACCGCGTCCCTGAAGCCAGGCAAATCATCCGGCCATTGATTGAAGCCGTAGCCTCGGATCTTTTTGCCCGCATACGGATGGTCCGGCCCGATCTCCTCACCGATGAAGAAGGCTTCCTTCAGGTCCGGCGGAGATGCCTTGGCCTTTGGATCCTGACTGTCGGTGACCTGAACGCCGACCGGCTCGTAGCCGACCATGGTCGGCGATTGGGTCATGTGGATCGCCATCTTCCGATCGAGCGGCAGGTCGAAGAAGCGGCGCGACTGTTCGAACTGGTTGGCAATCAGCGATTCAGGAATGCCGTGATTCTTGACGTAAAAAAAGCCCGTCTCCCGACAGGCCTTGTGAACTTCCCAACCGATAGCCCGGTGGGCTTCGGCGTCGGCGGTGAAACTGCCCGCGAAGTCGATGACCGGAATATGATCGGCGCTTTTCGGAGGCTCGTAAATGATCATGCGGACCTGCGACTGACCTATCCTGACCGCGAGACACAAATTGTGGACAAATACGAATTTAGGTACAGTATTAAGAGAACCGGGATCGTTTGCAAGCGGAAACAACCTCACGGTGACGCCGCCAGCGCGACGGTCCTGACCGGAGGCAATCGCAGAAGCAATTGTCAGACCGAAGCCGGCGCGATCGGTTGCGGGGGAGCGTCATGGACTTCGACTACGCGATCGTCGGGGGCGGTTCGGCAGGAAGCGTTCTCGCCAACCGTCTCAGCGCCAGGCCTGGCGCGACCGTGCTGCTGATCGAGGCGGGCATCGACACGCCGCCGGGTCAGGTCCCGGCCGACATTCTCGACATGTTTCCCAGTGCCGCGCTCAACCCACGCTACAAGTGGATGAAGCTGCTGGCCTACACCCAGTCGCTCCGGCGCAATGATCGCGCGCCGATCCCCATCCTCTACGACCAGGGCAAGGTCATGGGCGGTGGCTCCAGCATCAATTTCCAGGCGGCCAACCGGGGCGCGCCCGCCGACTATGACGAATGGAACGCACTCGGCGCCGAGGGCTGGGCTTGGGGAGACGTCCTGCCCTATTTCCGCAAGCTCGAGGACGACGCCGATTTTTCCGGAGAATTCCACGGACAGGGCGGCCCGATCCCGGTGCAACGGATGCCGCGCAAGGATTGGTCCGGCTATACCGAAGCCTTGGCGCAATCGCTCGATATCGCCGGCCTGCCCTACCTGGAGGACCAGAACGGCGAATATCGCGACGGATATTTCGCGGCGACCCAGAATAATCGGAACGGC
>CANKHJ010000332.1 GCA_947481635.1 Bradyrhizobiaceae bacterium
ACGACCGGGAAGCAAATGCTCGATCCGCGCGAATTGATCGTCCCGCAATGCATGACGTTCCATCGAAAGCCTCCTTCAGGAAGGCTCCTCATGAATCACGCTTCGACTGATTTGCGAATCCCCTAAATGACGACAGGCTCTAGCGCTTGGAACGTTCGGTTGGATCAACGCAGCGTGGGCGGTCACCGGAACGGTCACGAGCACCACCGTGCCGACTTTCAAGCTGACCCTGACGACCAAGACCACCACAGGCAAAGTTGTCAAGCGCACGACGCTCACGACAACGACCGGAAAAATCACCACCGATATTCCGAATACCGGGCGCAAGGTCGACATCACCATCTATACCGATGGCGGCGGCACGGTCACGCTGACCGATATTGATGTCGATCAGCTCACCGGCCCCGGTGGATATTGGGTCACCATTCCGACCGGCGGCACTCCTGGCCAGACGGTCATGCAGCCTTTAATGCCAGGGACACCGTCGCTTGAGTTTTTCGGCACCTGCGACGGCGGCCGTCTTGGCATCACCGAGCGACCGAACCTGACTGGTGTCGTGTCGTTTCAATCCGACCGGACCGGCACCGGCTGCGGCCCGGGCGTTGCTCTGATATTCGACGGCATGTTCTTCAACGGCGTCCTCAGCCCATCCGCGTCATTCACGTATTTCGGACAGGATATTCGGCACACGTTCCCCACCGGTTCGTTCATTGGCGAGCAGATTGTGAGCCTGATCACCTTGGGCGGGCAGGTGGGTCTCGTGTCTTGGCAGGGCGGCGCCGCACAAATCTACGGGACCGGCGGCTTCGCTCTGGCTAACAAGATCCTCACGATCAATTTCGGCGGTCCCGCTTCGACGCAAAACAGCTGGGTTCCGGACGGAGCGCTTGGCATCGGATTCTCGTATGCCCCGCCGGGTCTTCAGATCGCCAATCGGCAGATCAAGTTGTTCGCTCAGTACGAACATGTCTGGCTCGCCGACGCGACGTTTACGAGCCCCGCCGCGTCGCCTGCGTTCAACTACACCTTTGCCAATGGCCTGGACCTGGTTTCCGTCGGCATCAGCATTGCACTCTCTCCTGGGCAGAGCGGTCGAAGGGCCCTGATCAACTTGGGGCAATAAGGGACCGGCAGAGGGTCTGATATCCTCGCTCAACCCGCCTGGAACGGCGGCATGTCGAGGCCCTGCGGCGAGAGCGTGAAAATCTCCACGCCGTCCTTGGTCACCGCGATGGTGTGCTCGAACTGCGCCGAGAGCGACCGGTCGCGGGTCACCGCGGTCCAGCCGTCGGACAGCACCTTCACATGCGGGCGGCCGAGATTGATCATCGGCTCGACCGTGAAGAACATCCCCGGCTTGAGCACGATGCCTTCGCCCGGCCGGCCGACATGCACGATGTTCGGTTCGTCATGGAACAGACGGCCGAGGCCATGGCCGCAGAAGTCGCGCACCACGCTCATGTGCTGCTCTTCGACGAATACCTGGATCGCATGGCCGATATCGCCGGTGGTCGCGCCTGGCTTGATCACGGCGATGCCGCGCATCAGCGATTCATAGGTCACTTCGATCAGCCGCTCGGCCTTGCGCGGGATCGCGCCGACCGCGAACATCCGGCTCGAATCCCCGTGCCAGCCATCGACGATCAGTGTCACGTCGACATTGACGATGTCGCCCTCGCGCAGCGGCTTCTCGCCGGGGATGCCGTGGCAGACCACATGGTTGATCGAGGTGCAGGTCGACTTGCGGTAGCCGCGATACATCAGCGTCGCAGGCGTCGCGCCGTGATCCATCGCGAAATCGAACACCAGCTTGTCGACGGCCTCGGTGGTGACGCCCGGATTGACCTTGCCGACCAGCATGTCGAGGCATTCGGCCGTCAGCCGGCCGGCCTTGCGCATGCCCTCGAACGCCTTGGCGTCGTGCAGCTTGATCTGGCCGGTCTTGCGCAGCGGCGCGACCGCTGCATCGACATAGTTCATGAGGTTCCGCCTGATTTCACAGGGAATGTAATTCACGATCCGGCCAAAGCAAGGATTTCGGTCGGCCAGGTCCGCGGCTTAGGACCGCGCCTTCAGATCCTCGCGGAAAAAGCCGTTCAGCTCCGGATGCGGCGCCGCGTCCTTGAAGCCCTCGAACGAGCCTTCGGCGAGCGCCTTCGACGCGCGGATGAAGCCGCCCCAGGCGGCGCGTGCCAGCGAACCGCCGACGCTGACCCGGCGCACCCCGAGCGCGGCGAGGTCGTTCATCGTGAACCCAATCGGCCCGCCTACCAGCACGTTGACCGGCTTCGGCGCCACTGCCTGCACCACCGCGGTAATCTGCTCCGCGGTGCGGATGCCCGGCGCATAGAGGCAGTCCGCGCCGGCATCGGCATAGGCCTTGAGGCGGCGCGTGGTCTCCGCGAGGTCGGGCTTGCCGACCAGGAAGCATTCGGCGCGGCCGACCAGCAGCGTGTCGCCGCCATCATCGTCGATCGCCTTGCGTGCGGCGCGGATCCGCGCCACCGCGAGGTCGAGATCGTAGAGCGGATTTTCCTTATCGCCGGTCGAGTCTTCGATTGAGAGACCCGCGACCCCGGTCTCGACGCAGAGCCGCACGCTCTCGGCGACGCCGTCGGGCTGGTGTGCATAGCCGTTCTCGTAATCCGCATTGACCGGCAGGTCGCTGGCCTCGACCAGTTCGGCGATATGCGCCAGCATCGCGTCGCGCGGCACCGCGTTGTCCGGGCGTCCGATCGAGAACGCGTAGCCGGCCGACGTGGTCGCGATCGCCTTGAAGCCCTGATGCTGCAGATAGCGCGCGGTGCCGATATCCCACGGGTTGGGCAGGGCGAAGCAGCCGCCCTCGTGCAGCTTGCGGAATGTGGCGCGCTTTTCGGCAATGCTCGGCATGCCCGTCTCCTATAGCGTTTTCGAGCGAAGTGGACCCCGGTTCGCGTGAAGAAAACGCGTCAAAACAAGAAACTAGAGAGCCACTTGCAAAATAGCAGCGGCGCGCTGAATTTTTCGCCGGGATGAAGGGAAATCGAGGCGTTCGCGTCCGAGCCAGGCATGGTGCTTTTGCGAGAACCACCAGCCGAATCAGGAACGCGAACATGCCTCTGCGCGTAACGTTGA
>CANKHJ010000333.1 GCA_947481635.1 Bradyrhizobiaceae bacterium
ACTTGATGGAACATCCCGAGGCGATGGTCAGCATCGATGTCAACGTGTCGACCTACAACACGGAGATCTCCAGCCCTCGTATCGTCAAACATCTCGCCAATTGGCTCTTATTTGGCCGCGGACCGGCCACTAGCCCCTATCCGCACAGCGTGGCGTTCATCAAATCTCATCAAGGTCTAAGTCACCCGGATCTGCAGATAATGCTAGGCCCTTATGCGTTCTCGTTTTCTGAAGCAGGGATCGTTCCGTACGGGAAGCCTGCTGTATCGGCCGCGATAAACCCTTCCTATCCACAGTCGCGCGGGACCGTTGCGCTTCGCTCTGCGCAGCCGTCCGACAAGCCGATCATCTCGCATGCTCTGTTGTCGTCGACAGACGATATCCAGCGACTTATTGCCGGGGGGCGAAAGATGAGGGAGGTGTTTCATTCGCCTGCGTTCGATCGCTATCGGGTGGGCGAACGTCTTCCCGGACCGGGCATCCAAACCGATGATGAATGGACAGACTATCTGCGGAAAACGGCGTTTCTGGGTTACCATCCCACCGGCACCTGTCGAATGGGCGCTGACGCGGGTGCCGTCGTCGCGCCGGATTTGCAGGTGCGGGGCGTTCGTGGTCTTTCAATCGCCGACGCTTCTATCTTTCCAACTTTAATCAGCGGGAACACCAACGCCGGCGTGATGATGGTTGCTGAGCGGGCCGCGGACCTCATTCTGTCTCAGGACCGCATGGCCAATGCGGGCGTTGGTGTACGGGTGCCATGACGGAAAATCACGTTGCGGAGACGCGTCTTCTCGCCTTGCAGCCTGAAACCGTCGACGACGGAAGGTTCAACTTCCGAAGCAACGGCTATGCGTGGTGGGTCGTGGCGGCCTTGAGCATTGCAAATGTCGTGGCGGCGCTGGATCGCCAAATCATCAATCTCCTCGTCGAACCCATCAAGCGCGATCTCTCGCTGAGCGATACACACATAAGTTTGTTGCAGGGTTTCGCCTTCGCAATCTTCTACGCCATACTTGCCATTCCTCTGGGTCGGCTGGCCGATAGCCGCAACCGTGGCAAGATCATCATTGCTGGAATGATGGTTTGGTCGATCGCGACATTCTGCTCGGGCATCGCGCGCGGCTATGCGACGCTTTTTGTCTCGCGCGTTCTCAATGGTGCGGGTGAAGCGACCTTGACGCCCGCAGGATTTTCTCTTCTCGGTGACTATTTCCCGAGGAGCAAGCTGGGTCGAGCGATAGGTGTTTTTCTCGGCTCGGGTTTTCTCGGGTCAGGCCTGGCCCTCGTCGTCGGCGGATATATCATCAGCAAAGCGGAGGAACATGGCCCCATTTCGATGCCAGTCCTTGGGCTGCTCGCCCCATGGCAAATCTCCTTTATTGTTGTGGCCCTGCCGGGCTTCCTGTGTGCGGCGCTTATGCTGGCGGTGAGGGAGCCGCCCCGTCAGGATTTCCGGCGTGTCGAAAAGTCGAGTACCGGCGCAACGTTTAGGGACCTGATCCTGTACCTCACGGAAAATCTCCGATCGCTCGGTACGCTTTTTGTCGGATTTTCTCTTCTGGCAGCCGTGCAATTCAGTCTCGGAGCCTGGGTGCCATCATTTTTCGTTCGGACCTATGGCTGGACGGCGGCAGAGATCGGCTCCGTTTACGGTCTCTATTTTATTGTTCTTGGCACATTAGGCGTTACTGCGGGGGGATGGGTGTGCGATGCCCTTTTTCGCCGCGGCTATCGCGATGCTAATCTGCGGACAGCATTGGTGGCATCTCTTCCCGCGTTGCCGCTGCTTGTCGCCTTTCCCCTTGCCGGTAGCGCGACGGCCAGTCTCATTCTGCTTGGTCCGCTCGCCTTCCTCGGGAGCATGCCGTTTGGCGCAGGAACGGCCGCTATTCCCATGATCGTTCCAAATCGATTTCGTGCGCAGATCGTCGCAATCTACCTGCTGTGCGCGAACCTACTCGGTCAGGGTGTTGGACCAACTCTGGTTGCGGTGATCACCGACTATGGCTTCGGTGATCCTCAGCTGGTGCGATATTCCCTCGCGATCGCCACGTTCCTGATGGCCGGGACGGCGATCATCGTCATTTTCGCCGGGCTTTCCTCCTTCCGGCGCCAGGTCGAAGCCTCGCTGCGCTGAAGTTTGACGCGCTCTGTTGGCTTAGGACTAGCGTGCCAAGTCTATCTTGGTGCCGATGGCCTGAGCTTTGGCTTGCACATATACGTGATGTGCTGCTGACAGGTCCTGTGCGGTGATGCCCAAGGATTTGTAAATTGTGATCTCTTCCGCGGATTGCCGCCCGGCCTTCGTGCCGATGAGTACTTCGCCGATCTCGCCGATGATGTGATCTTCGGTGACGATACCCTCTCTGATCGCGGTCATAAGTTCTCCCGCCTGGGCGAGAGCTGCCTCGCGATAATCCACATAAAACCGGCCACGTGCGACACAGGTGGAATCAACTTCAGCCGTTGTGGGAATGGCCGAACCAACCAGGTTGAGATGCGTTCCCGCCCGCAGCCATTCTCCTTTGAGAATTGGTGTCGCGGCGGAGGTCACGGTACAGACGATGTCCGCCTCGGCGACGGCTTCCTCTACCGTTGCCGCCGTAGTCATGCGCACGCTTACGGGAAGCTGAACGCGGCGGGCGAAAGCTTCCGCTTTAGTGACGGAGCGGCCCCAAACGGTGATGTCTTCAATCGGACGAACAGCCAGCATGGCGTGGATGTGATGCAGTGCCTCCTCGCCACAGCCGATAATGGCCAATCTGCGGGAATTTGGTCGTGCCAGAGTCCGGGTTGCCAAGGCGCTCGCCGCGCTGGTGCGAATTGCCGTAAGGGTGCCGCCTTCGAGTAGCGCCAAGGCCAGGCCATCGGCGGCCTCGAACAGCAGCACGGCTCCGACATGTGTTCCATGGGCGCTATCTGCGGGGCGCTCGTATTTACTGACGATTTTTACGCCAAAGCTTGCCGGCTCAGCGATATATCCTGGCATGAGACCCAGTTTACCCTTGGTCCCGGGCACAGCCATAAACTGTCGCAAAGGCAGTACGACCTCGCGCCGGGACACCTGACTCATTGCGTTG
>CANKHJ010000334.1 GCA_947481635.1 Bradyrhizobiaceae bacterium
GGCGGCCTTGAACAATTCCCACGAGCCGTCCGCCGCGATCACCTCGTCCTGCGCGCTGTGCAGCAGGAGCAGCGGGCGCGGCGCGATCCGCGCGGCGACGTCGCCGGCATTGAATCCGAGCGTCTCGATTGCGGTCTCAGCCGGAAACTCCATGATCGAGGGCGGCGCGATATTGGCGTGCAGCCGCGCCGGCACCGGGATGATGTCGTAGCGGTGCGCCATGATCGGCGCGCTGTCCGGCTGGCGTGCTTGGCCGCGCATCAGCAGCTCGGAGAACTTGGCCCATTTGTCCGGCGTATTGTGAATCGCGCGGAACATGTGCTCGCCATTGGCCCAGCCGCCCTGCGCGATTACTCCTGAAACACGCGCATCGAGCCCCGCGGCGTAGACCGCAACCGCGGCGCCATAGCTGGTGCCGGACAGCACGATGCGCGCCGGATCGATGTCGCCGCGTGTGCTGAGATAGTCCAGCGCCGCGCGCGCATCCGCGACCTGGTCATGCGGCAGCACCCAGCCGCGCTTGCCTGCGCTCTCGCCGCAACCGCGGAAGTCGAAGCGCAGGGTAGCATAGCCGAGGTCGTTGTAGAATTTCACCGACCAGCGTTGCTGCGGCCCGTCGCGATGGCCGCCGAAGCCGTGCATGATGACGATCGCCGGCTTGCGGCCGCTGCCTGCCGGTAGCGAGAGGTCGCCGGCGAGCGCGAGCCCGCCGGACGGAAACGTGATGCGCTGCTCCATGAAGCCCGCGACGCCCGCCTATTGCTTCTCGATCTTGGCGAGCTTGGCGTAGCCCTCCCAGGCCTTGGTCTCCTTGATCAGCAATTCACGCAGCATGGTGGAATTGCCGGGGAGCGGATCGGAGCCCGCTGTGACGTTGAACTTCGCGGTCTCCGGATCGATCGCGATCGCGTTGAACCACGCCTCCAGCTTGTCGCAGATCGCCTTCGGCGTCTTGGCCGGGACATGCACCGACCACCAGGTCTGCACGTCGAGACCGGGAATGCCGGCCTCCTCGGAGCCCGGAATATCCGACCACGACGAGAGCCGCTTCGCCGATGTCATCGCCAGCGGCCGCACCCGGCCATCGCGGATATGGCCGCCCGCGCCGTTCACGTCGGTGAAGAAGAAGTCGAGGTTGCCGCCGTGCATGTCGGGATACATCTGGGCGGAGTCCTTGTAAGGGACCTCCACCGCCTGGAGCCCAAAGGCATTCTTGTAGATCGCGCCGCCGGCGACGCCGGGATTGGCGCTGGTTCCGTACGAGGCCTTGTCGCCCTTCTGCTTGAGATGGGCGGTGAGCTCGGCCAGCGTCTTGAACGGCGTGTTGGAGGACACCAGCAGCACGAAAGCCGAGGTGCTGATCGTGGTGATGTGTTCGAAGTCGTTGATCGGGTCGTAATTGAGCTTCTTGAACAGCGACGGCGCGGCGGCGAGCGATGACGAGCCCGGCGCGATGAAGATGGTGTAGCCGTCAGGCTTGGCGCGCGCGACATATTCGGTGGCGATGTTGCCGTTGGCGCCCGGCTTGTTCTCGACGATCACGGTCTTGCCGGTGACGTCGCCGAGCTTCTTGGAGAAGTAGCGCACGCGGATGTCCGCGCCGGTGCCGGGTGGGAACAGGCAGATGGTATGGATCGGCTGGTTCGGATAATCGGCGGCCTGGCCGAAGGATGTGGCCGGCAGCAGCGGGGCGGCGAGCGAAGCGAGAGCGGTCGAACGCACGAAGTCGCGGCGTGTCAGCATGGGGCCTCCCCGATGGTTTTGGTTCGTTGGCCCGAGAGTAACGTCGGAGTGCGTCCTGGCGCAATGTCGTCTATTATCGTTCCCGCGCGCACGGTGTCCGGGCTCCTGTTTCCGGATGTGGACGCGGCAAAGAGGCAAGTCGCTATGACACGCAATTCAATGACACGCTGGGGCTGGCCTTCGATCGCGCTGCACTGGATTGGCGCGGCGCTGATCCTGCTGCTGCTCGGGCATGGCTGGTGGATGACCCATTTCGCCCCGCGGCCGGATCGGCTGGCTCACTATGCCGGCCACGCGGCGCTGGGCTACGACTTCCTGGCGCTGCTGATCCTGCGCGTGCTGTGGCGCTGGACCCAGCCGGTGCCGGAACTGCCGGCGGACACCGCGCCCTGGGAACGTTTCGTCGCGCATGCGGGCCATTTCGGCCTTTACCTGCTCATGTTCGCAACCACCCTGACTGGATGGGCGCTGTCAGGGACACTGCGGCAACCCTTCGTGCGCGACGTGTTCGGACTATGGGTTCCGCCGATATACACCAGCACCGACCGGGCGATGCACGGGATGTTGGAGAGCACGCATGAAGCGCTTTCCTATCTGCTCGCCGCGTTGATTGTGGTGCATGTCGTGGCGGCATTGCGGCACCATTTCGTCAAGCGGAATAATGTGCTGCGAAGGATGATCGCGCGGGGATAAGGACTGTGGCCCAGAGCCCGGCGTCGTTCTGTTCAAATGGGGTAGTTCAAAATTCGGCTGAAAGTGCGTAGAAGCCTTACCCTACACGTCTTAGCTCAGGTATCCCATGAACGCCCCCTTCACTCCGCCCGCCGCCGTCCCGCCCTACAACCACACGCCGTTATTCCCGCTCGGCAAGGATACCACGCCGTATCGCAAGATCACGTCGGCCGGCGTGCGGGTCGAGACCGTGATGGGCCGCGAGATGCTGGTGATCGAGCGCGAGGCGATCCGCGCGCTCGCCGAAGCCGCGTTCATGGACATCAACCATCTGCTGCGCCCCGGGCACCTCGCGCAGCTGCGCAAAATCCTCGATGACCCGGAGGCGAGCGGCAATGACCGCTTCGTCGCCTATGACTTCCTCAAGAACGCCAATATCGCGGCCGGCGGCGTGCTGCCGATGTGCCAGGATACTGGCACCGCGATCATCATGGGCAAGCGCGGCCGGCTGGTCTTCACCGACGGCGATGACGAGGCAGCGTTGGCCGAAGGCGCGCGTGACGCCTATCTGCGGCGCAACCTGCGATATTCGCAGCTCGCTCCGTTGTCGATGTTCGAGGAGAAGAACACCGCGAACAACATGCCGGCTCAGGTCGAGATCTA
>CANKHJ010000335.1 GCA_947481635.1 Bradyrhizobiaceae bacterium
CATACGAATAGAACGGCGCGCAATGCTCGAAGATCCGCACGTACTGCAATGCGGGATCGGGTGTCCGTCGCACTGCTGCAACCCGGAATGAATAAGGCGTCTCTTCGCAGTGAAGCTGCGGCGATCCGTCATGCATCAGTTGCAAGACCGAATTCCAGCCCGCCCCGCTCCAACTCGCGCTCTCCTCGACATCGAGGTCGCGGTGCAGATAATTCGGATGCGCCGGATCGAGATCGCCTTCGAGGCCCTGCAGGTAGTTATTGTCCTGATAGATCTTCGCGACCAGCAGATGGGGTGGCTTGAGATTGAGCCAGGGAAATCGCGGAAAGGCCGGCTGCAATTCACGCGGCCCCATATAGGTCCAGATCAGTCCGCCAGCCTCATGGGTTGCGTAGGCGGGATGGCAGATGCGCTTGACGAAGGCGCTGTCCGGCGGCTCCGGGGGAGCTTCGACAACCGACCCCTCCGAATTGATCTTCCACCCGTGATAAAGGCACCGCAGCCCGCCGACCTCGTTGCGGCCATAAGCAAGCGAAGCGCCCCGATGTGGACAATGCTCGCGGACGAGCCCCAACTGACCCTGGGGGTCGCGATAGCCAACGAGATTCTCACCGAGCAGCCGGACCCGCACCGGCGCGCCGCCCGGCTCCGGCAATTGCTCCGTCATCAGCGCGGGAATCCAATAGCGGCGCAGAAGCGTACCCATCGGGGTCCCAGGACCGACCCGGGTCAATGTCATGTAGTCATCGGAAATCGACATGATCTGCTTCCTCGGCTGGCGGCTCTGACGCCATCTAAGGCCGGAGTCAGGATCGCCGCAATAGGTTGTGAAAAGCAACCACCCGGCGGCCGAGGCTTGACCAAATTGGTTGCGAAATTCAATCTCTGACGAAATAGCCGCTATTGGCGAGGAAGCGTCCCCCATGCAGACCCATTCCGAAGGACCCGTCGCGATTTCCCGGTCGCGCCTTGCCGGCAAGCATGTACTGATCACGGGCGCCACCGGCGGCATCGGCCGAGCCCTGGTCGCAGCTTTTTCCGATGCGCAGGCCCGCACCATCACGGGCGTCGTCAGCAAAGGGGACGCGCGGTTCGCCGAGGGCATCGTGCGCCCGGAAACCCTCGACATCACGGATGAGGATGCCGTCGCTGCCGCCGCCGGCCGGCTCGGACCTGATGTGGACATCCTGATCAACAATGCCGGCGTCAACGGCAACGCCCGCTTCGTCGGCACCGAAGAAGACGTGGCCCGCCACGAAATGGAGGTCAATTATTTCGGTACGCTGCGGATGATCCGCGCCTTCGTGCCCTTCATGCAGCGTCGCGGGAGTGGCACCATCGTCAACATCATGAGCATCGGCAGTCACATGTGTTATCCGACCATGGGATCCTATTGTGCGAGCAAGGCGGCCCTTCACGCACTGACGCAGGCGCTGCGTGCCGAGATCAGCCGCTTTGGAATCAAGATCGTCGGGGTATTCCCGCCAGCGGTGGACACCCAGATGACCTCGCATCTCAGCATCCCAAAGATCCCGCCGGCGCAGGTTGCCGCCGAGGTCGTGACGGGCATCCTCGAGGGGCGCGATGATATTTTCGTCGGGGAAGCGTCAAAACTTTACGACGAATTCCGGCGTGACCCGAAGCTTGTCGAGCAAAAACTCGCAGCGCGCATCGCGTGATGGTTTGATGCCGGAGAACAGCCATCGAGCTTCAAAGTCGGCCACCGCCAATCCTCCTGCACCATGCGCAAATAACTCTCTGGCCGTCAGGGAGCCGGGACCAATTAAGGATGCTTCCTTTTGCGGAGGTAATCCTCGGTCACCGCCCGACCAGTGGCTTTGGTGGTTCGCAACGGTGCATTCGATTGATTTCGCAGACAAATCCAGGATCGGACCGTCCGTCATCAGTACTCGGCTTCGGAGAAGATTCGTCCAAAGAGAAGCCCAATTGCCTCCCGATAATCGGAGGTACAGGGCTGGTGCTTCAGATGTGCCAAAAATGCGGGATTTTCTCTGAGCGATCCCACAAGAGAATAGTTCGTGAAGGGCGCTGGCGGTGCAAGGACAACGGCATCGACTGGCACTTCATCGCGCCGGGCAAGCCGATGCAGAACGGCTTTGTGGAGAACTTCAATGGCCGCATTCGCGACGAGCTTCTCAACGAGACGTTGTTCTTCGATCTCGACAACGCCCGCGCCAAGATCGCGGCTTGGGTCGCCGACTTCAACACCGCGCGCCCACACTCGGCGCCCGGCTATCTCACGCCTGCGGCCTATGCCGCCAACTTGACCGCAACGGACGATCAGCTGCGCAACCCCGACCAGCTCCGCCGATCGTCCGTTGCTAAACCCGCGCCAAACGGCGTAAAACCTGCCGAGGCTCTAACCGCCGCTGGATGACAACTCAGTGGCAGGTCAGTATGCCTCTCCTAGCGCCTGGTTCTCAGTAACCGAAAATATTCCAAGACGTCCTCTTTTTCGTGCTCGAAGAGACGGTGCATCGTCATCGGAAAGTGATCGTCTTCGAGAAAATCGCGCAGGTAAGCGTCGTCACGACCGGCACGTCGGACGATCGACGAAAACGCAGGAGCGGTTGGCTTTCGCGCCCCTGAAACGGCATGACATAGGGCGCACCATTTTTCGGTAACCTTCCGACCACGTCCGGCATCGCCAGCTGCCAACGCCTCACCGGCGCCGATCGTTGAAACGAGTGTGGTTACCACCACGGCAAATGAGGCGAGTGATCGAATCATTTCCACCGATGCGCTGAGTCTAGGTGACCAAAGAGTTGTGGGCGGATAAGATGACAGAATTTCCCTCGTCGTTCGTGATCTTAATACATCGGGCCATCAGTCAGCGTCCACCTGAGAGTTGCTAAACGCCTGTCTCGGGCCCCTCACCCTTGCGTTTCCAAAGCCACTCCCACTGACGTCACATCTCGCCCATTGTTGCCTTGCGAAAATGCGAGCCATTACCGACTGCCCAGTCAATTCATTAAAATTTTTGGAAACTCTTCAATCGACCGCAAAAGACCTCCAGTTGGTC
>CANKHJ010000336.1 GCA_947481635.1 Bradyrhizobiaceae bacterium
CAACGCAATGTTAGCGAGCAAGGTTAGTAATTAGGATTTTAGAGATTCAGCGCGTCATTCGCAGGATGGCATCGCGTGAGCGCGCGTCGATTGGGTCAGGCAAACGCAGCCTTGGCGTCAGGCACCACATCATGGGTGTAGAGCTGCTTGCGAAATTCGGCATGCGCGCGGAGTTCCGCGTCGCGGATGGTCAGATCGCCATGGGCCGCATCGACGCGAAGGCCATTCTGGCGCGCGCCCAACTGAATCTGCGCCACGCGTTCGCGACGCAGCCGCTCATAGGCCGACAGCGCATCCGGCAGCGTCGCGTGCTCGGTGTTCGCCAGGATCGTCGCCAGCGCCATGCCGTCCTCGATCGCCTGGTTCGCGCCTTGTCCGAGATGCGGCAGCATCGGATGTGCCGCATCGCCGAGCAGGGTCAGTCGTCCCTTGGTCCATGTCGGCAACGGCTCGCGGTCGTATAGCGCCCAGCGAAAGCACGTCTCGACCTGCGTCAGAAGGTCACCGATGCGCGGGTCCCACCCGTCGAACTCGGCACGCAACGTGTCCGGGTTGCCCGGCGCGGACCAGGACTCCTTCATCTGCTCATCGGTCGGCACGAAACCAACGTAGTTCAACAGCGTGCCGTGCCGGACCGGGAAGGTCAGAAAATGCTTGGACGGGCCAGCCCACATTTCCCAGCAGTCGGCAGGCCATCCCGGCAGCCGCTCGCGCGCCACCAGCCCGCGATAGGCGATGGTGCCGTGAAAAACCGGCTTCGACGGCGGGAACACATGGGGCCGAAGCTCGGAATGGATGCCCTCGGCAGCGACGACCACGTCCGCTTCGGCCGTCACGCCATTGGCAAATGTCACGCGCGCGACGTCGTCGGTCTGCTCGAAGCCTGTCGCGCGGTGGCCGCAATTGACGACGCCTGTGGGGAGGGGCGTGGCGAGAAGTTCGATGAAATCGGCGCGATGCATGCCGAAACAGGCGTTCCAGCCCGATGCATCCGTCACCTGCACCGGCGCGATCGGCGTCCCGTCGAAACGCAGATAGCGTGATCCGCCTCCCACGCGAGCGCCGAATTTTTCGACTGCCCCGCCGAGGCCGACGCGCTCGAGCTGCCGCACGCTGTTGGGCGTGACGTAGACGCCGGCGCCGATCTCGCCGAGCGCGGGCGCCTGCTCATAGACCGTGACGTCAAGGCCATTGGCGATCATCGCATTGGCAGCAAACAGGCCGCCAATCCCACCGCCCACGATCATGACGCGAGGATGCGCCTTTGCCATTGCATCAGTCTCCAAACATGCGCCGTCGTTACGCCGTCCGTGCGCATACCCGGCGCGGAGTGGACATGAGATGGGATGAAAGTGGTGCCCCGTGGCCTAAGTCGTGCACCGGAAGCGTGTCGCGCCGCAAGCCGTTCAAGACGATTCAAATCAGAAAAGTGAGGTTCGGCAGCGAGTCGGCATTGTTCAGCAGCATCACATCCAATGCCGAATCGTTGAACCGGCGATGGCCGTTCCTGCTCACGCCAAGTCATGCCTCATCCGAGGATACGCTTGCCGGATGTAGGGAACAATGGGAACAATAGAAGGTGAAAGGCTCCTGCCAATCGCAACGATCACGCCGCGATGATCGCGTCGGATATCTTTTCGGCGATCATCATCGTCGTCAGGTTGGTGTTGCAGCGCGGCAGCGACGGCATGATCGAGGCATCGGCGACCCGCAACCCCTCGATGCCATGGACCCGTCCGTCAACCGCCGTCACTGCCTTGGGATCGTCTGCGCGGCCCATGCGGCACGTGCAGGACAGATGCTTGATGCCCATCGCCGTCGATCGCACGAAGTCCTCGAGCACCTCGTCGTCGGCCAGGATATCCGCCAAGTCCGGGCCTTCGTTGATCTGTTTGCGGATCAGATAGTCGCGCGCGGACGCCGACCCATCCATCAGCATGCCGGCTGCGCCCATCATGATGAAGTTCTTCCAGTTCACGGCGCTGGCCGCGCGGGCGCGCGGGCTCCAGCGCGCGCCGAATGCGCTGCGCGAGGCTTGCTGCATCGGCTCGCGATCGAACAGCGACGCGACGAAACGAACGCTCTGCATCAGCCGGGTCAGATCCCGATAATCGTCGAAGTAATTGAGCTCGACCTTCGGCTCATCCTCCCAATGCGCGGTCTGCAAGCTGACGCGCCCGGCCGAAAAAGGTTTGTTCACCCAGGTCACGGCGGCTCCGAGCCGTCGGCCGACGCCATGCCAGCCGGCGCGGCTGTAGATGCCGGTATAGAGGTCGTTTGGCGGACACCCCTCCAGGTTCGAGGAGTGGCGCAACGAGAGTTGCAGCGGCCTCTGGCCGACGGCGACGCGCGCGGCCGGGACGACATAGGACATGATCGTCACGCCAGGATGATCCCGCAGGTTCTCGCCGACGCCCGGAACATCGCGCCGAACCTCGATCCCCTTGTCCGACAATTGCGCAGCTGGGCCGATGCCCGACCGCAGCAGGATCGCGGGCGAATGCACCGCGCCGGCCGACAGGATGATCTCGCGGGCGCGGATCGTCTGCTCGCCTTGCTTGGTCTTCACCCGGACACCGACCGCACGCCGTCCCTCGAATAGCAGCTCCATCACGTGGCTCTCGCTCAGGATCTGCAATCCAGGCCGGCGTCGCGTCGCTGCGTCAAGATAGGCAATGGCAGCCGACACCCGGCGGCCGTTCCGGTTGTTCTGGGTCGCGGCGAAGTATCCGTCCCGATATTCGCCGTTCTGGTCCTCCAGGTAAGGAAGCCCGGCGATGTCGAGCGATTGCGCCAGGGCCTCGGTGTAGCCGGACCAATCCTTGCGCGGCATCCGTTGCACCGGAATCGGGCCGCCCTGTCCGTGGAATTCCCCAGAAAAATCCGCGTCGTCTTCGAGTTTGCGGAAATAGGGCAGGACGTCGCCCCAACCCCAGCCCGCGGCGCCGAGCGCATCCCATTCGTCGTAGTCGGCGGGCGAGCCGCGGTTGGCTGCCTGGAAATTGATGCTGGAGCCACCGCCCATGACCTTGCCCTGATC
>CANKHJ010000337.1 GCA_947481635.1 Bradyrhizobiaceae bacterium
ATATTGGCGCGCATCAGGGATTCGGCGCGCGCGGTGAGGGCGGTGAAGGCCGCGTCCACGACATCGTCGCCATATTCGTCGAGCAGCGCATGGAAGCGCTTCTCGCCGAGATCGAGCGCGTTGAGCTGGCCGTTGAGATCGCCCCAGTTCGATTGCGGCACGCGCGAATTGGCGGCGAGGATGTCGACCACGTCATGCTGCAAGGCGCCGTCGCGCACGATCTTCACCGGCGGGACCCGAAACCCTTCCTGAAAGCTCTCGGTCGCCTTGGCGTTGAAGTTGCCCGGCACATTGCCGCCGACATCGAGCCAGTGCCCGACTGAGGCGAGCCACGCGAACACGCGGCCCTGTCGCATCAGCGGACGCACCAGGCGGAAATCGTTGAGGTGGGTGCCGCCGTCATAAGGATCGTTGAAGATATAGGTGTCGCCGGGCGCGAGGCCGCCGTCGCGGGCGACCTTGTCGATCACGGCCTTCACCGCGAAGGCCATCGCGCCGACGAAGATCGGCAGGCCGGACGTGCCCTGCACCAGCGTCGCGCCGGTGTCGGCATGATACAGCCCGTGGCAGGCGTCATGCGCTTCCGCGATGATCGGGTTGAACGCCGAGCGGAACAGCGTCGCGTCCATCTCGTCGGCGATCTGGACCAGCCGGCCATTGAGCACGGCCAGCGTAACGGGATCGAGAAGGGTCACCGGCGCTCACCGCCGTCATAGCGCTTGCCGAGCGCCAGCATCTCGGGCGTGCCGATCAATTCGTTCAGCCCATCGAAGTCGAGCATCTGGTTGCGGAACGGTTCGGTGGTGCCGTTCTTTGCCAGCGAGCCGTAATAATCGGCCGCGGTCCGTGCGAGCGCGCGCACGATGCCGCCCGGAAAGATCACCAACGAAAACCCGATGGCTTCAAGCTCCGCCGCCGAAAGCACCGGCGTCTTGCCGCCCTCGACCATGTTGGCCATCAGCGGCACGCTCCTGCCGAGACCGGCGACGATGCCGGCCAGTTCGGTGCGGGTCTTCGGCGCCTCGACGAACAGCACATCGGCGCCGGCCTCGCGATACAAAACGGCGCGTTCCATCGCGCGCTCCAAGCCTTCGACCGCGACCGCGTCGGTGCGTGCGATCACCAGCGTTTCCTGCGAATGCCGCGCGTCGAGCGCCGCCTTGATCTTGCCGGCCATCTCGGCCGCCGGGATCAATACCTTGTCGTCGAGATGGCCGCAGCGTTTCGGAAAGTCCTGGTCCTCGAGCTGGATCGCATTGACGCCGGCGCGCTCGAAGGTCCGCATCGTGCGCTGGACGTTGAGCGAGTTGCCATAGCCGGTGTCGGCATCGACGATCAGCTGCGCATCGACGCGATCGCGGATCAGCGCCACGGTGTCGGCGACCTCGCTGACGCTGACGAGGCCGATATCCGGCCGGCCGATCCGGGTATAGGCAATCGCCGCGCCGGAGATATAGAGCGTCGTGAAGCCGGCCTGGACACCGATCAGCGCCGTGAGCGGATCATAGATGCCAGGCGCCACCACGATCGGCGGCCGGCTCAGGCGCGCCCGCAAACCGTTCTCGTCAGCCATGCTCATAGTCCCAGATAGGCGCGTTTGAGGTTGGGGTCGCGGCCGATCTCCGCGGCACTTCCCTCTATCACGAATGTGCCGTTTTCCAGCACATAGGCGCGCTGCGCAACCTCCAGGCTCTGCACCACATTCTGCTCGACCAGCAGGATCGCGACGCCGTCGGCGTTGATGCTCTTGATCAGCGCGAACAATTCCTCGACCAGCAGCGGCGACAGGCCGAGCGACGGCTCGTCCAGGATCAGCAGTTTCGGCTCCGCCATCAGGCCGCGGCCGATCGCGAGCATCTGCTGCTCGCCGCCGGACAGCGTGCCGGCGCTCTGGCCCTGACGCTCGGCCAGCCGGGGGAAGATGCCGAACACCCGGCCGCGATTGGCCTCGCGCCGCGCGCGGGCGCGATAGCCGCCGAGGTCGAGATTTTCACGCACCGTCATGTTCGGAAAGATGCGGCGGCCCTCCGGCACATGGATCAGGCCGCGCCCGACGATCATCGCCGGCGTCTCGCGCTCGATCGCCGCGCCATGAAAACGGATCGACCCGCGCCACGGCCGCAGCAGGCCGGAGATCGCGCGGTTGAGCGTCGACTTGCCGGCGCCATTGGAGCCGAGCACCGCGACGATCTCGCCGGGCCCGACCGCGAGATCGACGCCGCGCACCACTTCGGTCGCGCCGTAGCCGGCATGCAGGCCGGCGATGGTGAGGACCGGCTCAGCCATTGCCGCCTCCGGCAGCGGCCAGCCGGCCGGCGGCGCCATGGCCGAGATAGGCCTCGACCACGCGCGGATGCCGCGCGATCTCCTGCGCCGAGCCTGCGGCGATGATCCCGCCTTCGGCCAGCACGAACACCTGCTCGGCGAGGCTCATCACCGCCTGCATCACATGCTCGATCATGACGATGCTGATGCCGCGCTCGCGGATGGCGCGGATCACCGGCAGCATGTCGCGGATTTCGGACGGATTGAGGCCGGCCAGCACTTCGTCCAGCAGCAGCAGCTTCGGCTCGATCGCGAGCGCGCGCGCCAGTTCGAGCCGCTTGCGCCCGGCGACGGTGAGGCTGGCGGCCGGCTGCGACAGCATCTCGCCCAGTCCGACCGAACGCGCGACCGCGGCCGCTGCGGCCAGCGCATCGGCGCGGGCGGAATGCGCAAGATGCGATCCGACCGCGATGTTCTCGTGCACCGTCAGTCCGACGAAGGGTTGCACGATCTGGAACGTCCGCGCGATGCCGCGGCGCGCCAGCTTGTGCGGCGGTTCGCCGGTGATGTCGGCGCCGTTATAGAACACGCGGCCTTCTGTCGGAGCGAGGAATCCGGTGATGATCGAGAACAGGGTGGTCTTGCCGGCCCCGTTCGGTCCGATCAGCGCGGTGATGCGGCCGGCCTCGGCCGCGAACGACACCTTGTCGACGGCGCGCAATCCGCCGAACCGTTTCGACACCTGTTCAACGCGGAGAATGGGCTCAG
>CANKHJ010000338.1 GCA_947481635.1 Bradyrhizobiaceae bacterium
AGCCGCAATATGCTGACGTTGACAAAGGGAAAGCGCTGATTGAACGCCTTGACGAAGCCGCGAATGCTGTCGGGATCCTGGACCGTATAGATCGTGATGCGGCCTTCCTTGCGCGCGGCCGCGATCAGTTCCAGCGAACCATAGTCGTCAGACTGCTGCGCCACTGCCGGTGAAGCGATGCCCGCGAGGATGCTCGCACAGATGACGACAGTCCCTGTAAAAACAGTCTTGCGCCACGCCATCAATTCCTCCCATCGGATGTTTATTATGTGATCAGGCCTGTTGTCCGCCGCACAACAATTTCGTTGCGCGTTCAACGATGCGACAATCGTGGTTGCTGCTCCATCGGCCCTGCCCGGCTCCACGTCAGGCACGCGGCGAGGGCGTCGCCCATGATCAGGCTCTTGTCCGTCGCAGTCAGGAAATCCAGTTCTTGCGTGAACATCGAAATCGCCTCGCGATAGGAGCATTTCTTCAGGAGTCGCGAAAGGTCCGTGCCCCAGAACAGGCGCCGCGGCCCATAGGCATCGAACATGCGATGGATCGTGTCATGCATGTCGCGGAACGGATAAGCCTCGCTTGAATAGGTCGGAACCGCCGAGCACTTGACGCTGATATTGGGATGATGTGCGAGCGAGAGGACGTCCTGAATGACGGCTTCGCCGCGACCCGCTGCAACGACCGGCTCCGTGAGCCCCATATGGTCGATGATGATGGTCAAGCCGCGATGACGGTCCGCGATGTCGCCAAGGCCGTGAAACCATTCCGGCGGACGAATCATGACCGGCACACCGAGCCGCTCCGCGGCGGCCCAGAACCAATCGGTCACACCGTCGCGCAGCCAATCCTGTTCGCGCGGTGTCGAGAATGACAAGCGTACACCGAGCATCCCCGGCTGACGTTTCCATGCGGCGAGTTCGTCGTCGCTCAGGCGCTGTCCAAGTGTCAGGCGCCCCATGACGCCGAAGCGCGACGGAAACTCGGCAACTGCTTCGAGTGCGAAATCATTCCGGTCACCTTCCCAGGCCGGCGGAACCAGCACGGCACGGTCAACACCGGCCTCATCCATGAGGCCGACAAGCTCCTGGTATCCGAGCGGCTCCGCGCGCTGTGCACGGATCGCCGAACCCGGCACCCACGGGCGGTCCGCCGTCTCCGCGCGCCAAATGTGAATTTGGGAATCGATGATGCTCATGGCGTCTTCCCGGCGAACCTGTGTTTGCCGTCCGTCATTCAGACACCGCTTCGGGGTCTTGCGGATAGGCCCAGCAGAGCGATGGCGGCAGCACCACGGGCACGGCCGCCCCGTCGTCGAAGCGCAGGCCGGTGCCGAGTTCGACCACTTCGATGCGGCCGCCGAAGACTTCGAGTTCGTAGGCTGTCTGCACGCCCTGATATTGCCGGCTGACAACACGAGCGTTGAAGCGATTGACTTCGCCGCTGCCGCCAAGCGCGATATTTTCCGGGCGCACCGCCACCGTCACGGAATCGCCGATGGCGATGCCGGAGCCAAGCGTCGCCAACAGATGGGATCCGTCACCCATTTCAATCGAGCCCCATTCGCGGTCGATCGACCGAACGCGCCCCGCGAGCAGATTGGACGCGCCGGTGAAACTCGCCACGAACAGATCGGCGGGGCGATTATAGATTTCATGGGGAGGCGCAAGTTGCAGGAGCTTGCCGTCCCGCATCACACCGATCCTGTCTCCGAGCACGACGGCTTCGGACTGGTCGTGCGTGACATAGAGTGCTGTCAGGCCGGTCTGCTTGATGATGCGGCGCAGGTCGGCGCGCAGCCGCAGTCGCAGCTTGGCGTCCAGATTTGACAACGGCTCGTCGAGCAGCAGCAGCTTTGGACGATAGGTCAGGCTGCGTGCCAAGGCGACGCGCTGCATCTGCCCACCCGACAGGGCGGCCGACGGCCGGCTGGCATAGTCCGAGAGCCCGACAAGGTCGAGCGCCTCCTGCACCTTCGCCTCGATGTCGGCGCGGCTCAGGCCGCGCTGCTTGAGCGGATAGGCGACATTGTTGAACACGTTCATGTGCGGCCAGATCGCGTAAGACTGGAACACCATGCCGAGATCGCGCTTGCGCGGCGGCACGGCGATGCCCTGGTCCGGCGCGGAGACCAGCGCGCCGGCAATCGAAATGCTGCCGCCGGTCGGCGTCTCGAGCCCGGCGACGCAGCGCAACGTCGTGGTCTTGCCGCAGCCCGATGGGCCCAACAGCACGACGATCTCGCCGGACGACATTTCGAAACTGACGTCGTCCACGGCCGGCCGGCCGGCGCTGAAGCGCTTCTCCAGGTTCTGGATCTCCAGGGCTGCCGACATATTCCATCCTTAACTCTGTCACCCTGCCCGGCCGAAATCCGAAGTCGGTGAGCGACGCGACACAAAAGCGGGCGGCGCGGATATCGTGCAATTCACCACGACGTATTCGCGAGCGAGGGAGACGAGAGCCGCGTATCTTGGCTATTTCGCGGTCCCTGCGCACAGCTTCATCAGGGGCGCGATACTGCCGGCGCGCGCCAGGTGTTCGACATGAGCGACGATCTCACCGGCAGCAGCGCCGCCGAAGGACGGGATCACCAGCTTGTCGAATTTCGCCCGCAGCCGGGCGCGCTGTGCCGACAGGTCGGTCATCGGCTTGCCTACCGCCTGGCGCGTCGTGACGGTGGTGCCGTTGCGCAGCCGGATGTCGACCTGCGTCGCGTATTGCGAAAATGCCGGATCGAACGCCACATCGATCTTATCACGCAGGGCGACGAGCCCGGGTTCGCCCGTCAGTTCGTCCGCGAAGGCTTCCGGTCGCCCGGTATCCTGCCCGCCAAGAACCAGGGCCGCGCTGAAACGCAGGCTGAACTTTGCCTCCAGGCCGGTTTTCGGCTCGCGAATGTCGCAGACACTGCTCAGATGCGGCGCGACACGCATCGTCACGCCTTCGACCATGTCGGGCGTGATTCCATTGGCGGTTTTCAATTCGATCAGCGCCTCAATCGGCGC